>VRUE01000002.1:14027-53927 GCA_019456285.1 Solirubrobacterales bacterium | reverse complement strand
TGCGTCGTGGCAGCTGAAGGTCGCGTCGGTGTAGTCGAGCCCGGCCACGAGGCCGATGCAGACCTTGTCCTCGCCCATCGGGTAGATGAAGCTGCCGCCGAACTCGTTGTATCTCGGCGACTTGCGCAGCGGCCAGCCCATCGTGTGGATGACCCGGTCGAGCGGCTCCTTCACCTCCCAGACCTCCTTGACCCCAAGCTCCCAGCGCTGCGGATCGACGCCGTTCAGGTCGAAGTAGTCGAGCGCCGCGTGGCTGAGGTAGCCGAACGTCCCCTCCGCCAAGACGGTCGCCTTGGCGACGACGTCGGAGCCGGGCTCGAAGTTGGCCAGCTCCTCGCCGTCCTTGTCGCGGCCGCGATCGCCGGAGCGCACGCCCTTCACCACCCGGTCCTCGACCAGCAGCTTGGTCGCCGCGGTCTCGGCGAGGATGTAGACGTCCGCCTCCTCGGCTTTGTCGGAGAGGAAGCGGCCCAGCTTGGAGACCGAGGTGACGTAGTTGCCGTGGTTGCGGAAGTTGGGCGGCATCGGCTTCAGCGGCAGCGCCATCTTCGAGGTGAGGAGGTAGACGGCGTCCTTGGTCACCTCCTGGTAGACCGGCCAGTCGGAGGGATCGAGGTCCGGGAACAGCTCCTTCATCGCCGAGGGCCGCATGTTGGCCCCGGAGAGCAGGTGCGCCCCGGCGACTTTGCCCTTCTCGATCACCGCCACCGGGACCTCGCCCAGCTTCTCGGTCAGCTCCGGCTCGTCACCGAGCAGCTGCATCGTCTTGATCGCGCAGGCGAGCCCGGCGGGCCCGCCGCCGACGATCGCGATGCCGACCTCGATTCGCTCCTCCTCCGGATCGGTCGGCGGGCCGATCACGTCGGCTGGGTCGAACGGCGGCGGGAACTCGCTGGGTGCTACTGCCGGCATCTCCTGCTCCTTCTCGGCGGCTGAGCGCGCGCTCAGCCGCCCTGCGGCGCGGTTGACCTCATGCCGCGCGCGTCATCCGGATGCGCGTGGTGTGGAATCACCCGCGCCTTGCCTTGATCGCCTCGGTCAGCTTGGGGACGATCTTGTGCAGGTCGCCCACCACGCCGAGGTCCGAGAATTCGAAGATCGGCGCGTTGGGGTCCTTGTTGATCGCGAGGATGCTCTCCGAGCCCTGCATCCCGACCTTGTGCTGGATCGCGCCGGAGATCCCGGCGGCCAGGTACAGCTTCGGCGCGACCGTCTTGCCGGTCTGGCCGATCTGGGCCGCGTAGGGGTACCAGCCGGCGTCGACCACGGCGCGGGTCGCCGCGACGGCGCCGCCCATCGACTCGGCCAGCTCCTCGCAGAGCTTGAAGCCGTCCGCGGCGCCGAGGCCGCGACCGCCGCCGACCAGGATCTCGGCGTCCTCGATGTTGACGTCGGCGCCACGCTGCTCGCCGCGCTGGATCAGCTTCGCCTTGGATGACCAGGGGGACAGCTCGACGTCGACGTCGACGACCTCGGCGCTTCCGCCGGTCTCGTTCGCGTCGAAGGCGTTGAGGCGGCCGATGATGATCCCCGGCTCGGCGACGTAGCCGACGTCGGCGATCTGGGAGTCCTGGAGGATCGGGCGCTCG
Organism: Solirubrobacterales bacterium; assembly: GCA_019456285.1. Lineage (GTDB taxonomy): Bacteria > Actinomycetota > Thermoleophilia > Solirubrobacterales > 70-9 > VRUE01. The sequence continues at coordinate 52,338 of VRUE01000002.1, read as the reverse complement.
GCGACCAGCTTGCCGTCGGAGACCTTGACCTCGGTCACCTCCATCGTCACCCCGGCGCTCAGCCGCGCGGTCAGCCCGGCGCCGATCTCGAAGCCAAGCAGACCGCCGCCGAACAGCGCGTAGCCGAACCCCTCGTCCTGGATCACCTTGGCCATCGCGTCGACGATCGGCGGGGCGAGGCCCTCGGGCACGTCCTTGGCCCGGTAGACCTTCGCCGCGCCGTAGTTGCCGAGCGAGGCGCAGGCGTCGTCGGCGACATCGCCGACCACGAGCGCGGCGGCCTCGCCGCCCAGCTCGCCGCCCAGCTCGGCCGCCTTGGAGATCGCCCCGAGCGCGTTCTTGTTGAAGTTGCCCTCGCCGTCGTGGAGGGCGTAGACCAGGATGCCAGCCATTACAGGAGCTTCCTTTCGTCGAGCCAGGCGACGATCTTCTCGACCGTCTCGTTGGTGTCCTCGTCCTCGATGATCTCCCCGGCCTGCTTGGCGGGCGGCGGGTTGAGCGCCAGGACCGCGGTCTTGGAGCCGGGCTCGCCGACCATGCCGGAGTCGATCCCGGCATCGGCGGTCGCCTTCGCGTCCAGCGGTTTCTTCTTCGCCCCCATGATCGCCTTCAGGCTGGGGTAGCGCGGCTCGTTGATCGCGTCGCCGACGCTGATCACCGCCGGCAGCTCCACCTCGACCGTGTCGTAGCCGTACTCGGCCTGGCGCTCGCAGCGCAGCTTGCCGTCGGCGACGTCGAGCTTGACCACCTGGGTCAGCGAGGGCATCTTCAGGTGGTCGGCCACCACGGCGCCGATCGTGTAGCACTCGCCGTCGTCGGACTGCTGGCCGAGCAGCACCAGGTCCGGGCTCTCGGGCTCCAGCACCTTGGCCAGCGCGTAGCCGGTCGCGCAGACATCGGAGCCGACCAGGGCGTCGTCGGAGAGGTGCACCGAGCGGTCGGCGCCGAGCGCCACGGCCTTGTGCAGGGCGCGGACGGCGGAGTCGGGGCCCATCGTCACCGCGACGACCTCCTCGACCGGGATCGCGCCGCCCTCCTTGATCTGCAGGGCGGTCTCGATGGCGTGGGTGTCGAAGGGGTTGAGGTTCTTCTCGCCGCTGCGGTCCAGCCGCATCGTGTCGGGGTCGATGCGCTTCTGGACGGCGGCGTCCGGTACCTCCTTGACCAGGACGCAGATCTTCAAGTTCAAGCCTCCTCGGGCTGGTTGACTGACTAGTCAGTCAGTCTATCTATACACGCGGACATGTGCTATTCGGCGTGATCCTCGTCACGCTTCGTGCCGCTCCGCCGCGCCATCGCGGATGAACTCGACGATCTCGTCGGTTCCGGACCCCGGCGTGAAGACCGCGGCGACGCCGAGCTTCTTCAGCTCGGGGATGTCGTCGGCGGGGATCGTGCCCCCGACCGTGACCAGGACGTCGTCGACGCCCTGCTCGGCCAGCAGCTCCACCACCCGCGGCACCAGCGTCATGTGGGCGCCGGAGAGGATCGAGAGCCCGACCGCGTCGGCGTCCTCCTGGATCACCGTCTCGGCAATCTGCTCGGGGGTCTGGTGCAGGCCGGTGTAGATCACCTCCATGCCGGCGTCGCGCAGCGCCCGGGCGATGATCTTGGCGCCGCGGTCGTGCCCGTCGAGGCCGGGCTTGGCGACGACGACGCGGATCTTGCGGGCGGTGGCTGCCTCCATCGAGCGCAAGACTACTTGGCCAACTGAGCTGCCGGCTTGCCTGGGAAACAGCCGAGGCCACGCCCAGAAGATCCGGGATGATTTCGGTTCCGGCCTGTTAGCCGCTACCCTTGAATCGCAATGGCCGACGATCAGAAACATGTCCTCGCGGCTTCGACCGACTCTGGGCAGGCGGTTGAGACGCAGACGGTAATCGACGCGGACGAGCTGGCAAAGGCCCGCCTCGATGAGCGGTGGCGCGAGTTCTGCCTGAACGCAGAGCAGTACGTGGCGGAAACCACGCGGCCAAGCACGCGCGTCAGGCAGCCTGCCTAGATCTCGGGAAAGAGCGGCAGCCAGAGCCGGCTTCGTTGCTCGCCATCGGCATCTGGTCGCTTGGTGAGCGCTGCGCGGAAGCCGAAGTGCTGCCGCCAGTAGTCCTCGGTCGCGGCGTCGAAGGGGTCCACAGCAATGACGGCCGCGCCGACTCTCCGCGAGCCGATCTGTGCGATACCGACTGCGTGGCGAAAGATGGTTGCGGTGTCCACGTTCGCCTTGGCGGCTCGCGCGAGCCAGAGGATGAGCACGGCCCCCTGGCGCGGATGGCTCGCCGAGATCCCCTTGCGGTGCTGCGATCGTAGTTCGACCTCGCTCATTCCCAACGAGTAGAAGCCGGCGACCTCGCTCTCGATGAGCAGCACATAAGTGGCGACGTGGCTCGTCTCCTTGAGAGCTCCCTCTTTGAGCCACGCCGCCGCGGCGTCACCCGCACGCCCAGGAGGTGCGTGGAAGCGTTCGATCGCATGAACGAGTGCCGAGTCGGCACTGAGCTGCTCCGCGGTCAGGTGAACCCACTCGTGCTCGATCAATTCAGCCTCATCTATGGCGGGGCTCCTGCATGCCTACGCGCGGAGCGCTCTCACCGCTGCCTCGAACTCGGCCTCGGAGAGCCGAATGTGGCTTCGGCGCTTGATCACCTTGCGAAGGTCACGCTCCTCGACGTTCAGCAGCTCCAACGGCTCCCCGTCGTGGAGGAACTCCCGCGACTGGTCGAGCTCGATATGCACTCGCCACGGCCAGGGGGTGGTATCGGTCTCGTCGAGGTAGGGGTGGCTGGTGACCTTGCCGACTGCAAAAAAGAGGCCGACCCCCGCGGCGTAGAGCACAACGCCATCGCCGTTCGCGAGCCCCGGCCGCCGGGCAAAGGTGAGGGCCCTGCGGAGCAGGCCGTCCCGCTCGTTGCCCCAGTCATCGCGAAGCTGATGCCCACGTGCTCCCATCCCCAGAGACTTGATCCAGTTGTCTGACATATCTACTCCCTCTTTCGATGGCCTGATCCCACCATAGCCCGACTATAGACTGACCGCAAATCGACTGGACGCAGCGGCATACCTCTCCAAGGTCAGTCGGGAGCAACCATTGGCCGACCGTTGTCGCCTGGTCCTGCAACCGGCGATCGCTTAGCTAGCGGCGGTTCTCCTAGAATCCGCCATCTTTTCGCTGGCGCCAAAGTTCCAAAGACCCGACGCTGATAGAAGAAGGTCGAGTCATGCCGAAGACTGAGCCTGACACCCTCGCCACGGGCGATTTCAGCCTCCCCGAGCTGGCAGAGCTGACCGGCATCGACTCCCGCACGCTGCATAACTGGATGCGGCGCGGCATCCTCACTCCCAGGCGGTGCGAAGATGAGCGTCAGCATTGTCTTCCCGCCGAAGTGGGCAGCCAAGGGCATGAAGGTCGGCACGCCGACGATCACTGCGGTGCCCGGCCAGCCGGCGCCCGAGACGAAAGTCGAAGGCCCGAAGGAGATCGGCGCCCGACCGATCTATGGAGCGCTCTGGCGCAAAGACCCGAAGGTGACGATCCCGTACACCTACGAGTAGGCCTCAGAAGACCGGGGACTCGGTGTAGGTCCCAAACACCTCCTTCATCGAGGCGATCATCTCGCCCTCGGTTGCGCGGGCGCGGGCCGCCGCGAGGATCGGCGGCATCAGGTTCTCCTCGGTCGCGGCGGCCCGTTTCAGCTCGGCCAGGGCGCGCTCGACCGCGGCGGCGTCGCGGCGGGCGCGGGTCGCCTGCAGGCGGTCGACCTGCTTGCGCTCCAGTGCCGGGTCGATGCGGAGGATCGGCATCTCCTCTTCGTCGTCCTCGGTCAGGTCGTTGACCCCGACGACGATGCGGCGGCGCTCGTCCAGCTCCCGCTGGTAGGTGAACGAGGCCTCGGCGATCTCCCGCTGCGGGAAGTTTCGGTGGATCGCCTCGACCATCCCGCCCAGCTCGTCGATCCGGGCGAAGTACTCATAGGCGGCGCGCTCCATCTCGTCGGTCAGCCTCTCGACGAACCAGGAGCCGCCGAGCGGGTCGGCGGTGTTGGCGACGCCGGACTCGGCGGCGATGATCTGCTGGGTGCGCAGCGCCACCCGCGCCGCCTCCTCGGTCGGCAGCGCCAGCGCCTCGTCGAAGGAGTTGGTGTGCAGCGACTGGGTGCCGCCGAGCACCGCCGCCAGCGCCTCCAGCGAGGTCCGCACCACGTTGTTGAGCGGCTGCTGGGCGGTTAGCGAGACGCCGGCGGTCTGCGCGTGGAAGCGCAGGCGCATCGACTCCTCCCGCTTCGCGCCGTAGGTGTCGCGCATCTCACGAGCCCAGATCCGCCGCGCCGCCCGGTACTTGGCGATCTCCTCGAAGAAGTCGATGTGGGCGTTGAAGAAGAAGGAGAGGCGGGGGGCGAAGTCGTCGACGTCGAGACCGCGCTCGATCGCCCGCTCGACGTAGGTGAAGCCGTCCTTCAGCGTGAAGGCGAGCTCCTGCTGGGCGGTCGAGCCGGCCTCGCGGATGTGGTAGCCGGAGATCGAGACCGGGTGCCAGCGGGGCATCTGCCGCGAGCACCACTCGATCATGTCGGTGACCAGCCGCATCGCCGGCTCGATCGGGAAGCACCACTCCTTCTGGGCGATGTACTCCTTGAGGATGTCGGTCTGGATCGTCCCCCCCAGCTTCTCGGGCGGCACCCCCTGCTCCTCGCCGACCAGGACGTAGAAGGCGAGCAGGATCGCGGCCGGGGCGTTGATCGTCATCGAGGTGGTGACGCCGCCCAGCGGGATGCCGACGAAGAGCTGCTCCATGTCGTCGAGGCTGTCGACGGCGACGCCCTCGCGACCGACCTCGCCGAGGCTGCGGGGGTGGTCGGAGTCGTAGCCCATCAGGGTCGGCATGTCGAAGGCGGTGGAGAGCCCCGTCTGGCCGTGGCCGAGCAGGTAGTGGAAGCGCTCGTTGGTCTCCTCGACCGTGCCGAAGCCGGCGAACTGGCGCATCGTCCAGAGCCGCCCCCGGTACATCGAGGGGTAGGGCCCGCGGGTGAACGGGTACTCGCCGGGGCGGCCGATCTCGGCGCCGGGGTCGGCGGGGGCGTCCTCGGCGGTGTAGAGCGGCTCGACCGGCTGCCCGGAGATCGTCGAGAACTCGGCGTCGCGCTGCTGGAACTCGGGCTTTGCCCGCGGCTCTGTCGCCATGGCGACAGTCTAGGCGTGACTGAGGGCCTCAGCGGCGGGGCGGGAAGCGGCGGGGCGGGGCCGCCGGGTGGCCGAGGACAACACCAGGCGCCGGTTTGCAGCGGCCGCGCTACTGCGAGGCCACCTCCAGCACGATCGCATCTCCCTGTCCCCCACCGGAACAAATAGCGGCCACACCCAAACCCCCGCCCCGACGGCCGAGCTCATGCACCAAGGCGCCGACGATGCGGGCGCCGCTGGCGCCGATCGGGTGGCCGAAGGCGATCGCGCCGCCGTTCACGTTGACCTTCTCCTCGTCGACACCGAGCATCCGCACCGAGTTGAGCGCCACCGAGGCGAAGGCCTCGTTGATCTCCCAGAGGTCGACGTCCTCGGGGCTCTTGCCGATCTTCTCCAGCGCCTGCTTGGCGGCGTTGGCGGGGGTCCTCGCCAGGTAGGGGAAGTCGTCGGCGACGGTGCCGTAGGAGAGGACGCGGGCCAGCGGAGTGCGCCCCTCCCGCTCGGCCCACTCGGCGGAGGAGACGACGATCGCGCCGGCGCCGTCGTTGACGCCGGGCGCGTTGCCGGCGGTGTGGGTGGCGTCCTCGCCGCCGATCGCCCGCAGCCCGGCCAGGGCCTCGACCGTCGTCTCGGGGCGGATCGCCTCGTCGACCTCGACCGTCGTCTCGCCCTTGCGCGACTTCACGGTGACGCCGGCGATCTCCTCGGCCAGGCGGCCGGCGTCGGTCGCCTCCGCGGCCAGCCGGTGCGAGCGCTCGGCGTAGCGGTCCATGTCGGCGCGGGTGATCTCCAGCTCGTTGGAGACCTCGCTCGCCTCGTTGATCATCTGCTCCTCGGTGAAGGGGTTGGTGAGGCCGTCGTGGACCATCGCGTCGATCATCTCGACGTGGCCCATCCGGTAGCCGAAGCGGGCGCCGGGCAGCAGGTGCGGCGCCTGGCTCATCGACTCCATGCCGCCGGTCACCGCGACCTCGGTGTCGCCGGCCCGGATCGCCATGTCGGCGATCCCGAGCGAGCGCATCCCGGATGCGCAGACCTTGTTGATCGTTTCCGAGGGGACCTCCTTCGGGATGCCGCCCTTGATCTGGGCCTGGCGCGAGGGGATCTGCCCCTGGCCGGCCTGCAGGACCTGGCCGAAGACGACCTGCTGGACCTGCTCGGCGGCGACGCCGGAGCGCTCCAGGGCGGCCTCGATCGCGTGGCCGCCGAGGTCGGTCGCATCGAGCGAGGAGAGGCTCCCACTCATCTTGCCGAAGGGAGTGCGCGCGGTTCCAAGGATGACTGTGCTGGGCATCTACTGCCTTTCTTCTGCGAAGTCGTGAAGTGTGAATCGGTGGGCGCCTTGCCCCGCCGGGACGATAGCGGCAGGGCTCGCCGAGCTGCGTGCCCAAGCGCGTAGACTCGGCCGCCGTGAGGGTCGAGGTCAGCCAGCACCAGATCCCCGAGGCGGGCGCCGACCTGCTCGTGGCCGGCCTGCATCGGGGTGAGGAGCTGCCCGCCGGGCTTGCCGGGGCAGCCGGCGCCGACGACGCCGGAGGCGCCTTCAAGAAGCTGGCGTTGCTCCACCCGGAGCGCCCCGGTCGGGCGCTGGTCGTGGGCCTCGGCAAGCGCGACGAGATGGACGCCGAGCGCGCCCGGGTCGCCGCGGCGCTCGCCGCGAAGGAGGCGGGCAGGCTCGAGGCGGAGTCGCTGGCCTGGGCGCTTCCGGTGTCCGACGACGACGCCGCGACCGCCGCGGGGCTGGTCACCGGCACGATCCTCGCCGCCTACCGCTTCGACCGCTTCCGTGGCCGGGACCCGGACGACCCTCCCCCGCCCCCGATCGAGTCGCTGACCCTGCTGGCGCCCGACGGCGTGGCCGCGGCGGCCGAGACCGCCCGGGTCTGCGCCGCGGCGCAGAACCGCGCCCGCGACCTGCAGAACCTGCCCTCCAACGTCGCCACCCCCTCCCACCTGGCTGGCCGCGCCGAGGAGATCGCCGCGGCCGACGACGCGGTCAGCGTCGAGGTGCTCGGCCGCGAGGAGATCGCCGCCAGGAAGATGGGGGGGCTGGTCGCGGTCAGCCAGGGGACCGAGGAGGAGCCGAAGCTGATCGTCCTTCGCTACGCGGGCGGCGGCTCAGGGCCGACCCTGGGCTTGGTCGGCAAGGGAGTCACCTTCGACACCGGCGGCATCTCGCTGAAGTCCTCGGCCTCGATGCACGAGATGAAGATGGACATGTCCGGCGCCGCCGCGGTGCTGGAGGCGGTGGCGGCGATCGCCGAGCTGGGGCTGGCCGTCGACCTGGTCGCGGTCGTTCCCGCCACCGAGAACATGCCCTCGGGAACGGCGATCAAGCCCGGCGACGTGATCACCCAGTACAACGGCAAGACGGTCGAGGTCAACAACACCGACGCCGAGGGCCGTCTGATCCTCGCCGACGCCCTCACCTACGCGGTGGAGCTGGGGGCGGAGCGGATCGTCGACCTCGCGACCCTGACCGGCGCCGTGCTGATCGCGCTGGGATCGACCTACGCGGCACTGATCTCCAACGACGACGAGCTTGCCGCAGAGGTCGAGAAGGCGGCGGAGACGACCGGCGAGCTGGCCTGGCGCCTCCCCCTGCACCCCGAGTACAAGGAGCTGACCAAGGGTACGGTCGCCGACCTCACCAACGCCGCGGCGAAGCGCAAGGCCGGCACGATCTACGCCGGCTCATTCCTCGAGGAGTTCGTCGGCGAGACCCCCTGGGCCCACGTCGACATCGCCGGCACCGCCTGGGACGCAGGCCGCGAGTACACCGGCAAGGACGCCAGCGGCTACGGCGTCCGCCTCCTGGTCGAGCTGGCCCGCGGGCTGGCCGACCGCGGTCCCTCCGCGGCTTCGGATAGTCACTGAGTCACTGAACGATCGTCTAACGTGGGCTGCCCGGCCAGGCGGCACGGGCACCCCACGGAGGAGGACAGGCATGGCAACCACGGCAGAGCTTCAGGTCCGCGACGAGGTCTTCGTCGGGGGTGAGTGGGTGAAGCCGGAGGGATCGGAGACGATCGACGTCGTCAACTCGACCACCGAGGAGGTGATGGGGACGATCCCCGCCTGCGCTCCCGGAGACGCCGACCGCGCCGCCCGCGCCGCTCGCGCCGCCTTCGACTCCTGGTCGCAGACGTCGCGCCAGGAGCGCGGCGGCTACCTGGCGGCGATCGCCGCGGGGCTCGGCGAGCGCTCGGAGGAGATCGCCGCGACGATCGCCCGGGAGCTGGGGATGCCGCTGAAGCTGAGCCAGATCATCCAGGCCGGGCTGCCGGTCGGGCAGTTCGCGGCGATGCCGAAGCTGATCGAGGAAGTCGCCTGGGAGGAGGAGATCGGCAACTCGCGGGTGCTGCGCGAGCCGATCGGGGTGCTGGGGGCGATCACCCCCTGGAACTACCCGCTCAACCAGATCGCCGCCAAGGTGGCGCCGGCCCTGGCGGCCGGCTGCACGGTGGTGCTGAAGCCGAGCGAGGTCGTGCCGCTCAACGCCTTCATCCTCGCCGAGGTGATCGAGGCCGCCGGCCTCCCCGCCGGGGTCTTCAACCTCGTCACCGGCGCCGGGCCCGTCGTCGGCGAGGCGATCGCCGGCCATCCGGAGGTCGACATGGTCTCCTTCACCGGCTCGACCCGAGCCGGGCGGCGGGTCTCCGAGCTGGCCTCGGCGACGGTGAAGCCGGTGGCGATGGAGCTGGGCGGCAAGTCGCCGAACGTGATCCTCGACGACGCCGACCTCGAGAGGGCGATCCCCGACGGGGTCGCCAAGTGCTTCCTCAACTCGGGCCAGACCTGCAGCGCCCTGACCCGGATGCTGGTGCCGCGCGGGAAGCTGGCCGAGGCCGAGCAGCTGGCGACGAAGGCGGCCGAGGGCTTCGCCCCGGGAGACCCGTTCGACGCCGACGCCAGGCTCGGCCCGCTGGTCTCCGAGACCCAGCGCGAGCGGGTCCGCGGCTACATCGAGAAGGGCGAGGCGGAGGGCGCGAAGCTGCTGACCGGCGGCGGCGCGCCGCCCGAGGGGCTCGACCGCGGCTACTTCGTCCGCCCCACCGTCTTCTCCGAGGTGACGCCGGAGATGACGATCGCCCAGGAGGAGATCTTCGGGCCGGTGCTCGCGATCCAGCCCTACGAGGACGAGGAGGACGCGGTGCGGATCGCCAACGACACCGTCTACGGCCTCGCCGGCGGGGTCTGGTCGGCCGACACCGAGCGGGCGATCGACGTCGCCAAGCGCATCCGCACCGGCCAGGTCGAGATCAACGGCGGCGCCTTCAACCCGCTCGCCCCGTTCGGCGGCTACAAGCAGTCCGGGCACGGCCGCGAGAATGGCCGCTTCGCGATCGAAGAGTTGCTCCAGATCAAGAGTCTGCAGTTGTAGGCGCGCGGCATGGACTTCGAGCTGAGTGATGAGCAGAGGTTGCTGCGGGACACGGTGCGGGAGTTTGCCCGGGGTGAGGTTGCGCCGGTGGCGGAGGAGCTGGATCGCACCAAGTCGTTTCCTTACGAGATCGTCGCCAAGATGGGCGATCTGGGGTTGATGGGGATCCCCTTCCCGCCGGAGTACGGGGGCGGCGGCGCCGACACGCTCTCCTACGTGCTCGCCGTTGAAGAGCTTGCCCGGGTCGACTCCTCGGTCTGCATCACGATGGCCGCCCACACCTCGTTGGGGACGATGCCGATCCACCTCTGGGGAACGGATGAGCAGCGCTCCGAGTGGCTGCCGCAGCTCTGCGGCGGCAAGCGGCTCGCCGCCTTCGGCCTGACCGAGCCGGAGGCCGGCTCCGACGCCGGCAACGTCCGCACCACCGCGAAGCTGGAGGGCGGCGAGTGGGTCGTCAACGGCGCCAAGCAGTTCATCACCAACGCCGGCACCGAGATCTCGGGCTGTGTCTCGATCACCGCCGTGACCGGCAAGACGAACGGCCGCAAAGAGATCTCCAACCTGGTCGTGCCCACCGGCACGCCCGGCTACGAGGCCGGTGAGCCCTATCGCAAGATGGGCTGGAACGCCTCCGACACCCGCCCCCTCGCCTTCCAGGACTGCCGCGTCCCCGAGGCCAACCTGCTCGGCCGCCGCGGCGACGGCTTCAAGAACTTCCTCCACATCCTCGACGGCGGCCGGATCGGCGTCGCGGCGATGGGGGTCGGCCTCGCCCAGGGCGCCCTCGACGAGGCGCTCGCCTACGCCAAGCAGCGCCAGGCGTTCGGCCAGCCGATCTCCAAGTTCCAGGCGATCCAGATGAAGATCGCCGACCTCTCGGCCCAGATCGAGGCCGCCCGCCTGCTCACCTGGCGAGCCGCGCTGGAGAAGGACGCCGGCAGGTCGTTCACCCTCACCGCCGCCCAGGCGAAGCTGATCACCGGCCGCCTCGCCGTCAGGGCGAGCGAGGAGGCGGTGCAGATCCACGGCGGCTACGGCTACATCGAGGAGTACCCGGTCTGCCGCTTCTACCGCGACGCCAAGATCCTCACGATCGGCGAGGGCACCGACGAGGTGCAGCAGATGGTGATCGCCCGCCAGCTCGGCTGCTAGGCGGCGGGCTGCGAGGTGACGGAGCCCTCGGGCCGGCCGTGGACCTCGGCGGCGCGGCCGACCCGCTCGCCGATCCCGTAGTGGGCGCAGATCGCCAGCTCGTGCTCGCGGAGCAGCGGCCGCGTCGGGTCGACGGCGGGAGCGGTGCGCAGCGCCTCGCGGTCGTGGGCGCACCAGACGCGGCCCGCCGCGGCGGCGCAATCGCGCAGCGGGATCGCGACCAGCTTGGCACGGCGGCGCCCGAGCGCCGCGATCAGCCAGGCCGGCTCGCCGCTGCCGGCGTCGGCGAAGAAGCTGTGGACGCGGCCGACCCCGGCGCCGCCGAGCTCGCCGACCTCGAAGCCGGCCCATGACTCAGCCATCCGCCTGCCTCTCCAGTAGCTCGGAGGCGGCGCTCGCCGGGTCCAGCTCGCGCCTCACGACTCGCTCCAGCAGGGCCGCGGTCTCCGGGTCGTCGGCGGCCGTCGCCTCCAGCCGGCGGCGCATCCGCGAGGCCGCGATCCCCAGCACCTCGTTGCGCAGGTTGCGGGCGCGGCGCTCCTGCAACGTCCCGGCCGCCTCGATGTGGGCGCGGTGCTCGTCGATCTTCGCCGCCAGCTCGTCGACCCCCTCCCCTCGCGTCGCCTCGGTGCGCAGGACCGGCACCCGCCAGTCTGCGCTGTCCCGGGACAGCGCCAGCACGCCGCTGACCTCACGCACCATCGTGTCGGCCATCGGGTGGTCGGCCTTGTTGACGACGATCAGGTCGGGGATCTCCATCACCCCGGCCTTCAGCGCCTGGATCGAGTCGCCCGACCCCGGCATCAGCGCCAGCACGATCGTGTCGGCGTGGTCGACGATGTCGATCTCGGCCTGGCCAACCCCGACCGTCTCGATCAGCACGTCGTCCTTGCCGGCCGCGTCCATCGCCAGCGCCACCTGCAGCGCCGCCTCGGAGAGCCCGCCCAGCGCGCCCCGCGAGGCCATCGAGCGGATGAAGACCCCGGGGTCGAGGAAGTGGTCGGAGAGGCGGATGCGGTCGCCGAGCAGGGCGCCGCGGGTGAAGGGGCTGGAGGGATCGACCGAGAGCACGGCGACCTGCCGCTCCGCCTTGCGCAGCTCGGCGGTCAGCGCCCCGATCAGCGTACTCTTGCCCACCCCCGGTGGGCCGGTGAAGCCGACGATCCGCGCCCGGCCGGTGCGCGGGTAGACCTCGCGGACCAGCTCCCACCCGGCCGGGTCGTCGGACTCGATCAGGGTGATCGCGCGCGCCAGCGCCCGCTTGTCCCCGGCGACGAGGCGCTCGGCGAGCGGCGGGGGGTTTTCGGATGGACTCTTAACGGCGTCGGCCACTGCCGGCTGAGTTTAAGGACCATAGGTCCTAAAGTGCGCCCCACCGTGATCCGCTTCATCCGCTTCTGCGCCCGCAACCGGATGCTGACCCCGGGGTACGCGAGGCTGCTCGGCCGCTACCTGCGGCGCCGCCTCCTGACCGTCGCCGGGTGGCGCTGGCGGACCGACGGGCCGGTCTTCCTCGGCCGCGGCCTGGAACTGCAAATCGCCCGTCAGGGCCGGGTCGAGCTTGGCCGCTTCGTCTGGGTCGGCGACGGCACCAAGATCCGCTGCCACGAGGGTCTGGTCGAGATCGGCAAGAAGACCGTGATCGGGCAGGAGTGCACGATCTCCGCCTACCAGCGGGTGCGGATCGGCGAGCAGTGCGTGATCGCCGACCGCGCGATGTTCATCGACTTCGACCACGGCGTGGTCGAGGTGGAGCGGCCGATCCGCCTCCAGGGCATCTACACGCGCGGCGTCGAGGTCGGCTCCAACGTCTGGATCGGCTACGGCGCCTGCGTCCTGCGCGGCGTCCGGGTCGGCGACAACTCGATAGTCGGGACCAACTCGGTGGTCACCAAAGACGTCCCCGCCAACGCGGTCGTGGCGGGCATCCCGGCCCGGGTGATCAGGATGCGCGAGCCGCCGCGGCAGCTGCGCTGGCCCGACCCGGTCGAGCCCGACCCCGAGGCGCCGACCACCCTTCCGCAGCCGGGCTGAGCCGCCGATCAGACGAGCGCTGACGTGATCTCGGTCTTCGCGAAGTCCTCGCCTACGAAAAGAAGCGGATCGCCGGCAAGCCGCGCCGTGGCGTAGGTCATACAGTCGCCGAAGTTGAGCGCGGCCGGGTGGCGACCCTTTCCGTAGCGAATGAAGGCGTCCGTGGCGGCGCTCCAGTGCCGATCGTCGAATGGGAGCACGATGACCCGGTTCTCTTCGAGGAACCGCGAGAGGATCGAGCGGCCGACGAGATCGAGCCGAGCGACCAAGACGATCGCCGTCTCGACAAGGGTGGGGGCGCCGATCCCGATGTCCACGGCGCCTTCCATCGCATCGATCAACCGCTCGTGCCCCTGCTCGCGGCGAATCAGCGAAATCACCGCCGAGCTATCGAGGATCAATGCCCCTCCGGTCCGATGCCCAGTATCTCCTCGCGCTCGGCCCTGGTCAGCGGCGGCCGATCGAGCTCAACGGCCGGGATCAGCGGCCAGACCTCGGTTTCGAGGAACCGCCGCAGGTCGCTGCCCACGCCGTGCCGACCGCCGGCCTCAAGCTCGAGTCGAGCGCGCCGCTCTCGCAGCGCTTGGCGGACCGCCCCGGTCTTGCTCTCACCGGCGAGCGCCGCCACCTCTGCGGCCAAGCGCTCCGCCTCTTTGTCCTTGATGTTCAGCGCCATGGTAGAAAGGTACCAAAATAGTTTCTTTCCTCAGACGATGACCCCTACGGCTTCACGCGTGGTGCGCAGAATGTAAAAAATCTGCCGTGAGAATCAGGCGCGGCTGGTCTCGCCGACCAGGTCGGCGTAGACCGCGGCGGTCTGCTCGGCTACGTCGCCCCAGTCGAAGCGGCGCACGTGCTCGTAGGCTTCCGCGACGAGGCGGCGGCCGAGGTCGTCGTCGCGCAGGACGCGGATCGCCACCTCGGCCAGGGCGCCGGGGTCGTGGGCGCGGAAGCGCAGGCCGGCCTCCTCGTGGGGGACGACCTCGCGCAAGCCGCCGGTGTCGGCGACTATGCACGGGCACCCCGAGGCCATCGCCTCCAGCGCGACCAGGCCGAACGGCTCGTAGATCGAGGGCACCACGGTGAGGTCGGCGATCCGGTAGAGCGAGCGCAGGACGTCGTCGCCGATCCAGCCTAGGAAGGCGCCGTGCCCCATCAGGCCCAGCTCCTCGGCCTGCCTGTGCAGCTCCGCCTCGTGGGTGCCGGAGCCGGCGACCAGGAAGCGCGTCCCGGGCACCTCCTCGATCACCCGCGGCATCGCCTCCAGCGCCAGCTGGAAGCCCTTCTCGTAGACGAGCCGGCCGATCAGCACCACCAGCTTCTCCTCCGGCGCAGCGAACTCCGAGCGCAGCCGGGCCAGCTCGGCCGGGTCCTGCGGCTGCAGGTCGTCGGGGTCGATCCCGTTGGGGATCACGCTGACCCGTTCCTCCTCGACCCCGAAGATGTCGGCGATCTGCTCGCGCATGTAGTGGGAGCAGGCGATCACCCGCTCGGAGCGGTTGGTTATCCAGCGCTCGACCCCGTGGATGTAGGTCTGAGGGTGCTTGTCGACCCAGCCCTGGTGGCGGCCGTGCTCGGTGGCGTGGATCGTCGTCACCAGCGGCGCCTCGAAGCGCTTGGCGAGGTGGTCGCCGGCGTTGGCGACGAGCCAGTCGTGGCCGTGGACGAGGTCGAAGCTGTAGCGATCGCCGAGCTCGACCCCGGCGGCGAGCATGTCGGAGTTCATCCGCTCCACCCAGGTGACGAACTCGCCCAGGTCGGTGGGGCGCTTCGGCTCGCGGATGCGGTGGATGGCGACGCCGTTCGACCGCTCCTCCTCGGGCGACTCCTCCCCGCCGCGGGTCAGCACGTGGACCTCGACCCGGCGCTCGATCAGCGCCTCGGAGAGCTTGCGCACGTGGCGGGCCAGACCGCCCTCGATCAGCGGCGGGTACTCCCAGGAGAGGGTCAGAACGCGGCTCATCCGGGCCTGCGGGGATTTGGAATCAAGCATTCAGTGGAGCGAGGCTCAGGTCCGGGGCGAGGGAGCGCATACGCGGGTCGGTGCCGCCGGCTGGGCAGTCTATGGCCCGCAACGCGGCCTCTGCGTGCGAGGTGGCGCGCTGGAAGGCGTAGTCGCCCGCCTGACCGCGCTTGTCGAGGAAGGCCCAGTCGCTGGCCTGGACGGCGAGCAGCTCGCGCGCGGCGCGCATCGCCGCGGCGCCCCCGAGCCCCGCCGACAGCGCCCGCAGCAGGCGCAGCTCCAGCCGCCGCGCCCCCCAGGCGAGGTCGGCGACGGGAGGCGAGTCCCAGGTTCGCAGGTCCTTGCCCTCCCCCCAGGTCGAGGCGGCCAGCGGGCGGGCGGCCGGCTCGTGCTCGGCGAGCGCCTGCGGAACGGTGAGCAGGCGCACCCCGGCCCCCGCGGCGCCGGCCAGCACCTCACCCAGCCAGATCGCCCCCTCCGACCACCAGTGGCCGAGCAGCTCGGTATCGATCGCGAAGACGAGCAGGCCGCGCCGTCCGCGCGACGCGGAGAACTCGCGCAGGCGGCCGGCGAGCGCGGCGAGGAACTCGGCCGCCTGGCGTCGCGCCGCCTCCTCCGCGGCGGCGGGGTCGTATGCCCCGCCGCCCACCCTCCAGATCCGCACCCCGCGCAGCGACTTGCCGGCGAACTGGACGTGGGCGGGATCGGACGGGTAGCCGTCGAGCGACCAGAGCCAGCTCACCGCCTCCCAGTCGATCGGCAGCGCCACCGGCCCGGCCCCGGTCGCAACCGGGGTCAGCGCCTCCAGCGGCTCGGCGTGGGCGCTCTGGTCGACGCAGGTCCAGCGCACCCCGTGCTCGGCCAACCGCCACTCCAGCCCGGGGGCATACGCGCACTCCGGCAGCCAGAACCCGCCGTCCCAGCCGAACCGCCGCCGGTGCGAGCGGATGCCGGCGTCGAGCTGCAGGCGCAGCCCCTCGCGGGTCGCCAGCAGCGGCAGCACGGCGTGCGTCGCCGCCGAGGTCGCCAGCGCCACCCGCCCCTCCCGCGCCGCCTCCTGCCAGGGGCGCAGCGGATCGCCCCCGGCCGCGTCGAGCAGCTCCAGCGCCCGGCGATAGCGGGCCAGCTCCGCCTCGCAGGCCGCCCTGCACTCGGCCGGGACCTCCGCCACGTCCGCCTCCGCCGCCCCGATCCGCCAGCGGACCAGGAACTCCCGCAGCCGCTGCCGCGCCCCCTCGTCCTCCAACTGGTCCGCCAGCACCGGCGTGATCGTCATCGTCAGGTCCCGCGCCACCTCGAGCACGGGCAGGTAGGACCTGATCACCGCGTCGAACAGCCACTCCTCCCCGAACGGATACGTCCCGAACCCCTCCACGTAGGGCATGTGGCTGTGCAGCACGATCGCCAGGTCGCCGACGCTCTCCTCATGCATGGCAGACGGCGAGGAAGTCGAGGGCTCTGTCCAGGTTGTCCTCCCGGAGGGCAAAGTCGGAACTGGAGATCGAGGGGGTGAAGCGGTCGTAGAAGGGGGCCGTGAGGCGGAGCGCCTTGTGGACCCGGTCCCAGCCCAGCTTCAAGGAGATCTCGTGGGCGCGCAGCCTGCGGGCGTGGAAGAGGCCGAGCAGCTCCACCCGCTCGAAGCGCTCCTCGCAGAGGGCGCGGAACTCCCGGGCCCGGTACTCGCGCAGGTGCCACGGGTTGTCGGACTTCTCGGCGCCGGGCGGCGCCAGGGTGAGCAGGTTCGGGGTGGAGACGTAGGCGACCCCGCCGGGGGCCAGCACCGACTTGAAGCGCTCGAGGATCGCGCCCGCGTCGCGGACGTGCTCGATCGTCTGCAGGAAGACGACCGCGTCGCAGGGCTCCGAGAAGCTCTCGACCAGGTCGCGCTCGAAGCGAAGGTTGGGCCGCACGTAGCGCCGCCGCGCGTGCTCGTGCGCCTCCGGGTCGGCGTCGACCCCGACCACGCTCTCCGCCGCGCCCGCAAGCACGTCGGAGCCGTAGCCCTCGCCGCAGGCCATGTCGACCACGCGCCTGCCGGCGGCCCGCGCCGCGATCCACTCGTAGACGGCCAGATGCCGCCGGTACCAGTAGTTCTCCTCCGGCACGTCGGGCAGCGTCCGCTCGCCGGTCAGCGGCAGCGGCGGCACCCCCGGCGGCTGGTTCAGCTGCAGGTGCTCACGATCCACGGGCGGGGACCGTATTGCGGGCACGGGTCCCGTGCATTGCGCCGTTCGGCGTAGAGTTCCCGCCCGATGCCGGCCTCCCCGACCGCGACCCCCGAGCACATCAAGGACGTCAACGCCCGCTACCACGACGCGGCGGCCGACGAGTACGACGCCAAGTGGGGCATCGACTTCGGCGCGACCGGCCAGGAGCAGGTGCGGCTGAAGCTGGTCAAGGCGCTGGGCGGGCTGGGCGGGCGCAGCTTCGGCGACGGTCTGGAGATCGGCTCGGGCACCGGCTACTTCTCGCTCAACCTGCTCCAGCTCGGAGTGATCGAGCGGCTCACCGCGACCGACATCTCCGCCGGGATGCTGAGCCGCCTCTCGGCCACGGCCGAGGCGCTGGGCCTGGAGGCGAGCACGGTCGCGACCGAGGCCGAGCAGCTGCCGTTCGAGGACGAGAGCTTCGACATCGTCTTCGGCCACGCGGTCCTGCACCACATCCCCGATCTCGACAGGGCCTTCGCGGAGTTCCGCCGCGTGCTGCGGCCGGGCGGCGCGATCGCCTTCTGCGGCGAGCCCTCCCGCCACGGCGACCGGCTGGCGGCCGTCCCGAAGCGGGCCGCGGCGATCGCCGCCCCGGCCTGGCGGGGCCTGGTGCGGGCGCGCCGTCGCGCCGTCGCGGAGAGCGAGCGGTCCAACGGCCACGCCCTGGAGGGCGAGGTCGACGTCCACGCCTTCGCCGCCGCCGATCTGCGACGGCTGCTGCGCGACGCCGGCTTCGAGGACCGTCGGGTCGGCGGCGAGGAGCTGCTCGCCAACGCCTGGGGCTGGGGGCTGCGGACGGTCGAGTCGACCGCCGAGCCCGACTCGGTCCCCTGCGGCTGGCGCCGCTTCGCCTTCCGCAGCTATATCGCCCTGCAGAAGGTCGACACCCGGCTGTTCGAGCCCCGCCTGCCGGCCGAGCTCTTCTACAACCTGCTCACCTCCGGCCGCAAGCCGGCCTAGCGACCGCCCGAGCGTGCGACGAAGCGCCTCGTTCGCCAGCTCGAGGCGCTCGGGCACAGCGTCACGTTGGAGGGGGCGCTGGCTGCCTGGGGGCTATTTTCCTGTCAGTCATTAAGCATCCCCGCCGCTTACGCGGCGCACGCGGTAGAGCTTGAAGCGCGAGTCGAAGCCCTTGAGGCGCCGCTCGCCGGCGAAGGAGTAGTCGAATCCCTCGCCCGCGGCGCGTCTCGCGTCCTCGTCCACCAGGACGGAGCCCGGCTTGGCAATCGCCGTGAGGCGGCTGGCCAGGTTGACCGGGCGGCCGTAGTAGTCGCCGGCCCGGACGAGGATGGCGCCATGGGCGACGCCGGCCCGCAGGAGCGGGAACCTCTTTCCCTCCTGCTGGGAGGCGTCGACCAACCCCAGCGCCGCACTCATCAGCGGCTCCGCGTCGGTCGAGACGAGCATCGCCGCGTCGCCGATCAACTTCACCAGTCGCACCGGCGGGTCCGCGACCGCGGTCGCCATCTCCTCCAGCCGCCCGGCGACGAGGCCGAGCTCTTCGGGCTCGATCTCCTCCCCGAGCCTGGTGAATCCGACCAGGTCCGCGAAGCAGACCGAGACCTCGGAGGTCGCGCCCATCTCGCCCGAGGCGAGATCGGCGGCGCCGATCACGTCGCGGCGGATCTGCTCGAGCATGTGGGCCCGTAGCCCGTAGATCAGGAGCGGCTCGACCAACGGCTGCATGTATTCGGCGGCGGTGGCAAAGCGCAGCGCCAGGTCGCGCTCGGTGTCGCCGGGCTGCATCAGGGTGCGGACGCTCAGCTCGCGGTTGGCCTGAGCGATCCGCGCCGTCGCCCTCCCGATCGTGCGCGCCACCTGCAGCATCCCCTCCTCGGGCAGGCCGGAGTCGTGAAGCGCCTTCACCCGTCGCGCCGCCTCCAGCTCGGCCTCGGTCAGCGACCTCTCGTCGGGGTCGGGATAGGGGATGCCGAGGGCCGCTGTCGCGCGCTGCAGCAGGTCCAGCTCCACCCCGGAGATCTCGGCGACCTCGCGCGGCGTGTAGCGGGGGGCACCCCCGGCCAGCGCCCGCTCGACCGGCAGCAGGGTCAGCCGTCCGGCTGCGACCGCCTCGTGCAGCTCCCCGAGGGGAACGCCTTCCGCCGCGAGCCGCTCGAGCAGCTCCCGCCGCGCCTCCCGGGCATCGCCGCTGAGCCCGTCAAGCAGCCCCTCGGCCTCAAAGTCGATCTGCAGCGGCTCCGGCACGAGGCGCCATTCTCCCGCGAGAGCGCGGCGGACGCTGCCTGCCGCCCGGGTGAAACCGGCGCCCGGCGCTTTTCTCTCGCTAGATGACTGATTCCCAATTAACGTGCCCGCGGGGGCGCGACTGGCCAAGCGGGGCGGTGCGCGCGTCCGCGGCGCGTAGCAGCGCTACGCGAGAGGGCGTGCGTGCCGATCCTGCGCCGCGCCAGGCGCGTCATCCGTGGATACGGGAATTAGGAATCAATCATCTAGGCGGTGGCCACCGCGCCGCCGCGGCGCGGGTCGCCGCCGCCGCTCAGCGCGCCGCCTTCGCGGTCGCGGGCGACCGCCTGCACCCCGCCGAAGAAGAGGTTGATCCGTGGCCGGCGGGCGACCGGAACGCCGCCCGCCTCGATCCGGGCCAGCGCCTCCTCGTCGAGCCCGGGCTCGGCCTGGACGATGCCCGCCTCGAAGTGCAGGCGCGGCGCCCGCACCGCCTCGCCGGCGCCCATCCCCTCCTCGAGCGCCCGCACGATCGTCTGCACGATCGCCGAGCGGATCCGGTTGGAGCCGGCGCTGCCCAGCCCGAGCTCGACCCCGCCGTCGCGCAGGACCACGGTCGGCGCCATCATCGATGGCACCCGCCGGCCCGGAGCGATGCTGTGGAAGCCGAGTGGGTTGAGGTCCTCCTCGCCCAGCATGTTGTTGAGGATCACCCCGGTGCCGGGGACCAGCACGCCGGAGCCGGAGCCGTTCGAGCAGGTGACGCTGGCGCACATCCCATCGCCGTCGAGCACCGAGATGTGAGTGGTCGAGCCGAGCAGGTCGCCGGCGGCGAGGTCGAGCGCGGCCGGGTCGAGCAGGCTCGCCTCCAGCCCCTCGCCGTAGAGCGCCTCGGCGAAGGCCTCGCCGCGGGCGCGGTTGGCGGCGTCCATCGCGGCGACGAGCTGCTCGGGGCCGCTGCGCTCGCCCAGCCGCTCCAGCAGGCCGAGGCAGTAGGCGATCAGGATCCCGCCCGAGGAGGGCGGCGGGTTGGTCAGCACGTCTGTCCCCCGGAACCGGGCGCGGATCGGCCGCCGCTCGATCGCCTCGTAGGCGGCGAGGTCGGCCGGCCCCAGCGTGCCGCCGTGCCGCACCGTGAACTCGCTCAGGGCGGCCGCGACCTCGCCGCGGTAGAAGGGCTCGGCCCCCGCGGCGCCGAACCGCTCCAGCGCCTCCGCCAGCTCCGGAAAGCGGAAGACGTCGCCCTCGCGCAACGGCCGCCCCCGCGGCGCGTACAGCTCGCGGCTGCCCTCGAGCCGCTCGTGGATCGGCGCCAGGATGCGGAGGATGTAGGCCTGCTCGGCGTTGACCGGGGCGCCGTCGCGGGCCAGCCGGATCGCCGGCCCGGCCAGCTCGCCGAGCGGCGCCGAGCCGAACCGCTGCAGCGCCAGCTCCAGGCCCGCCGCCGTGCCCGGCACGCCGCAGGAGGCGGGCCCGACGTAGAACGTCTGCACCGTCTCTTCGTCGAAGTGGACCGGCACCGGGACCAGCTCCGCCCCCCGCTCGATCCCGTCCTGGCCGGGGGCGGCGACAAAGAAGTCGACCAGGACGGTCTCGCCTCCGTCCTCATGGACCATCATGAAGCCGCCGGCTCCAAAGCCCGTCAGGGGGCTCTCGACCGCAAACGACGTCAGCACCGCGCCAACCGCGGCGTCGACCGCGTTGCCGCCCCCGCGCAGCACTTCGACCCCCGCCTCCGCGGTGATCGGGTGGCCGGCCGCGACAACCCCGGTCATGGGCGATTGGGCTAACCCGGGAGGAACTCGGGGACGTCCAACGTTCCCAGCTCGCCGGGGCTCTCGGCCCGGGCCGGCGGGCGGGCGCGTCCCGTGTCCCCGGTGCGGCGGATGGTCGGCTCGGCGGCGCGGCGCGGCGCGGCGCGGCCGTCGAAGCGGGTCGCCACGACTGTCACCCAGACCTGGTCGCCCAGCGCCTTATCGACGTTGGCGCCGAAGATGATGTTGGCGTCGGGGTGGGCCGCCTCGCCGACCACCTTGGCCGCCTCGCTGACCTCGACCAGCGAGAGGTCCGCCCCGCCGGTGATCGAGAGCAGGATCGAGCGCGCCCCCTCCATCGAGGTCTCCAGCAGGGGCGAGGAGATCGCCTTCTCGGCGGCCAGCAACGCCCGCCCTTCGCCGCTGCCCATGCCGATCCCGAGCAGCGCCCGGCCGGCCTCGGACATGATCGTCCGCACGTCGGCGAAGTCGAGGTTGATCAGGGCCGGCAGCGTGACCAGGTCGGAGACGCCCTGCACACCCTGGCGCAGCACGTCGTCGGCGACCTCGAAGGCCTCGACCATCGAGGTCTGCTGGTCGAGCACCTCGAGCAGGCGGTCGTTGGGGACGACGATCAGCGTGTCGACCTCGGCGGCCAGCTCCTCTATCCCCTTGTCGGCCTGACTGCCCCGCCGAGTCCCCTCGAAGCTGAACGGCTTGGTGACGATGCCGACCGTGAGCGCGCCGACCTCGCGGGCGAGGCGGGCGATGACCGGGGCGGCGCCGGTGCCGGTGCCGCCGCCGGCGCCGGCGGCGACGAAGACCATGTCGGAGCCCTTCAGCAGGCGCTTGATCTCGTCCTGCGCCTCGAAGGCGGAGCGGTGGCCCAGCTCGGGGTCGGCGCCGGTGCCCAGCCCACGCGTCTGCTCGTCGCCGATGTGGACGGTGACGTCGGCGACGCAGAGCTGCAGCGACTGCAGGTCGGTGTTGACCGCCACGAACTCGACCCCCGGGATGCGCGCCTCGATCATCCGGTTGACGGCGTTGACGCCGGCGCCGCCGATCCCGACGACGCGAATCACCGGCTGGTGGGGCTTGCCGCTGCCGGGCGGCTCGTACGCGGGCTCCTCGCGGCCGTAGCGGGGGTTCTCGACAACCGGCTCCCCGCCCGGCGGGAGCTGGGACTCCTCGGAGAAGACTTTCTTCAGGCGCTCCGGCGCCGCGGGCGGCTCGGGGGGCGGCGGCTCGGCCGGAGCCTCCGCCTGCGGCTCGAACTCAGGCGGGTCGGTGGGGGCGTTGTCGAAAGTGGAGCGGAAGAGGTCGGCGAGGGGACCCTCGCGCATGCTTGCGCGCTTATGACGAGCCATTCGCCAAGACCTCCTTCGCCAGCTCCCGGTAGCAGTTCGCGGCGTTCCCCCGGGGATCGTACTTGAGCACGCTGGACCCCTTCACGGGAGCCTCGGCGAACTTGATCGCCTTGCGGATCCGCGACTTGAAGACCAGGTCGCCGAAGTTCTCCTCGAGGATCTCCACCGCCTCCTTGGCGTGCACGGTCCGCGAGTCGAGCATGGTCGGCAGGATGCCCTCGACCTTGACGTCCGGGTTGAGGTTCTCCTGGATCATCTTCAGCGTGTTCTGGAGCTGGACCAACCCACGCATCGACAGATACTCGCACTGAACGGGGATGATCACCTTGCTCGCCGCCGTCAGCGCGTTGATCGTCAGCAGGCCGAGGCTGGGCGGGGTGTCGATGCAGATGAAGTCGTAGCTGCCGGAAACCTCCTTCAGCGCCTTCTCCAGCGAGCGCTCGCGGCCGATCTTGGTGCTCATCGCGATCTCGGCGCCGGCCAGGTCGATCGAGGCGACCGCGATGTCGATCTCGCGCTTGACGATGACCTCGCTGAGCGGCATATCGCGGACGAGCACGTCGTAGAGGCTCTTCTCGACCTTGTCGGGGTCGACCCCCTGGCTCATCGTCAGGTTGCCCTGCGGGTCGAGGTCGATGCAGAGCACGCGATGGCCGGACTCGGCGAAGGCGACGGCGAGGTTAAGGGTGGTGGTCGTCTTCGCGACCCCGCCCTTCTGGTTGGCGAAGACGAACACCTCGGCGTGCTTGACCGGCGCCTCGGCCTCCGGTTCCTCGGCGGCGACCTCGTGGCGCGAGGGAGCGATCAGGTCCTCGGCCTTCATCCGCGCCGGCGACTCGGCGTGGTCGGCGTGATCGGCGCGGTCAGCGCGGTCGGCGTGGTCGGCGCGGTCGGCGCGGTCGGCGCGGTCGGCGCGGCCCCGATCCGCCTGCTCCGCGGCCTCGTCGCCGGCTCGAGCGGGCTGCTCGGGCACGGCTTCCTCCATGCGCTTCAGCTCCTCGACGATCGGGTGCGGCTCGTCGACGAGCACGGGTGCGGGCTTGGTCTTACGGCTGAGAAATCCCATTGCGCGGGTATTCGCATGGCCGCCGGGTTTTCCTGCCGGCCCCGAAAATTGCTAGGAATTGCCCGATTCCGGATCTCCTGGACAAGCGGCTGGTCTTCGTGACCGGCAAGGGGGGAGTTGGCAAGACCACCGTCGCGGTCGCGCTGGGGCTGCGGGCCGCCGCCGCCGGCAAGCGGACGATCGTCTGCGAGGTCTCCTCCCAGGAGAACGCCTCGCGGATCTTCGACCACACCGAGGTCGGCTTCCACGAGGTCGAGATGGAGGAGAACCTCTGGTCGATCTCGATCGACCCCGACGAGTCGATGCGCGAGTACGTGCTGCTCCAGCTCAAGGTCCGGGCGATGCGCGACCTGCTCTTCCGCAGCCGCATCTTCAGCTACCTCGCCGCCGCCACCCCCGGCCTCAAGGAGCTGGTCACGATCGGCAAGATCTGGGAGCTGGCCCAGCTCGACCGCAAGGTCAAGAGGGGGCGCAAGTACGACCTGGTGATAGTCGACGCCCCGGCCACCGGGCACGGGATCGGCTTCCTGCAGACCCCCCGCACCTTCGCCGCGATCGCCCGGGTCGGCCCGATCCACTCGCAGGCGCAGCAGCTCGACCGCCTGATCACCGACCACGAGCACACCGGCGCCGCGATCGTCGCCCTGCCCGAGGAGATGCCGGTCAACGAGTCGGCGGCGCTGGAGCACGACCTCCGCTCCGAGGTCGGCGTCGCCGTCGACCGCGTCTACATGAACGGGCTCTACCCCGAGCGCTTCTCCAGGGAGGAGGCCGGGCGCCTCGCCGAGCTGGCCGAGGGCGGCGACGGAGCGGTGCGCGCCGCGGCGCGGGCGGCGCTCTCCGAGCACAGCCGGGCCCGCTCCCAGCGCGCCCAGCTGGCCCGCCTGCGCCGCCGGACCGAGGCTCCGGTCAAGACCCTCCCCTTCCTCTTCGAGCCGGAGCTGGGGGTGGAGGCGGCGCGCCGGCTCGCCAAGGGGCTGCACTGATGTCGTCGGTTGGCGACATCCTCGCGGGCAAGGGGATCTGCATCTGCGCCGGCTCGGGCGGGGTCGGCAAGACAACCGTCTCGGCGGCGATCGCCGCCGGGATGGCGGCCCGCGGGCTGAAGGTCTGCGTCTTGACCATCGACCCGGCGAAACGGCTCGCCGACTCGCTCGGCCTGCACGAGCTCGGCAACGAGGCGAAGCGGATGGACCCGGAGCTGTTCGAGCGCCACGGGATCGAGATGAAGGGGGAGCTGTGGGCGATGGTGCTGGACGCCAAGGCCACCTTCGACGAGCTGGTCGCCCGCCAGGCGCCCGACGAGGAGTCCCGCGACCGGGTCCTCGGCAACCGCATCTACCAGCAGATCTCCAACGCCCTCGCCGGCTCGCAGGAGTACATGGCGATGGAGAAGCTGTTCGAGCTGCACACCGAGGGCCGCTTCGACCTGCTCGTCCTCGACACCCCGCCGACCCGCAACGCGCTCGACTTCCTCGACGCGCCGCGCCGCCTCACCCAGTTCATCGAGGGCCGCTCGCTGCGCGTCTTCATGCGGCCGACCGGGCTGGCGGCGCGGGTCGCCGGGCGCGGCGCCTCGGTCGCGCTCAGCGTCTTCAAGCGGATTGTCGGCTTCGACCTGATCGCCGACCTGGCCGAGTTCCTCAACGCCTTCAGCGGCATGGTCGACGGCTTCCAGGCCCGCGCCAAGCGCGTCAACAGCCTGCTCGCCGATCGCCGCACCTGCTTCCTCGTCGTCTGCGGCCCGCAGGGCGAGCCGATCGACGAAGCGGTCTACTTCCACCGCAAGCTGGTCGAGGCGAAGCTGCCCTTCGGCGGCGTGATCGTCAACAAGGTCCACTACCCGGCCGGGCGTCTGCGCGGCGACAGGGTCGACCTGCTTGCCGCCCTCGCCGAGCGGCTGGGCGACGGGAACCTGGCCCGCCGGGTGGCGGAGAACTTCGCCGACTACCAGGCGCTGGCCGAGCGCGACGCGCGCAACATCGAGCGCCTCGCAATCGAGCTGCGGACGAAGGGCGTGATCCGCGTCCCCTACCTCGACGAGGACGTCCACGACCTGGCCGGCCTGGCCGAGATCAACCGCTACCTGTTCGCGAGCGGCGAGGAGCGCCTGGCGATCGCCGCCGGCCGCGCCTAACCGGCGCGGCGGTAGTGGTCGTAGTCGAGCTCGCGGACCTCCCAGTCGGCGTCCTCGGGCACCGGGAAGAGGTGCCGGACGCGCGAGGTGTCGATCCGCTCGCGGCGCTCGACCCCGCCCCTGGCGTCGGCCTCGACGGCGGGCCACTCCAGGGTGCTCTCACCGACCTCGACCTCGTCGAGCCAGTTGGTCGCCGTGATCCGGATCTCGTCCTCGGCCGGTATCGGCTCGAGGATCCGGGTTCTCTGCTCATCGCGCTCTCGGGCCACTGTTACCTCCGCCTCTCCTGTCTCGGGTGTCTCCCACTCTGAAGTCGTGCCCACGATCGCCCCGTCGCCGGCCTCCAGGCCAGTCGCGATCAGGGTCTCGTCGGCGGCTGCGCCGAGGTCCGTCCCCAGCTCACCGAGGGCGGCGTCGCGCAGCATCCTGCGCACCCCCTCCTCCACCCAGCTCGCCAGCTCGGCGCCCCCCTGCGCCGGGGCGCCGTTGATCAGCGAGCGCTCCAGCTCCAGCGCCTGCTCGATCCGCTGGCGCGCCTCGACCCGGTCCAGCGACGCGTCGGCGATCAGCGCCGCGGCGCGCATCGGCAGCGAGGCGCCCACCGGCCCGTATCCGTCGAGCACGGCGCGCAGCGCCAGCAGATGGTCGCTGAGGCCCTCCAGCGCGGTGTCGCGCTCGCAGCCCATCTCGAAGCGGCCGACCGCCCAGGCGAGGGCGCCGTCGGGGTCGGGACGGGCCTCCAGCGCGCTCGCCAGGTCGGCGAGCCGAGTCGCCTCGTCCTCGTTCAGCTGATACCCGCCGGGGCGGGTGGCGGGGGCGCCGGTGGCGACCCGGCGCCAGCGACCCTCCCCGGTCGGGGCGAAGGCGTGGGGGCCGAGCCCGACGCCGCCCCCCTTGAAAAGTCGCATCACGCTGATCAGCTCGCGGAGCTGGCGCAGCGCCGACTCGGCGCTCCCCGGCCCCTCGTCCTGCTCGGCGAGCGCCAGGAACTGGGGCTCCCAGGCGGCGCGGCCCATCCCCTCGCTGCGCATCGCCTCGATCGGGGCCTCGATCGCGTCGGCGCAGACGATCCGCCCCCCATGCGGGAGCCGCAGGCGCGCCGGCGGCATCCGCAGCCCGACGATCGGGGCGATCAGCACCTCGGCCCGGTCGGCGTCACCCGTCTCGGCATCGAGCCCGGCGAGCGCCTTGTCGAGCCGCGCCCGGTCGAGGGAGAACTCGGTGCAGCCGTCCCAGAGCGAAGCGACGAAGACCGTCAGCATCCTGGCGGCGCGCTCGCCGGGCTCGGCCGGGACCGCCTCGCCGCGCGCCTCCAGGTAGGGGGCCGCCATCCCGGCGGCCTCGACCGCCTCGCGGGCCGGGCCGAAGGCAGGCAGCGAGCGCAGCTCGCCCTCGCGCTCGGAGACGAACCGCGCGGTCAGCGGCAGGTAGCGGTAGAAGGACGAGTCGGGGCCGGCCTGCTCGGCGACGTCGAAGGGAATCTGATCGCCGCCCGCGACAAGGGTGCTGAATCGCGTCGCCGCCTCGGCGGCCAGCCGCTTCAGCGCCTCGTTGAGGAGGAAGTCGCGCACGCCCCCACGCTTCCGCTCGCCGCGAGGCGCTCCTGCGCCTGCACGCTGCCTTGCAGGGTTGCAAACGTGCCTGCCACCGGCAGGTCGGGCTGGACGGGATGAATCTGCGATCGCCCCCGTTCTGCGGGGGTAAATACAGACTCGGTGAGCTAGATGGCGGCGGGGGACACCCGGCACGTCACGCTGGAATCAGGCAGGTACGGGTTCTTCTTCCAGCAGCCAGCGGTCGCCGTAGCGGCGCATGTCCTCGATCAGCGGCACCAGCGCCTCGCCCTTCTCGGTCAGCGCGTACTCGACCCGCGGCGGCACCTCGGGGAAGGTGCGGCGGGCGACGATGCCCTCCTCTTCCAGCGCCCGCAGGCGCAGCGACAGCGTCCGCGGGCTGATCCCCTCCAGCGAGCGCTCCAGCTCGCAGAAGCGGCTGGAGCCCCTGGCGAGGTCGCGGATCACGAGCAGGGTCCACTTGCCGCAGACCACGTCCGCCGTGCGGCAGACGGGACATCGGGAGTTGCTGAGGGCGCTCATCTGCGAAATCGAGGCGGTTGTGTCGATTGCCTCGCTTCAGCGAGTGTAGCGACATCGCTTCACTTACTGAAGCTTTGGGCGCGCTCAGCGCTTCCGGCTGACGACCGGGGTGATCTTCTGGATCTTGATCCGGTAGCTGCGCCCGTCGGCGAAGACGAACGTCTCCGGGAAGCCCGGCTCGACCGCGAGCAGGTCGCAGGTCTTGGAGCCGAGCAAGCACTTGGCGTCGCCTAACACCGACTCGACGTTGGAGGAGACGAGGAGCAGCGCCTTCCTGGCGTTCCCGGTGACGCCGATGAAGACCACGGCCGGCTTCTCCTTGCTCGGCAGCCTCGTCATCTCGGGCAGCCCCCTGCGGACCTGCTGCTTGCCGTTGTGAAAGACGCGGACGTCGATCTCGAAGGCGGCGGCCCCGGTCCCGGTCCGGCCCTTGCCCCCGCCCGACGGGGAGCTGCCGCCGTCGCTGGGCGCGCCGGACGCCGGCGACTCGGAGCCGGACGCCTCGACCGTGGTCGTCGTGCTGGTCGAGGTCGTGGTGGAGCTCGACGAGCTCTCGGCCTGCGAGTTCAGCTTCGCCCCCTTCAGCGCCGAGCCCGAGTAGCGCTGCTTGAAGGGGTCGGTGGCCCCGCGGCCGGCGAGCCGCTTGCGGTAGTCGCGCAGCCCGGGGTTGGACTGGACGACGGTGAGGCGCGCCGCCTCGACGCCGGGCTGGCCCCCGGCCCCCGCGGCCCCCGCGGCCGTGGGCGGCGCGCCCGACTCCTCGGAGCCGCCGCCCAGCAGGAGCGGGACGGCGACGATCGCGGCGAGGACGACCCCGATCAGCGGCAGCAGGCGGCGGTCGCGCAGGTCGTGGAAGAGGTCGACGGCGAACGCCGGCGCCTTCAGCTCGGGCATCTTCAGCTGGGGCCCCTTCAGCCGCTTCATGGCGTGGCTCCGATCGTGGTCGAGGCCGGCGTGGCGGTGGCGGGACTGGCCGGCGTCGCGCCCGCGGTGACACCCTGGTTGGGCGGGGTCAGGTAGGTGGTGACCGCGAAGGTCGCCTCCAGCGCTGGGAAGCCCCGCTTCGGATCGGCGGCGAGCGAGAAGCCGTCGACGGTCACCAGGCGGCCGTCGACCGCGACCTGCGCGTCCTCGGTCTCGACCAGGGCGTCGAGGCCCTTGATCAGGTCGGCGATCCGGGAGAAGCTGCCGTCGAAGATGAGCGTGTAGGGCATCACGCCGAGGCCGGCCGGGCCGATCGCCGCCCCGAGCGGCAGCATCGACGCCGCCGCCTCGGTCGGCGTCACCTCGGTCGGCGTCACCGCGGTCGAGGCCGGCGTCGCAGTCGAGCCCCCGCTCGGGGCGGGGGTCGGCGCGGGAGCCGCCGCCGCTTCGCCTGCCGCGGCGTCCAGCTCGATGTCGCGGAACTCCACCTCCGCATGGTTGGCGATCCGGTTCACCTGGACCAGCAGCGAGGCGGTGTCGTCGTCGCCGGGGACGGCCTTGCCGAGCACCACCAGCTGCTGGTAGTCGAAGGGGAACTCCCGGCGCGCCGCGGCGGCGTTCGCAGCCTCCTGCCGGTGCTGCGCCAGCGAGGCCTTCAGCTCCTCGACCTGGGTCCCCAGCTTGTTCGCCTCCTCGCGCTTCGGCCCCAGCGCCAGGACCCAGAAGGCGGCGCCGAGGACGGCGACGGCGAGCATCGCGACGATCACCCTGTTCGCCGACTTCATCTCAGCCGCCCTCCGGTTCGTCGCTGGACGTGGTCGTCTCCGACTCGTCGGCCGGCGCCGCGGGCGCCACCGGCGCGGCGGCGCTCGTCGCCGGGACCGGCGCCGCGTCGAAGGCGGCGACGATCTCGAATTTGGCGATGAAGTCGCGGGTGCGGCAATCGTCCCCGGAGGAGCCGGAGGTCGCAGCGCCGCCAGCGGCGCTGCTCTGGGTGGCGAGCTCCGATGACTGGACCCCGACCCGGGTCACCCCGTCGATGTCCTTCAACGCCGTGACGAAGCCGGCCACCGCCTCCTGGCCGCTCGCGCAGCCGCTGATCTGCAGCGCCGGCCCCGGCGCCGCGCCGCGCAGGTCGGGGCCCGATGACGATCCGCCGCTGTCGCCGGAGTCGCCCCCGACGCTGACCGCCGGCGAGACGGTCCCGGTCAGGCTGACCAGCCAGACGTCGCTGGGCAGGATCAGCGCCAGCTCTCGCATCACCCGCTCCCAGTCGAAGCGGCTGTCGGCGAGGCTGGTCACCGTCGCCACCCGCTGCTCGCGCAGGGTGCGGAGCTGGGTGTAGGCGGCGAGGCGCTGCGCGCGTGCCGCCACCCTGGCGTCCTCCTGCTTCAGCCGGGCGACCTCGCTTTCCCGGTCGGCGATCTGGTCGCCGGTCAGGACCAGCGCCGTCACCCCGGCCAGCGCCGCGACCAGGGCGCCGACGACTATGTAGGCGAGCGGGCCGGTCCGCATCGGGGCGTGCCCGCCACGGCGGTCCTCGGGGGGGATCAGGTTGACCGGGCGCATCTAGCTGTCCAGCGCCAGTCCGTAGGGCAGCGTCAGCCGCGCCGCCGAGCCCTCGTCGAAGCCGGAGAGCGCGGGCGGCCGGGGGACGGCGATCGGGAAGCCGAGGCCGCCCTCCATCCGCTGGGCGAACCCGGGGATCGCGCTGCCCGGCCCGCAGAGGACGGTCCGCTCGACCGGCAGGGCGCTCTCCTGGGCGCCGTAGTAGTCGAGCGAGAGGCGCAGCTCGCCGACCAGGTCGGCGACGCCCTCCTCGAGCGCGCGGCGGGCCTCGGCGACGATCTCGGGGTCGCCCTCGACGCTCTCCGGCGGCCGCTCCAGCCCGACGTGCGCGAGCCACTGCGCCGCGTTCTCGGCGGTGAGGCCGCGGCCGGCGGCGAGCCGGCCGGCGATCGCCTCCAGGCCGGCCTGGGAGACGTGGGTGAAGAGGCAGGCACTCCCCCGCGCCACGGCGAGGTTGGTGACGTCGCCGACGTTGCAGTAGAGGACCGCCTCGGCCGGCCGCTCACCCGGCTCGTCGCCCTCGCCGCCGCCGGCGAGGGCGCGGATCATCCCGAAGGCGGAGAGGTCGACGCCGACCGGGTCCAGGCCGGCGCGGCGGATCGGCTCGACGAAGGAGGCGACCATGTCGCGGCGGGCGGCGGCGACGACGACGTCGATCTGCGGCGTCGAGCCCTCCTCGGCCGGGACGCCGCCGACCACCTGGTGATCGAGCACAGCCTGGTCCAGCGGCATCGAGATCTGCTCCTGCGCCTGAAAGCGGACCGCCGCGTCCAGCTCCTTGGGGTCCTCGATCGCCGGCAGCCGCACGGTGCGGACGACGACCCGCTGGTTGCCGATCCCGAGCCGCACCCGTTTCGAGAGCCGGTGCTTGGAGAACAGCGACTTCAGCCCCGCGGCGAGGCTGTCCGGGTCGACGACCTCGCCT
Source organism: Solirubrobacterales bacterium (assembly GCA_019456285.1). Classification (GTDB taxonomy): domain Bacteria; phylum Actinomycetota; class Thermoleophilia; order Solirubrobacterales; family 70-9; genus VRUE01. The sequence goes on along the minus strand of VRUE01000002.1, from coordinate 21,395 downwards.
TCGTGGAAGGCGCCGGCGGCCAGCGGCTCGATCGCGGCGACGGTCACCTGCTCCGAGCCGTTGGCGTGGACCTCGGTCGCGGCGATGCTGCCGGCCTCGATGTCGAGGCCGGCGACGGCGCCTGTCTTCTGCTTGGTCAGTTGCATGGAAGCTGGCTTGCCGGCGCGTCGGGCGCGCCCGCCCTCCTTGGATCGACAGAAAGGCCGCAGACCTTTCGCGCTGCAACTACCCAATTTTAGGAGAACGTGTCCAGGTACCAGTCGACCAGCTCGTTCCCGGCGAGCAGGCCGACCACCCCGCCGAGGGCGAGGAAGGGGCCGAAGGGGATCGCCCGCTTGCGCGCCGCCGCCCCGTGGCGGGCGATCATCGCCAGCCCGACCAGCGAGCCGGCGAGCAGCGCGACCAGGATCGCGGGGGCGACGCTGCGCCCCAGGAAGAGGCCCATCGTCGCCGCCAGCTTCACGTCGCCGAGCCCCATCCCGCGCGGGTAGGCGAGCGCCGCGGCGAGCAGCAGCCCGCCCGCCGCGGCGGCGGCGATCGCCCGTTCCGGCAGGCTGCCGGGGTCGGTGGCGGCGGCGATCGCGACGCCGATCGCCGCGGCGACGATCAGGATCCTGTTGGGGATGATCCGCCGCTCCAGGTCGGTCAGCGTCACCGCGACCAGGGTGGAGACGAAGACGAGGCCAAGGGCCAGTTCCGCCGGGTTTCCCGCGAGGACCAGCGCCGTCGCCGCGAAGAGCAGGCCGAGCGCCAGCTCGGTCAGCGGGTAACGCGTCGGGATCCGCTCCCCGCAACAGCGGGCGCAGCCCCGCAACAACAACCAGGAGAGCACCGGCACGTTGTCGTAGGCGGCGATCTGGGCGCCGCAGGCGGGGCAGCGCGAGCGCCCCCCCACGATCGACTCGCGGCGCGGCACCCGGTGCGCGACAACGGTCAGGAAGCTGCCGACGACCAGCCCGGCCGGGAAGAGGAGGATCGCCGCCATCGCCTGTCGCAGGTTACGGGCCGCGGCGGGCGCTCAGGGCCAGATGGGCAGCGTGCCCGTCGTCTCCAGCTGCAGGCGGTTGTCGAAGCTGGGCTCGTCGTAGAGGGTCTGGATGCCGCTGCCCGAGCCATCGTCGACGCTGAGCGCCAGCCCGACTCGCGAGCCCGGCGGCAGGGCGATTTCGCCGCCGCCTTCGGCGTCCTCGAGGTCGAGCGAGAGGGCGATCTCCGTCCAGCCGGAGCTGGGCCAGGTCGATTCGCTGTAAATGGTGTACGGCAGGCTTTCGAGCGGCTGGACCAAGGCGGTGTCCGTGCCGGATTCCCGCACGAAGAGCCAGACGCATATCGCCGCTTCGTAGACGCCGCCCTCGATCGACTGCGTCCAGAGGTAGAGCGTACCCTCGCCGGTCAGCGCCAGGTCGGTCGTTTCGCCGGGGATCGGCGGCGTGACCCACTTGTGCAGCTGCTGGAACATGCTCGGGTCGCTGTCCGGGCTCGTCGCGATCGTCGTGGCGGGCATTTCGCCGCAGTCGCCGCCCACCAACAGCTGCAACCCCTTGTCGGTATCCGGGCTGGCTTCCGGCTCGACGTCGGTCGCGTAGTCGTAGATGGGCGTCTCCTCGGACAGTTCCGGCGCACCGTGCCACAGCAGGTCCGGGGCGCCCGGCACGTTGCCGGTCTTCAGGCCCGTGGCGCAGACCCCGCGCGTGTTGTGCGCCAGGTGGTCCCCGTCTTCCTCCCTTTCCAGCGGCGTTTTCGGTTTCGTTTTTTTGCAGTTCGTGTCGGTCGGGTAGAGGAGCCACGGGGTCACCGTGCCCCCGCCCGGCGCCGGGCCGGGACTTTCGGACGGCTTCGCTTCCGGGTCGACGATCTGGCCCTGGATTTCCTGGTAGCGGCGATCTGCGCCGCCGGGGGCGGTCGGGTCGAGCTTGGCGACGACGATCACGCGCTTCAGGAACTCGCCGTCGGCGCACACCGAGCCGGGGCAGTTGTCCCAGACCACGTAGCGGTAGATCGAGCCCTTGACGTCCTCCACCTGGAAGGCCTCGGCGCCCGGGGCGACGGAGCCGCCCGGGACCAGCGGCTTCAGCCCGGTCCCGTTGCGGTTGGTGTTGAAAGCGGTGCCGGAGACGCGCGAGTTGGGGTTGTTCTCGCCGCTTTCCTCCACCGGCAGCTCGCTCAACGCGATCTGCTTGTAGGGGAGTCCCCTGATCTCCTCCATCTCCCGCTGCAAGACGTTGTTGAGCAGCTGGCCCTGCTCGATGCGGAAGGTGTTGCGGGTGGCGGCGTCGACCATGCCGAGCACGCCGAGGCTGCCGATCGTCAGGATCAGCCCGGCGACGATTACCTCGACCACCGTCAGGCCGTCCTCTCCTCCGGCCAGACTCGCTCCCACCCTGTCGCGCGCCCGTCCGATCACGATCCGCCGTTGCGCAGGGTGGCGCCGTCCGCGATCACGACCGGCCCGCCTTCCCGCGTCGTCAGGGCGAGCTCGACGCCGACATAGGTGGGATCGGATTCCGGTTCGCTCGGCACGTAGCTGAACACGTTCGTCGAGGCGAGGCCGCTGACGACCTGCACGGCGGCGCCCGGCGAGCTGCCGTCGGGTTCGGCGGCCGTACGCGTGCATTCGCCCGCCGTGCAGGTGTAGGTGACGAGGCAGGCCTTCGATTCGCCGGCCGCCGCACCGCCGCAGGTGGCCTGCTTGACGTAGGTGACGAGCGAGAGCTGGGCGGCCGTCGCCGTGGGCACGTCCAGCCCCTGGCGCACCTCGCGGGTGATCCGCTCGACCGCGACCCTGCCCTGCTGGACCGCCGTCACCTTGGAGGAGACACGGGGCTCGCTGCGCACGGCGCCGACGAAGACCGTCACCGCGCCGCCGAGCACGGCCATCCCGATCAACGCGGCGACGAGCAGCTCGATCAGGGTGAGGCCACGCTCCGACCGGCGCAGCGCCCCGGCAGTGTCGCCGACCCTTGCCATCGTCAGCAGCCTTCGTCGGGGGCGCCGGTCGCGGCGGCGGCGGTGCAGTCGACGAAGCGGTCGGCGACGTAGTGCGGCGCCGTCAGGGGGAGCACGAAATCGCCGATCCCGCTGCTGGTCCAGACCTGGGCAAAGGAGGCGAGATGGACCGTCTTCCCGGCCAGCGCGCCGCAGAACTTGGTGTTGCTGTCAAGGTCGATGTCGGTATAGGGGGCGTAGATGACGAAGTTCTGCTCGCACGGCCCGTCGACGGCCGTTTCGCTGTTCAGAAGGATCTTCGTGCTCGTGTCCGGCGAGCCGACAAACAGCATCGCCACGCTGCCCGCTTTCCCCGGCGCGGAGGTGATGCGCGAGTTGGAGCGCAGTGCGAGCTGTATCACTCCGTCTTCGTAGCCGCACGCCTCCGGTGAGTCGAAGTAGATCGTCACTTCCGCATTTGGCGCGATGTAGAGCGCGCTGTTGCTGTCCAGCGTCAGCTTGCAGAAGCTGTAGACGCTGCCGCCCAGCGTCACCGAGCTGTTGCTGCCGATCACCAGCTCCCGCGGGCCGCAGGAGGCGTCTTCTTTTCCGGCGCCGTTGAAGCCGTCGAAGCAGGCGGTGTTTTTGTTGCCGCTGATTCGGTCCTGGGTGAAGAGGCGGTCGTTGTTGTTGTTGGTCGGCGCGTCGTCCTGGTTAACAGGGGGCAGGCTGATTTCGTCTTCGAGCGGCGTGCCCCCCGACGTGCCGCATTCGATGTCCGCGTAGTAGCCGCTGCCGGTCAGTTCTTTGCCGATGCCGACGGTCGCGGTGCCGCACTGTTTGGCTTCGCTGGCGAGGTTGATGTCTCCGTTGGTGGCGGTGCCGGCGTGGATCTCCGAGTTCGAGTCGAGGTCGATGCTGTCTTTGGACTGGACGGTCGCTTCGAAGAAGATGTCCTGGCCGGCAGAGGAGCTCGCCGAGACCTCGAGCCGGCGCGTCGTCCCGAAGAGAGTGCCGACCGAGACGACCTCCAGCGCGGTGAATGCGAGTTCCCCGTTGGGCAGTTCGGAGCTGGTCGGCCTTACGCGGTAGCTGACCGTGCCGCCGTTGACGGTCGTGCCGGGGACCTCCGCGCACCAGCTTTCGGCGTCCGGGGGGGTGGCCGAGACGGGTTCGCAGGGATTCGTTTCCGAAACGAGCCCGTAGCGGTTGAAATGGAGCAGCGCCTGGCCGACGCCCGACTCGGCGACCGCCAGCGCCGACTTGGTCTCCTGGTCGCGGACCGTGCCGCCCTGCCCCTGGACCGAGACCGCCACCGCGACCCCGGCCATCCCCAGCGCCGCGACGATCATCAGCATCACGGTCGGCACGGCGAAGCCCGCCTCGGAGGCGAGGCGGCGGGCGGCGACGCCCGCAACCCGCCGGATAGGGGCCGTCGTCGCGTTGAGAGATCTGTGACCGGGAAGTCGATCGCGCACGGTCATACGTCCTTCCTAGATCGGCGTGGGGAGCGGCCGGCTTGAGCGCGGGGGGCGGCAAGATCGAGTCCGTGCTTCGACGCGCTGGACGCATCGGCGATCTTTCGGCCCAAAAAATCGGTAAGGGCGGGCCCGAAGGCCCGCCCTTACCGAAGGTCGCCGGCCATGGTGCCGGCCGGCTTGCGACTTGCCAGGAGAAACTACTGGCTCCAGTCAAGTCCGGTGGGACACCCGCCTCCTGCGGGGGTGCAGCTGAAAGTGACCACCCCGCCGGTTACGCGCGCGATGCTGAATGCGGTGCCGGTTCCCGCCGTGGAGGTGACGGTGTACGTCGATACACCCGGTGCCGGAACCGTAATCACGTTGGCGGCGCCCGCTTCGGTCACCAGCGTCTCCTCGATCGTTTTCAGTGCGGGAGCCGTCGCGGTTACGTAGCTTCCCGAGTTATCGGTCGCGAACGTCTCGATCGCCGTCTGGGCGGTCCGCGCTGCGGCCTTGGCCTGGGCGTCGGTGCCCTTGTCCCGCTGGTTGAAGAAGGCGGGAATCGCGATCGCGGCGAGGATGCCGAGGATGAGCATCACGACGAGAAGCTCGATCAGCGTGAAGCCGGCCTCCCGGTCGCCGTTGAGCCGGGCGCCAATCTTGGCCCGGAGTTTCTGGAGAAACATAGGTACCTCCTATGGACCCATCGTTTGCGCCAGAGCCCCGTCGCGTGAAGCCACGTGGTGTCTGTCGACCCCGGTGGTAGCCCGGCCGACTCCCAGCAGGAAGCCCCGAGGGCTTTGCGCCCCCGCCTCGCGGCGGGTTTGCCTCTTGCACCGAAGCACTGGCAGATTCGTCACAGGCCTCTAATCGGCAGTCACTCGATTCCCTCAATCCCCAGAATTCAGGCTTTCTCCCGCAAAAAGTCAGGCTTCTCGCCCAAAATCCCCGGATAACAGGTCAACCTGACCGCGGACTCGAAGCGGTCGAGGAGGGTGAAGAGCTGCTTTGCCTCCCAGCTGTCCCCCCTGCGCTGGTTGCGTCGGCGGCTGAGGATGCCGGCCCGGGCCAGGTGCTCGAGACCGTTGATCGCCGCCACCCTGGAGCGGCCGGTGAGCTGCTCGACGATGGCCGCGGTGATGAAGGGGAAGGACGGCAGGTCGTCGATGATCGCGCGGGCGGCGGCGTCGGCGCGCATCGGCTCGGCGCGCTTCGTCCACTCCGCCTGCAGGTCGGTGACCCGGGCCGAGAAGTCCGCCGCGTGCGCGGCGGCGGCCTCGACCGCCCGGGCGAACTGCGCCACCCAGCGATCGACCTTGTCGGCACGGAAGTTCTCCAGGCCGGCAATGTAGGCGTCCTTGTCGGCGCCGAGCACGAGGGAGACCGGCGGGACATAGTTGGGGGCGGTCCCCCGCCGCCGCAGGAGAACGTGGATCAGGCAGCGCCCCACCCGCCCGTTGCCGTCGCCGAACGGGTGGATCGTCTCGAGCTGCGCGTGGGCGATCGCCGCCTGGGCCACCGGCGAGAGGTCGTCGCGACTCATGAAGCGACAGAGGTCCGCGACCAGCCCCGGCACGTGCTCGTGGGACGGTCCCACGTATTCGGCGTCCGGCGGGGAGTCGCCGCCGATCCAGCCCTGCTCCTCGCGGAGCCGGCCGGCGATCCTGTCCAGCGGCGGGACGATTGCGAGCTCCCGATGGATCGCGAGGATCTCGTCGACGGTGAGGTCACCCCCCGCGCTGCCGATCCGCACCGCCTCCTCCATCGCGCCTGTGTTGGCCAGCACCTCCAGCGCCTTGAAGTTGCCCCCCTTCCCCTCGACCTCGGCCCGAGCCAGCTTGCGATGGGAGAGCCGCAGCCCCTCGATCGCCGAAGAGGCGAGCGCCTCGGATCGCAGCAGCTGACGAGCCAGGCCCTCCAGCGGCCGCAGGCCGACGGCCGAGGCATTCAGATCCCGCACCGCCGCCCCGGCACGCTCCGAAAGCGCGGACGTCGAGGCGCTCAGCTCCGGCTCGAAGTCGGCGATCGGCTCGGGGATGAAGGTCCGGTAGGTCCCGGCTCCGCCGAGCCGCCCGGACCGAGTGAAGTCAGGCGCCCAGGAACGGCTCTCGTAACGACCGCGGCCGCCCCCCGCCCCCATCAAGACGGCCCCGTCCAAGGTTCAAGCCAACGCCTCATGCTTAAAGGTTATACCCTTAAGCTTAAGGCTGCGGATAATCCAGATTAGGATGATTTGGATTATCGGGGAGATCCGCAACCTCCACTATGGAGCTACGGCGAGGCCGACCTGCATGGCGGCCCGGCTGAGATCACCGTCCCAGGTGACGAGTGCGGCGTCGTCGCCGGCCAGAGCAAGCGCAAGGGCGAGATGGACGACGTCGTAGCCGCGCAAGCCCAGGTCGTCGGCAAGCTGCCCCGCGTCGTGCGCGAGGGCCCGATCCACGCCGAGCACGACCAGTTCGCGTTGGACCTCCTCGAAATCCGCGATCGCCTCGGTGTGCTGCTCTGCCGTGAGTCGACCGGCTCGGTGGGCGGCGGCGAGGGCCGCCCGGCCCTCGGGATAGGACAGAATGCTCGAAGCGGCGGTGTGATCGCTGTCCCAGAGCTCGGCGGCGATCTCGGAGCCGTCCTCGATCACGACGAGCTTGACAAGCGCCGAGGTATCGAAGTAGAGGATCAGCGCCGCTGCTCTGCTACCAGGTCGGACACAGAGCCGGTGGCCGCGACCCGGGGGCGCCTGACGGAGACCGGCGTCTCGGGCGGACGAACCAACCCGCGGCGAGCAAGCCCCTCGAGCGAATCGTCGGCCTTGGCCGCGCTGAGGCGGGCGATGCGCTTGCCGCGCCGGGTGACCACCACTTCGGCGCCATTCTCGACCCGCTCCAGGTACTCGCTCAGCCGGTCGTGAAGCTCGCGCACCCCGACCTCGCTCTCTCGTGCATGTAGCGTCATAAGGAAACCGTAGCAGCTACATCGCGCCGGC
>VRUE01000002.1:0-13927 GCA_019456285.1 Solirubrobacterales bacterium | reverse complement strand
GAAGCTCGCGCACCCCGACCTCGCTCTCTCGTGCATGTAGCGTCATAAGGAAACCGTAGCAGCTACATCGCGCCGGCCATCTCCGGATGCCGGCGGACGTAGTCCGCGCACAGGGGAACCGTAAAGTCGACCGCTCCCCGCCGCGGGGCGTAAAGCAGGCTTGCTCTGATCAACCGATCTTGTCGTAGAGGCTGAAGATCGGCAGGTACATCGCGATCACGATGAAGCCGACCACGGCGGCATGAACCTCACCGGCCCAGCACTTCGTCAGCGAACCTGAGCAAGGCTCGAGCTCGACGCAGTGCCTGTTTCAGCTCGGGATGACTTACATCCAGTAAGCCGTAGTGAGCCGCGTCCTTGAGATTGATCAGGTCGCGCAACTGCCTGGCTGCGGTACTGCCGCCGGTGACTCTGCGCAGAAACTTCTCTACCTTGCCGCGCCATCAGCTCTCTCCTCGTAGGATCTTCGCTACGTCGGGGCCGGCAAGGGTGATCGCATCCGCGTCGAGCTCGTCGAGAACCGGCGGTCGGCGACGACGCAGCTCGACCAGATCGCCCGCTGAAAGCTCGACGATGCCGGCGTGGTTCCCCGTCCAGCGCCGCACCGAATCTGCCAGCTTGTCGAGCTGGTCCCGCCAGGTCGCATCTTCCACATCCATACCCTCGGGACGAACGATGAAAAGATCGATGTCGCTGTCAGTATCGCCGTCGCCTCGTGCGGCTGAGCCGAACATCGACACATGCATCGGTCTTATCTCCCAATTCCCGAATGTTCGCCGCAGTCGCTCCAGTAAGTCCCCGCGAAGATTGGTGAGCAGTTCTATCGCCGGTGCTGCCAGATGCTCGCGGTTGAGCGTGTAGAGAGCCGAGCTGCCAGCCTCCTCTCGCTCGACCACACCTTCGTCGACCAGCCGGTTGAGTGCTTTCCAGATCCCCTGCTGACTGCCTTCGCTCGCTAGGCGGGCAACCTGCCGACCGGTCAGCGCCTGAGTTGTCCCGGCCAGCACGTGAAAAACCGCGCTGTCGAGCGGGTGCGAGATCACGCGATGGGGCCGAGACACGTCCACGCTGGCTGACAACTATAGCAGTCATTTGACTACTGGAGTTGTCACTAAAGAGGGGCGGGGAGGCCGCTGGACTACTTCCGGCCCGGCTCAGCCGATCTTGTCGTAGAGGCTGAAGATCGGCAGGTACATCGCGATCACGATGAAGCCGACCACGCCGCCGACGAAGACGATCATGATCGGCTCGATCAGCGAGGTCAGCGCTTTCACCTTGGCGTCGACCTCGGCCTCGTAGAAGTCGGCGATCTTGGTCAGCATGTGCTCCAGCTGGCCGGTTTCCTCGCCGACCGCGATCATGTGGCCGACCATCGGCGGGAAGATCGCGTTGCGCTCGATCGGGCCGGCCAGCGAGCCGCCCCGCTTGACCGAGGCGTAGACCTCCTCCATCGCCTGCTCGAGGACCACGTTGCCGGACGTTTCGCCGGTCAGATTGATCGCCTGCAGCATCGGTACGCCGGCCGCAACCGAGCCCGAGAAGGTGCGCGACCAGCGGGCCAGCGCAACCTTCTGGATCACGTCGCCGATCTTGGCCGGGATGCGCAGGGTGAAGCGGTCCCAGGCCCCTTTGCCCGCTGCGGTCCGCTTCCAGCGGAAGAAGAGAACGAAGGCGGCGACGAGCGCCGGGATCAGGACGAACCAGTAGCCGGTGATCGCGTCGGAGGCGATGACGCAGACCTGAGTCGGGAACGGCAGCGTGGCCTTCTCGCCCGGGTTGTCTTCGGCGATCTCTTCGAAGATGCCGACAAAGACGGGGATGATGAAGGCGACCACGGCAACCAGCACCACCATCGCGAAGCCGAAGATCAGCGCCGGGTACATCAGCGCCGATTTGACCAGGCGCCGCAGCGCGTCGGTCTTCTCCACCTGGGAGGCGATCCGGTCGAGCGCGTCCTCCAGCCGCCCCGACTCCTCGCCGGAGCGGACCATCGCCCGGTAGAGGCGGTCGAAGACCTCGGGGTGGCGCTCCATCGCCTGCTCCAGCGTGCTGCCCGCCTCGACGTCGGCCCGCACCCCGGCGATCGCCTCCTTGATCCGTTCGTCCTGGGTCTGCTCCTCCAGCGTGTGCAGGGTGCGCAGCATCGGCATCCCCGACGCCACCAGGGTCGCGAACTGGCGCGAGAAGACCGCCAGCTCGCGCATGTCGACGCCTTTCCAGCGCCGCCAGACGTTCTCCAACCGGAACGGCTCGCTCTTCTCGCTGACGTCGAGGACGATCAGGCCGCGCTGGCGCAGCTGCTCGGTGACCTGGGCCTTGGACTCGGCCTCGGCCTCTCCGGCGGTGGCGGCGCCGGCGAGGTCCATCGCCCGGAAGGCGAAGGTGGTTGCCCCGGCCATCAGTGACCCGTGGGCGGGTAGGCGGGGGCGGCCGCTGCGGGGGCGGCGGCGGGGGGCGGCGGGCTCTGGGGGGCGGCGCCGTCGCCCTGCAGCGCGGCCGGCGCCACCGGCGCCGCGCCCAGCAGCCGTTTGAGCTCCTCGGGCACCGAGGCGCGCTGCTCGGCCAGGGAGCGGGTGATCTTCCCCGCCCGCACCAGCCGCACCAGGTCGGCGTCCATCGTCTGCATCCCGACCGCGCCGGAGGTCTGCACCGCGGCGTAGATCTGGTGCGTCTTGCCCTCGCGGATCAGGTTGCGGATCGCCGGGGTCGGGACCAGCACCTCGCAGGCGACGACGCGGCCCATCCCGTCGGCGGTCGGCAGGAGTTGCTGGGTGACGATCCCCTGCAGGGCGATCGAGAGCTGGGTCCGCACCTGCCCCTGCTGCTCGGGCGGGAAGACGTCGATGATCCGGTCCACCGTCTGCGCGGTGGACTGGGTGTGCAGGGTGGCGAAGACGAGATGCCCGGTCTCTGCCGCGGTCAGCGCCGTGGCGACCGTCTCCAGGTCGCGCATCTCGCCGACCAGGATCACGTCGGGGTCCTCTCGCAGCGCGGCCCGCAGGCCGAGCGCGAAGTCCGGCACGTCGGAGCCGACCTCACGCTGGTTGACGATCGAGCGTTTGTGCCGGTGCAGGAACTCGATCGGGTCCTCGATCGTCAGGATGTGGTCCTGGTTCTCGGAGTTGATCACGTCGAGCATCGCCGCCAGCGTCGTCGACTTTCCCGAGCCGGTCGGCCCGGTGACCAGCACGAAGCCGCGCGGTTTGGCGACCAGCTCGCGCAGCACCTGGGGGACGCCGAGCGAGTCGAGGCTGGGGATCTCCTGCGGGACAAGGCGAAGGGCGGCGCTCACCGAGCCCCGCTGGAAGAAGCAGTTGACGCGGAAGCGGGCGACGCCGGGGATCGCGTAGGCGAAGTCGAGCTGTTGGCTGTTCTCGAAGCGCTTGCGCTGGTCGTCGTTGAGGATGCTGTAGACGACCTCGCGGGTCTGCTGCTCGGAGAGCACCGGGAACCCCTCCATCGGGACGATCTTGCCCTTGTCGCGGATCGCCGGCGGGAACCCTGGCGTCAGGTGCACGTCGGAGGCCCGGGCCTCGACCATACGTCGGAGAACCTCTGCGAAATCGAAGTCCATGGGGTTAGATCGTCCCTCCGGCCGGATTCCTCGATACCCGAAACCAACTAGCAATCCGCTCAGGCGGTGACACGGAGCACCTCCTCGAGGCTGGTCACCCCGGCCCTGACCTTGGCCAGCCCGTCCTCGCGCAGGATCAGCATCCCCTCCTCGCGGCCGACGGCGGCGATCTCCGCCTCGGGCGCCTGGGCGACCGTCATCTCCTTGATCCGGTCGCTCATCCTCATCACCGAGAAGACCCCGACCCGGCCCCGGTAGCCGCTCTGGTTGCAGCGGCCGCAGCCGACCGGCTCGTAGGCCTCCATCTCGCCGTCGACCCGGATCTCCGCGTCGGCGAGCGCCTCCGGCCGCACGATCGTGCGCCGCTTGCAGTGGGTGCAGAGCTTGCGGGCGAGGCGCTGGGCGACCACGCAGTCGACCGCGGAGGCGGTGAGGAAGGCCTCGATCCCCATCTTGGTCAGCCGGGTGATCGCGCCGGGGGCGTCGTTGGTGTGCAGGGTGGTCAGCATCATGTGCCCGGTCAGCGCCGCTTCGACCGCGATCCGCGCCGTCTCCCCGTCGCGGATCTCGCCGACCATCACGATGTCGGGGTCGGCGCGCAGGATCGAGCGCAGCCCGGTGGCGAAGTCGAGCCCCGCTTTGCGGTTGACGTTGATCTGGTTGATCCCCTCCAGCTGGTACTCGACCGGGTCCTCGATCGTGATGGTGTTCTTCTCGACCCTGTTCAGCTCCCGCAGCGCCGCGTAGAGCGTCGTCGACTTTCCCGACCCGGTCGGCCCGGTCACCAGCACCGCCCCGTAGGCCTGCTGGAAGGCGGCCTCGAAGCGCTCCCGGGCCGAGCCGTCCATGCCCAGCTCGTCGAGCGAGCGCTGCGCGTTCTCCTTGTCGAGGATGCGGATCGTCGCCCCCTCGCCGCGCTGGGTCGGCAGCGTCGTCACGCGCAGGTCGACGCGGCGGCCCTCCACGGTGACGCTGACCCGGCCGTCCTGCGGCACCCGTTTCTCGGCGATGTCGAGGTCGCTCATGATCTTCACCCGCGAGACGACCGCGCTGACCATCCGCTTCGGCACGTGCGCCGCCTCGCGCAGCACCCCGTCGATCCGGAAGCGGACCCGCATCTCCCCCTCGCCGGGCTCGAAGTGGACGTCGGAGGCGCCCTCCTCCACCGCCTGGCCGAGGACGCTGTAGACGAGCTTGATCACCGGCGCGTCCGCGGCGCTGACTTCCATCGCGGCGACCTCGGCCAGCTCCCCTTCCTCCTCGGCTTCGGCCTCGCCCTCGGTGACCGCCTCGCTGACCGCGCTCTGCAGCGTGTTGAGGCGGCTGATCAGCGCCTCGATGTCCTCCTCGGCGGCGACCGCGACACGGCAGTCGAGCGCGGTGGCGATCTGGATGTCGTCGATGGCGAGCACGTTGGTCGGGTCGGCCATCGCGACCAGCAGCGTCTCGCGGTCGACGAAGCCGATCGGCATCGCCCGGTAGCGGCGCGCCGTGTCGACCGTGACCAGGTTCGCCGCCGCCATGTCGACGTGGTAGGCGGAGAGGTCGACGTGATCGAGGCCGTAGCGCTCGGCGACGGCGCGGGAGAGCTGGTCGGCGGTGATCGCGCTCTGCTCGAGCAGCAGCGCCTCGGGCGGGCGGGCGGCGGTGCGGGCCTCCTCGACCGCCTGCCGGGCCCGGTCGTCGCCGACGTAGCCGAGGTCGACGAGCACGTCGGTGACGAAGCCGCTGGAGCGGCCGCGGGCGATCGGCGGCGTCAAGCCCGGCGTGCCGCCGGCCTCAGGCTCGAGGCTGGGCGCGGTCGAGTCGCCGGAGCCCGGCACCGGCCGCAGGTGGCTCGGGGGGTCCTTGGCGTCCATGCCCAATGTAATTAGGGGTGGTAGTCGATCGTGCGGCCCCTGTAGCCGGCGTCGACGATCGCCTGCACGACGCTCTCGGGGCTCTGGAAGCCGTAGCTGACCGAGGCGGTCGGGATGCCGCGGTCGAGGCGCTTCGGGCGCAGCACCACCAGCGCCGGCACCCGGTCGACGTCGACCCCCTGGGCGATCGCCGCGTAGCGGGCGATGCGGCCGGCCGGGACGACGAATGTGGCGATCCGGGGAAGCGCGCCGAGCCGGTCGACGATCTCGGCGACCATGCGGTCGTCGATCCCGCCGTTGTGGACGAAGAGCAGGACGACGGTTTCGTTGGCGGCGAAGGCGGCGGTGACGGCGTGCGGCGGCGCGGCGGCGCCCGGCGGCGGCGGGATCGAGGCGGTCGCAGCGCCCGCTTCCGTGGAGGGCTTGGTGACGGTCGCCGTCACCGTGGCCGAGCCGTCGGGGGTCGTCACGGTGGCCGAGGTCGTGGTGGTGGTCGAGTCCTCTTCGTCCCCGCCCCCCATCGAGAAGATCACGAAGAAGCCGGCGGCGAGCAGCAGCACGCCGAGCACGGCGACCCGCGCGACCGGGTTGTTGTTCAGCTTCCCTCTCATACGTTCGCTTACCTAGGCTCGACAGTTTTCGCCGCGACCTTGAATGGGGGCGGCGGCGCCCCGGCCGCAGGCGGCGGGGTCAGCAGTTGGCGTCGGGCGGCGAGGCGCTCGCCCCGGTGCACTCGACATAGTGGGTGCGCTCCCAGAGGCTCATGAAGAAGATGGCGGGCAGGGCCATCGGAGGGTTGATCGACGCCCGGAGCGACATTCTTGAGCGGCGTGGGATCGGCGCGTCCACCGGGCTGGACGCTCGTACTACCCGCCGGGCTGGGCGGCGAGCTGCTCGATCCCGCTCGCCCGCTGCCCACCGGCCGCCAGCATCAGCTTGAAGTCGTGCGGGCTGGAGGCGGCGTCCATCGCCACCTGCTCGGAGATCCGCCCCTCCATCACGTAGCTCAGCAGCGACTGGTCGAAGGTCCGCATCCCGTAGTACTCGCCTGCGGAGATCACCTCGGTGATCTTCCCCGTCTCCTCGGGGTTGAGGATCAGGTCCTGCACGCGGCCGGTGACGATCATCACCTCCGCGGCGGCGACGCGGCCGTCGCCGCTCACATCGGGCACCAGCCGCTGGGCGATCGCCCCCCTCAGGGTCGAGGCGAGCATCACCCTCGCCTGCTGCTGCAGGTGCGGAGGGAAGAAGTCGATGATCCGGTTGATCGTCTCGGTCGCGTCCAGGGTGTGGACGGTGGAGAGGACGAGGTGGCCGGTCTCGGCGGCGGAGAGCGCCGTGCGCACCGTCTCCTCGTCGCGCATCTCGCCGATCAGGATCACGTCCGGATCCTGCCGCAGCACCCGCCGCATCGCGCCGGCGAAGCTGTCTGTGTCGGAGCCGACTTCGCGCTGGTTGACGATCGAGCGCCTGTCGGTGTGCAGGTACTCGATCGGGTCCTCGAGCGTGACGATGTGCCGGGACCGGGTCCGGTTGATGTGGTCGATCATCGCCGCCAGGGTCGTCGACTTGCCCGACCCGGTGGTGCCGGTGACGAGGATGATCCCGCGCGGCTCCTCGGCCAGGCTGCGGACGACCTCGGGAAGGCCGAGCGCGTCGATCGAGCGGATCTCGAAGGGGATGGCGCGGCAGACGATCGAGATCGAGCCGCGCTGCTTGAAGGCGTTGACGCGGAAGCGGGCGAGGTCGGGGATCGAGTAGGAGAAGTCGGCCTCGCCGTCCTCCTCGAACTCGGCCAGCGAGCGCGCCTCGGCGATCTCGTGAAACGTCCTCTCGGTCTCCTCGGGGGTCAGCGGCTGGTAGCCCTCGAGGTGGGATAGCTCGCCGTGGAGCCGCACGATCGGCGGCGTGGCCACCTTCAGATGAAGGTCGGACCCGTCGCGCTCGACGAGCGTGCGCAGCGCTGAGTCGATCTCGAACATCCCGACCTCTATCGGGATGAATCTGTCACCCCTTTAACCCGTCCTGACGAGTGCGGCGGCTAGGTCACTTCGCGGAGTTTCTGCGCTTCGCCGAGTTGCTGCAGCTTCTTCAGGCTTTGGTTCTCTATTTGACGGATCCGCTCGCGGGTCACGTTGAAGGTGCGCCCGACCTCGTCCAGGGTGCGCGGGTGCTCGCCGCCCAGCCCGTAGCGCAGCTCCAGCACCCGGCGCTCGCGGTAGGAGAGGTTCTCCAGCGCTTCCTTCAGCGCCTCTTTGGTGAGCAGGTCGGCCGCCCGGTCGAACGGGGATTCGGCCTTCTCGTCGGCGATGAACTGACCGAACTCGGACTCCTCCTCGTCGCCGACCGGCTTCTCCAGCGAGACCGGGGCCTGCGCGGAGCGCTTGATCGAGTCGACCTCCTCGGGGTCGATCCCGGTCACCTCGGCGATCTCCTCGGGGGTCGGCTCGCGGCCCAGCTCGGTGACCAACTTGCGCTCGGCGCGGCCGATCTTGTTCAGCTTCTCGACCACGTGGACCGGGATCCGGATCGTCCGCGCCTTGTCGGCCAGGGCGCGGGCGATCGCCTGGCGGATCCACCAGGTCGCATAGGTGGAGAACTTGAACCCCTTGCGGTAGTCGAACTTCTCCGCGGCACGGACCAGGCCCAGCGTCCCCTCCTGGATCAGATCCAGGAAGGGCAGGCCCTGGTTGCGGTAGTTCTTGGCGATCGAGACGACCAGGCGCAGGTTGGACTCGACCATTTTCTGCTTCGCGTCGAGGTCGCCGCGCTCGATCCGCTTCGCCAGTTCGACCTCCTCCTGGGCGGTCAGCAGCCGCACTTTGCCGATGTCCTTGAGGAACAGCTGCAGGGAGTCGGTCGTCATGTCCGGCTTCAGGTCGAGCGCATGTTTCTGGCGGCGCCGGCCTTTTTTGCCGGTGTCGGCGGGGATCGCGTCGGCGGCCGCTTTCTGGGCCGGGTCCATGTCCTCGACCAGCTCGATCCCCGACTTCTCGAGGTGCCCGTAGAGGTCCTCGACGTCGGACTCGTCCAGGTCGACCTCCGAGACCGCCGCGGCGATGTCGCCGAAGGTCAGCACGCCGAGCTGCTGACCCCGGGTGATCAGGCCTTTTACCTCCTCAAACTCCTGAAGCTCTGCTACCAGCATCGTCTCTCTACTCGTTTCTCTGCGCTAGGTGGTTAAGTCCCGCCCATGAAATGCCGCCGCGGGCCAAAAGTCGCGAAAAAGCGGACCGCCGATGCGGTCCGCGAAGTAAGCGAGTCTGCGCTGCGATGGCCCTGGAACGGGCGTTTCGATCCTCTCAAACGTCTGTTCGCATGGTAGTCGCTTCAGTTTCTGAAGTCAATGCCTAAATCGACGCGCCACCCCCACCCTTGGCTGCACGCCTTCTGGCAGCGCGCCTACCGCGGCAACGTCACCGGGCTCTCGGCGATGGTCGCCTACAACCTGATGCTGGCCGTCTTCCCCTTCGCGCTGCTGGTCCTCTTCGTCTTCGGCCAGGTGCTGAAGATCGGCGGAGTCGAGACCGGCGTCCTCGACGACCTGCAGCGCCTCTTCCCCAACGTCGAGCAGGAAACCCTGACCGACGTGCTGAACCGGATCGAGAGCAACTCGACGACGATCGGGATCGCCGCCTTCCTCGGCTCGCTCTGGATCGGCGCCTCCTTCTGGGGGGCGATGGACACCGCCTTCTGCCGCATCTACCACGTCGAGTGCCGCGGCTGGGTCGAGCAGAAGCGCTTCTCCTTCACGATGCTGGCCGTCGTGCTGCTGTTCATCGCCGCCAGCATCTTCCTGCCGGCGATGGAGGGGGCGCTGGTCTCCAGCACCGACCGGCTGCCGCTCGGGCTCTCCGGCATCAAGGCGATCGACACGGCGCTGCTGCTCGGCGCGGCGCTGCTGATCATCTTCGCGATCTGCTCCGTGATCTTCTGGGCGGTGCCGAAAGGGCACATGCCGTGGCGGGCGGTCTGGCCGGGGGCGGTTTTCGTCACGCTCAGCGCCGGGCTGGCCAACTGGGCCTTCCCCTTCTACCTCTCCAACGTCTCCAGCCTCTCCCGCTTCGGCTCCACCCTCGGCTTCATCCTGATCGCGCTGCTCTGGTTCTACGTGCTCAGCCTGGCGCTGCTGGCCGGCGCCGTGATCAACTCGCTGCGCCACGAGCTGCACGTCACCGGGGAGCTGCCCTACACAGCGGCGGCGGCGGAGGGGGGCGCGGAGTGCGGGGACGGCTCCGGGGCGCCGGGCGACGGGAAGAAGGCGAGCACGTAGTAGTCGTGAACGTGGGACTCGACCCACTCGATCGCGGCGGTGAGATGCCATCGGGCCGAACCTCGCCAGCGCGATTCCCTGCTCCTCGACCGCGTCCGGCACCGCTATGCCCCAGATCTCGCGCCAGAACCGCGCTGAGGCTCCTCTTCAGCTCCCTCGCCCGGCTTCGGCGGTGGCGGCGATTCGCTTCGCCTCGGCGGCGCCGAGGTGGGGGGTGAGGGTCAGCTCGACCAGTTCGGGGGCGAGCTGCGCCAGATCGTCCTCCTCCCCCCTGCGCAGGCGCTCTGTGATCACCGTGGCGACCGCGCCGATCAGCGCCTCCTCCGTGATGGCCGGCAGGTCCCCGTCGCCGCGACGATGATCGCGGCCGGCGGCGAGTTGCTCGGCGAAGTGCTCGATCATGTGCCGGTAGCGCAGGGCGCCGTAGACGCCGTAGGCGAGCGCCTCGCTCGTCAGCAGCCGCGCCGCTGCCGGCTCGGCTGCGGCGAAGTCGAGCGCGGCGCAGGTCGCCGCGGCGACCTGCGCCGGCCAGTCCGGCTGCCCGGCGCACGCCTCCTCGACGCGGACCCTCAGCCGCGCGAAGGCGGCCTCGAAGCCGGATGGGAAGTCGTCCTGGGGATGTGGGTTCTCGTTCATGCCCTGCCCGAGAGCCGAGGGCTCAGGACCGTTCGCCTTCGGCGAAACCCGGCCAAAGCGGCGGCCGGGACCTGCCCCTGCCCGTCGCAGCGGGCGACGAGACTATAAACAATAATGTCTGCCGCTGTCCCGGTTGCGGTGGACGGGGGCGCGATCAGAGGAGGTTGGCGCGGTCGCGGGCCTGCCGCCGAACCGCTTTGAAGCCGACGGATGCCGGCGATCGCCTTGAGACGTGGCCGGCAGGCGCGGCCCGGCGGGCGAGGAGGCCTGTCAAGTCGTAGGTAGTGGTGTAACTCCTCGTCCCCAGGCACCCTGAACCTCGCCGCCAGGGCCGAATATAGGTCCGCCAGATCTTCGTCGAGCATCACCGCTCACGAACGACGAGAGTCCTCTTCTCGATTGCCGGAGCCGCGACTTAGACGATTATGCGTTTAATCGTCTATACTTCTAATCATGATCTATGCGACGCCGACGATGACCCCTGTTTTGACAAGGCAACTCGACGAGCTGACCGAGCTGCGTGCGGCATTGGGCAGCGAGGTCGCGACGCGCAGCCGCTGGATGGGCAGCCTGCGGCGTGAGGTCCGCGCCAGCTCAATCGAGAGCTCGACTTCGATCGAGGGCTTCAGCGTCTCTCCGGAGGAAGCGCTCGCACTGGCCGACGGTCGGGACGTCGCCGATCGCGGCCAAGAGAATCGCCAGGCGGTTGCCTGCTACGCACGGGCCATGGACCACGTGGGGACAATGGGAGTCGATCCTTCGTTTCGCTGGGTCGGCAGAGTGATCCTCGACCTGCATTTCGACGCCTGCCACTTCCAACGCGACAATGATCCCGGTCTCTGGCGTACTGGGCCGATCGGAGTCACCGCTCCCGACGGATCGCTCGAGTATGAAGGCCCGGAGGGCGAGCAGGTGGCCGCCTTGATGGACGAAGTGCTCGATTGGCTAGCGGACGGCGACCTTGAGCTCGATGTTGTCGTGCGGGCGGCGATGGCGCACCTTCACATCGTCTCGGTCCACCCGTTCCGCGACGGCAACGGCCGCGTCGCGCGAATCGTCCAGTCGCTGGTCCTCGCCCGCGAGGGACTCGCCGCACCGGAGTTCTTCTCGATCGAGGAGTACCTGGGCAGCCACACGCAGGAGTATTACGCCGCACTGCGCGAGGTGCAGGGCGGGAGCTACCGGCCCGAGCGCGACGCGACCCGATGGGTCGCCTTCTGTGTCGATGCTCATCTCGCCCAAGCGCGACAGCGCCTCGCTCAGATCGAAAGAGCCGCTGCCCGCTGGGCGTACCTGGAAGAGCTGGTCAAGGGTCGCAAGTGGCCAGAACGACTGATAATCGCACTCGAGCAGAGCATTGTTGGCGGAACCGAGCGGAGCAGATACGGAGAAGAGGCGGAGGTGTCGCCTGCGACTGCGAGCGCCGACTTCCGACGATTGCTTGATGCCGGACTCGTGGAGCAACGCGGACGCGGCAGAAACATCAGCTACCTCGCGAGCAAGTCACTGCACCACGCGATCGCGCGATGGCGCTGTACGAGTGGCACGCCGAGTGGCACGCCGCGTCGTTTGGCCTGATCCACCACTTCGAGGTTCTCCTGCGCAATGCCGTCGACGGCGTCCTCGGCGAGAGTCAGCCGCAAACGCAGGACGAAGAGGTTTCCGGACTCGGCGACGGGCTCGGCGCCATCAGCACAGCTCCCGAGGGCCGCGGTGGTACTGGGAGCGCTTTGCTCCCAGTAGTCTGGACGACCTGGAGCGTTCACAGGCACAGAAGGAAACAGTTCTTGTCACCGGCGGCTCGGGATTCCTCGGGGGCTGGTGCTTGATCGAGCTTCTACGACGCGGCTACCGGGTGCGCACGACCGTGCGAGACCTCTCACGCGAGCCGCAGATCCGTGCCGGGCTCGCGTCCGAGGCGGTCGTCGATGACCGCCTCTCGGTGCTGGCCGCGGATCTGCGCAGCGACGACGGCTGGCGGCAGGCCGTGCACGGATGCGACTGCGTCCTGCATGTTGCCTCCCCGTTCCCACCGGTGCAGCCGAAGGACCCCGACGAGCTGATCGTGCCGGCGCGGGAGGGGACGCTGCGAGTCCTCGGCGCCGCTCTGGAGGCCGGGGTCGGCCGCATCGTGGTCACGTCCTCGGTAGCCGCAATCAGTGGCGGCGGCGAGCATCCGTCCGCGCCGCTCACCGAGGAGGACTGGACCGATCCCGACAATCCCAGGCTGACACCGTACGCGCGATCGAAGACAATCGCCGAGCGCGCGGCGTGGGAGTTGGTGCGCGAACGGGGCGAAGCCGAGAAGCTGGCGGTCGTCAACCCCGGCGCCATCCTCGGCCCCGTGCTGAGCGACGATCGCTCCTACTCGCTCGAGGTTATCGAGCGGCTGCTCCAGGGAATGCCCGGCGTGCCGCGGATCGGGTTCAGCTTCGTCGATGTCCGCGACGTCGCCGATCTGCAGGTCAGGGCGATGATCGCTCCCGAGGCCGGCGGCGAGCGCTTCATCGCGGCGGGGCCGTTCCTGTGGATGTCGGAGGTCGCCGAGGTGCTGCGCGACCGCCTCGGGGTGGCAGCCGCAAAGGTGCCCAGGCGAACCGTGCCGAATCTGGTCGTGCGTGGGATGGGGATCTTCGATCCCGGGATCCGCTCGGTCGTGGGCCAGCTCGGCAAGAAGGTTGAAGTGTCGAACGAGAAGGTCGAGGCTGTGCTCGGGTGGTCGCCTCGCCCGATCCAAGAGACGATCGTCGACTGCGCGCAGAGCCTGGTAGACGAGGGCGTGGTCGAAGCCACGGCCCGACAGGGCGGCTAGGACTGCGCATCCGGCTGGCTCACGTACAATGTGCGGACCATGGAGCCGACCACGAGGCCCAAGACCCGCCGGATCGAAGTCCGACTCAGCGACGAGGAGCGCCGACTCGACGCCGCCGCCGCCTCGGCGCTCGGCGAGAGCTTGAGCGACTTCTTCCGCCGCGCGGCGGAGGCCCGCGCGCACGAGGTACTCGCCGACCAGCACCAGGTTGCGCTCGGCGAGCAGGAGGCGAGGCGCTTCCTCGACGCGCTCGAGCGGCCCGACGAGGACACGGTCGCTCGGCTCGAAAACCTCCGCAGCCGCGCGTGAGCGAAACGGTCGCGCTCACCGAACGCTACGACCCGACGCGCCACGACGTGGCGGGCTTTGCCTGTGGCAAGGAGCCGCTCGACCGTTGGCTCGTTCGCTACGCCGGCCAGGGCGAGCGACGCGACGCAACCCGCGCAGGAGGTCGCCATGCGAGCGGTGGTTGTGCACGCGATCGATGACGGAGCGGTGGACTTTTACGAGCGCTTCGGCTTCCGCGGTCTCAGCGCGGCGCCGCGGACGCTGATGGTGACGCTGGCCGAGCTGCGCGAGGCCGGCTACGGGCGATAGTCCTCGACTGCGCCGAACGGCCTGGCGTAGCCGTGCGTCTCGGCGCTGCGTGGCTATCCGGGCGATCCGCCCGGGTCGGAGCCGGGCGACGGGAAGAAAGCGAGCACGTAGGCGACCGGGTCGAGCGCCTACTCGCGGCGGCGCTGCCAGTTGGGGCGCAGGCAGGCCCCTTCGAA
>VRUE01000028.1 GCA_019456285.1 Solirubrobacterales bacterium | reverse complement strand
AAACCGGCGCATCTCGGCGTCCTCGGTCGGGCGGATCGCTCACGTAGGTGACTACGCTCGCTTCACCGTCCTCCCTGTGTCCACCGACCTGCTTGGTTTTCGCTGCCTACGCATGAATCGAGCCGCTTTTTATTTTGACCTCGGTTCTCCGTACGCCTACCTGAGCGCGGAGCGGGTCAGTGGTCTTTTCGCCAGCGCCAAGCTGGAGCAGCCGGAGTGGCAGCCGATCCTGCTGGGAGGGCTGTTCCAGCGGTTCGGGCGAGACTCGTGGGCCAACGGGCCGGGTCGCGAGGAGGGCATGGTCGAGGTCGAGCGGCGGGCCGCCGCCTACGGGCTGCCGCCGCTGGCCTGGCCCGAGCCCTGGCCCGGCAAGACTCTGTTCGCGATGCGCGCCGCGACCTTCGCCAAGCAGACCGGCCGCACCGTCTCCTTCGCCCTCGCCGCCTTCCGCCAGGCCTTCGCCGCCGGGCGCGACCTCTCCGACCCCGACAGCGTGCTGATCGCCGCCGCCGCCTGCGAGCTGCATCCGAGGGCGCTGCTGAAGGCCGCGGAGACCGCCGGGGTCAAGGGCGCCCTGCGCGGGACGACGGACGGCGCCGCGGAGCTGGGCGTGGTCGGCGTCCCCTCCCTCGTCGTCGGCGGCGAGGTCTTCTGGGGCGACGACAGGCTCGAAGAGGCAGTCGCAGCCGCCAGCTAAGGTGGCCTCGATGGCCGACCTGCCCGACGCCGCCACCTGCTACGAGCTGCTCGCGCGGATGATGCTGATCCGCCGCTTCGAGGAGGAGGCCGGCCGGCAGTACCAGCGGGCCAAAGCCGGCGGCTTCCTCCACCTGGCGATCGGCGAGGAGGCGACGATCGTCGGCACCACCTCGGTGATGCGCGACGAGGACTACCTGATCGGCACCTACCGCACCCACGGCCACGCGATCGCCCGCGGCACCGACCCCAGGCACGTGATGGCCGAGCTGTTCGGCCGGGTCGACGGCACCAGCGGCGGCCGCGGCGGCTCGATGCACATCTTCGACCGCGAGCACCGCTTCATGGGCGGCTACGGGATCGTCGGCGGCAACCTGCCGCTCGCCGCCGGCCTCGCCCTCGCCTCCGACTACAAGGGCGAGGACGCGGTCACGGTCTGCATGTTCGGCGACGGCGCTTCCAACACCGGCAACTTCGGCGAGACGATGAACCTGGCGGCGCTCTGGCAGCTCCCGGTCTTCTTCCTGGTCGAGAACAATCTCTACGGGATGGGCACCTCGGTCGAGCGGCACTCGGCGCAGACCGACCTCTCCAAGAAGGCGGAGGGCTACGGCGTACCCGGCGAACGGGTCGACGGGATGGACGTGGTCGCGGTCCGCGAGGGGGTCGCCGAGGGGATTCGCGCGGCGCGCGAGGAGCGCCGCCCGACGATCCTCGAGGCCTTCACCTACCGCTACCGCGGCCACTCCGCCGCCGACCCCGAGGTCTACCGGGAGCGCGAGGAGGTCGAGGAGTGGCGCGAGAAAGACCCGACCGAGACCTTCGCGCGGCGCTGCCTCGACGCGGGGGTGCTGGGCGAGCGCGAGGTGCAGGAGGCCCGCGACAAGGCCGAGCAGGCGGTCGTCGAGGCGGTCGAGTTCGCCGACGCCTCGCCCGAGCCGCCGCTCGACACCCTCTACGAGAACCTCTACGCGGTGACCGACACGTCGGGCTGGTACGCGGTCGACGAGCGCAGCCCCCACCCCCACCGGGGAGAGCGCGAGGACCGCATGCCCGACGCGGCCCGCGAGCTGGCCGAGGCCGGCGCCGCCTACGCCGGCCAGCCGGAGGGTCCCCGCCCCAACCCGGCGGGGCGGGGCGACGCCCAAAAGGGAGTCGAGCCGGAGGTCGCCGGGGAGGTCGAGGACTGATGGCGACGCTGCGGATGCGCGAGGCGCTGCGCGACGCGATGGCGGAGGAAATGCGCCGCGACGAGACGGTCTTCGTGATCGGCGAGGACGTCGGCGTCTTCCAGGGCGCCTTCAAGGTCACCGAAGGGCTGCTCGACGAGTTCGGCGAGCGGCGGGTGCGCGACACGCCGATCTCCGAGAACACGATCGTCGGCACCGGGGTCGGGGCGGCGATGGCCGGGCTGCGGCCGGTCGTCGAGCTGATGACCGTCAACTTCTCGCTGCTGGCGCTGGACCAGATCGTCAACCACGCCGCCGCGATCCCCTACATGTTCAACGGTCAGGCGCGGCTGCCGATGGTGATCCGGATGCCGGGCGGCGGCGGCCACCAGCTCGGCCCCACCCACTCGCACAGCTTCGAGGCCCTCTACCTCCAGGTTCCGGGCCTGCTGGTCGCCTGCCCGTCCACGCCGGCCGACGGCAAGGCTCTGCTGAAGGCGGCGATCCGCGACGACAACCCGGTGATCTTCATCGAGCACGAGAGCCTCTACGGCAGCCGCGGCGAGGTGCCCGACGAGGGCGAGGAGGTGCTGCGCTTCGGCGAGGCGGCGGTGCGGCGGGAGGGCGGCGACGTGACGATCGTCGGCGTCCTCAAGATGGCCCAGGTCGCGGAGGCCGCAGCGCGGGCGCTGTCCCACGAGCACGGGGTCGAGGCCGAGGTGATCGACCCGCGCACCCTGCGGCCGCTCGACCTCGACACGATCCTCGAGTCGGTGCGCAAGACGAACCGGGCGGTGATCGTCGAGGAGGGGTGGCCGCATGGCGGGGTCGGCGCCAACCTGGCCACGCTGATCACCGAGCAGGCCTTCGACCACCTCGACGCGCCGGTGCAGCGGGTGACCGGGGCGGACGTGCACATGCCCTACTCGAAGCGGCTGGAGCAGGCGGCGATCCCGCATGAGGAGCACGTTGTGAAGGCGGCGCTGGCCACGCTGGAGGGCTCGATCTGATGCCCGACGTGGTGATGCCGAGGCTGTCCGACTCGATGGAGGAGGGGACGATCCTGCAGTGGCTGAAGCAGGTCGGGGACGAGATCGCAGTCGGCGACGAGCTGGTCGAGATCGAAACCGACAAGGCGAACATGGCCTACGAGAGCGACCTGGCGGGGAGGCTGACCGAGATCGTCGCCGAGGAGGGTGAGACGCTGCCGATCGGCGCCCCGATTGCGCGGGTGGGAGATTCCGGCGGCGATACGAGGCGCTCGGCCGCGGGTCCTGTCGCGGGGCAGGGGTTCCCGGCTCACCCGCCGGGGACCCCAGACCCCACGCCACCCGCGGAAGGAGAGCCTGGGTCCGCCAAAGCTCCGACCGCCCCGGCCAAATCCTCACCAGCTGGCGATGGGCAGCGGCCGAAAGCTTCACCGTTGGCGCGACGGCTCGCCAAAGAGCAGGGGCTTGATCTCTCGCAGCTTCAAGGCTCCGGGCCGGGGGGGCGGATCGTGAAGGCGGATGTGGAGAAGGCCGAGCCGAGCGGCGCGCCGGCCGCTGCGCCCGCACCCGCGGCCCCCGAGGCTCCCGAGACCGCGAAGGGGCAGACGTCCTATGAGGAGCCGTCAAAGCTTCAGTCGACGATCGCGCGGCGGATGGCGGAGTCGAAGGCGACCGCGCCTCATTTCTATCTGCAGGTGGAGGTCGAGATGAGCCGGGCGGTCGAGGCTCGGGGCCGGCTGAAGGCTGCGGCCGGCGAGGGCGAGGTGGTGCCGTCCTTCAACGACATGGTCGTCAAGGCCTGCGCGCTCGCCCTGCGCGAGCATCCGCGCGCCAACGGCGCCTACCGAGACGGCCGCTTCGAGTTCTACTCGCGGGTCAACGTCGGGGTCGCGGTCACCGCCCGCGACGCGCTGGTCGTCCCGACCGTCTTCGACGCCGACCGCAAGGGCCTGCGGCAGATCGCCTCGGAGTCGCGCGCCCTCGCGCAGCGGGTCCGCGACGGCGAGATCACCCCGCCGGAGCTGTCGGGCGCCACCTTCACCGTCTCCAACCTGGGCATGTACGGGATCGACAGTTTCTCCGCGGTGATCAACCCGCCGCAGGCGGCGATCCTCGCGGTCGGCGCGATCAGGGAGCGCCCCGTCGTCCGCGAGGGCGCGCTCGCGAGCGGCCACCTGATGTCGGTCGATCTCGCCTGCGACCACCGCATCCTCTACGGCGCCGAGGGTGCCGAGTTCCTGGCCCGGGTGCGATCGTTGCTTGAAGAGCCCCTCTCCTTGGCCCTCTGAGAGGGGCGGCTGGCGCGGCGCATATCCGCGTCCTCGGTCGCTCGCGTGCAGAAAGCACGCCACGCTCCCTGCGTTCTTGATCTGCTTGGCCAGCCGCCCCTCTCAACAGGTCTTGCGGGCGCCCGTTACCGCCTTCCAGGCTCGGGGCAGCGAGAAGTCGGCGGCGACGCGGAAGACGCCGGGGCGGTTGGCGCGGGCCAGCGTCCAGTCGCCGCGGCGGACAAGGCAGCCGCTGCCGCGGGCGATCGACCAGTAGGGGGTGAAGTTGACGCGGACCAAGAACTCGCCCGGGTGGGTCACGTCCAGCGAGAAGCCCTGGTCGCCGATCCAGCGGATGCCCGCCGCGCCCGCCCCGAGCGGCTGCACCAGGGGCGCCGGGTCACGCACCTCGTAGATCCGCCAGTGGGCGCCGCTCCAGCGCAGCTCCAGGTAGGGCGGATCGCGGCGGATCAGCCGCCGCTCGGCGACCGAGGAGTAGTCGAGCGGCGCGTCGGGCAGCGCCACGTAGCGGACCGCGTTGTCGCGCAGCCAAGCCCGGTAGGCGCGGTCGGCCAGCGGCCTCTCGCCGTAGAAGATGTCCTCGCGGGTCGCGTCGAGCTGGCGCAGCCAGCCCCGCGCCAATTCGAACTGCGGCGCAAGGTAGGCCGACTCCCAGTGGTTCGCGGTCGGCGGCACCTCGATGCGGGCGACGCGGCCACCGTGGTCGCGCAGCCAGGCGGCGACCGGTGCGAAGTAGGCGGGCGCAGTCGAAGGGTCACCGACGCTGCGGGCGACCTGGTTGACGCTCGCGGTCAGCTGCCAGTAGAGGCTGCCGGCGATGAACAGCGTCAGCGCCCAGACCGGGAGGCGCGGGCGGCGCGCCAGCACCACCGCGGCCAGAACCGGCCCGCCGAACAGCGCCCCGAGGCGCACGGCGTTGCCCCCCATCGCGTTGGGCGCAAGCCAGAGCACCGTCGCCGCCAGCATGTAGCCGAGCAGAACCCGGCGCAGCTGCCGCTCCTCGTCGGCGAGGTCACGGGTCACGTACAGCGCCGCCCCGCACCACAGCGGGATCGCCACGAAGGAGGAGAAGGCGAACGGGAACTGGCCCGCCCCGGGGAAGACGAGGTTTGACGCGAGGGTGAGCCCGAGCGCCAGGCAGGCGACCCAGAGGGCGGGCCGTATCCGCGCAGCGTCACTCGGCCTGATCCGGGCCGCGGTCATTTTGCGAGGAGCTCCAACCGAGCCGGCGAGGAGCACACCCGCCAGGAAGACCGCGGCGACCGGGCTGGAGAGCGCGCAGGCCGCGGCGGCGGCGAGCGCCAGCCCGGAGCGCCCCAGCTGCAGGGCGCGCAGCGCGGCCAGCCCGAAGGCTACGCCGAGCGCGAAGGTCAGCTGCCCGTCGGCGAGCAGCGTCACCACCCCCGCCGCGAACCAGAGGGTCGCCCAGCGCGCCGCCGCGCCCCAGCGGTCGCGCACCAGGCGGTCGAAGAGGTAGGCGGAGGCGACCACCGCCAGCATCCCGACCACCCGCGGGCCGAGCTGCGCCGCCAGCGGCGGGAAGAGGATGCTGTAGGTGAGGGTGTAGTGGCCCGCGTACCAGCTGCCGTTCCAGATCGCCAGGCCGCCGCGCTGGAACAGCTCGGTGCGAAAGACCTGCGCGGCGAGGTCGCCGACCTGCGGGTTCCAGGCCAGCATCGCGGCAGCGAGCGCGGCGCTGAGCGCCACGGCCGGAAGCCAGTCGGGTCGGAGGGCCTTGGACCGGGCCATGGGAGGCGCCGCCAAGGATATGAGACCACTGACCCCGACCATGTATGGCCAGGATCAGTGGTCTCGGAGGCGCCGTGCAACGATTTCAAGGGTGAGCGCGAAAGTCCTGGTTGTCAGCTGCGGCGTCGTCCCCTACGAGGAGGCGGGCGCCGTCCAGCGCCGCCTCGGGGCGGCGAGGCAGCGGGACGAGGTTCCGGACCTGCTGCTCCTGCTGCAGCACCCGCCCGTCTACACCCGCGGCCGCCGCTCCACCCCCGACGAGCTGCCGATGGGCGTGGAGTGGTACGAGATGCAGGGGGTCGAGGTCTGCGACACCGACCGCGGCGGCCGCGTCACCTACCACGGGCCGGGCCAGCTCGTCGCCTACCCGATCGTCTCGCTGAAGCCCTACGGCGACGACATCCACGAGTACGTGCGGCGGCTGGAGCGGGTGGCGATCTCCTCGCTTGCCGATTGGGCGGTCGAGGCGGGGACGATCGAGGGGCTGACCGGCGTCTGGACCGCCGGCGAGGCGCCCGGGTCCGGGGCGGGGCGGGCCGAGGCGGGCAAGATCGGCTCGATCGGAGTCCACGTCAGCCGCGCAGTCACCACCCACGGCCTGGCGATCAACGTCAACAACGACCTGCAGCCGTTCGAGTGGATCGTGCCTTGCGGGATCGAGAGCTGCAGAGTCACCTCGCTGAGCCGCGAGCGGGGCGCCGAGCAGGATCTCGACGCCTTCGCCACCGTCGTCGCCGACCGCTTCGGCGAGACCTACGACCGCACCCCCGTCGCCACCGATCCCGCCGCCCTCGAGATCGCGCCCGCTACGCTCAGCGCAGTCCGATGACCGAGACCGCCGAGCGCACCCACGTCACCCGTTCCCGCGCCAGGCCCGGTGGGGCCGCCGCCGAGGCCGACGGCGTCCCCTTCCGCCGCGCCCGCAAGCCGCCGTGGCTGAAGGTCCCGGCCCCCGGCGGCCCCGCCTACCGCCGCCTCAAATCGACGATCGACAGCGACAACCTGCACACCGTCTGCGAGGAGGCCAACTGCCCCAACATCGGCGAGTGCTGGGAGCGCGGCACGGCGACGTTCATGATCCTCGGCGACGTCTGCACCCGCCGCTGCGGCTTCTGCAACGTGAAGACCGGCGTGCCGACCTGGAACGACCCGCTGGAGCCGCTGCGCGTCGCCAACCAGGTGAGGAAGATGGGGCTGCGCCACGCGGTCGTCACCTCGGTCGACCGCGACGACCTGCCCGATTACGGGGCGAGCGCCTTCGTCGGCGTGATCCGCTCGATCCGGATGCAGGCCCCCGGATGCAAGGTCGAGGTCCTCACCCCGGACTTCCGCGGCCAGGAGATGCCGCTGGCCAAGGTGATCCACGAGCGTCCCGACGTCTTCAACCACAACGTCGAGACGGTCCCCCGCCTCTACCCGAAGGCGCGGCGCGGCTCGCGCTTCCTGCGCTCGGCCCGGGTGCTGCGGATGGCGAAGGAGATGGGTGGGCCGGATGTGGTCACCAAGTCCGGGCTGATGGTCGGCCTCGGCGAGTCCTTCGAGGAGATGGTCGAGGCGTTCGGGGTGCTCCGCGAGCACCACGTCCAGGTGCTGACCGTCGGCCAGTATCTGCGCCCCACCGAGAACCACCTGCCGGTCGACCGCTACTGGCACCCGGAGGAGTTCGAGGCGCTGGAGCGCGCCGCCTACGAGATCGGATTCGAGTCGGTCGCCGCCGGACCGCTGGTCCGCAGCAGCTACCACGCGGACCAGAACCTTCCCGAGCGGGCGCTGCACGGATGGAGGACAGCGTCCGGGACTGGCGAGCGCAGGGATTCGACCTCGAGGTCGAGGAGGTGCTGACGGGACCGACCGCCGATCGCCGGACCGTGCTCGTGCTCGGCGGCGGCGTCGGCGGCGTCGCCTCGGCCGTCACGCTGCGCAAGAAGCTGCCCCGCGACCACCGGGTGGTGCTGGTGGACCGCAGGCAGCGCCACCTGTTCGATCCGTCGCTGCTGTGGCTGATGACCGGCAGGCGCACCCCCGAGGCGATCACTCGGCCCCTCGAGCGGCTCCGCAGGAAGGGGATCGAGGTCGTGACGGGTGAGATCGAGCGAATCGATCCCGATCAGCGGCGCGTGAGCGTCGACGGAACCGAGCTGCAGGGCGAGCATCTGATCGTCTCGCTCGGCGCCGAGTACGCGCCCGAGCTGGTGCCAGGCCTGGCCAAAGCCGGGCACAACTTCTACGGGCTCGACGGCGCCGAGGAGCTCCGTGACGCCCTCCGAGGGTTCCGCGCCGGCCGGCTCGCCGTGCTCACCGCGACGCCCCTCTACAAGTGTCCGGCGGCGCCCTACGAGGCGGCGATGCTGCTCGATTCCGACTGCCGCAGGCGCGGTGTCCGCGGCGATGTCCAGATCGACCTCTACGCAGCCGAGCCCGGGCCGATGGGCGTCGCGGGCCCGAAGGTCTCCGCCGGCGTGCGCGAGCTGGTCGAGGGCAAGCGGATCGGCTACCACCCCGAGCACAAGGTGGAACGCGTCGACCCGGAGGCGAAGCGGATCGATTTCACGAACGGAAGCGACGCTGCCGGCTTCGACCTCCTCGCCTACGTCCCGCCCCATCGCGCTCCGCGCGCGGTCCGTGAGTCCGGGCTCACCGACGAGTCGGGCTGGGTGCCCGTGGACCGCCATAGCCTGGAGACGAGCTTCGCGCAGGTGTACGCGATCGGCGACGTCACCTCGATCCCGCTCCAGCTCGGCAAGCCGTTGCCCAAGGCCGGCATGTTCGCGCACGCCGAGGCGGAGGTCGTCGCCGGCAACATCGCCCGCGCCGTCACCGGCAAGGGCGGGGCCGCCAGCTTCGCCGGCCACGGCATGTGCTTCATCGAGGTCGGCGGCGGCAAGGCCGGCCTGGGGCGCGGTGACTTCTACGCGGAGCCCGTTCCCGAAGTGAAGCTCCACAAGGTCGGTCGCCACTGGCACGCAGCAAAGGTCCTGCTCGAGAGGAACTGGCTGCGCAAGTGGTTCTGAGCAAGCAAGTCAAGTGCTCAATGGAGCCAGCCGGGATCGAACCGGCGACCTCCCGGATGCAAACCGGACGCTCTTCCAGCTGAGCTATGGCCCCGCGCCTGGAGTGTAGGCGGGGGTGAGGCTCAGCGGGTGACGGCGCGCTTGTAGCGGGCTACCGAGAGGGTGGCGAAGGCGGCGGCGATGCCCAGTGACCAGGCAACCGCTCCCCAGATCGCGTTGCCGGCGGGGGCGTCGAGGAAGAGGGCGCGCAACGCGTCGACCGTGGTCGTGATGGGGTTGACGTTGGCGAAGGCCTGCAGGGCAGTGGGCATCGAGTCGACCGGGACGAAGGCCGAGGAGACGAAGGTGAGCGGGAAGATCAGGATGAAGCCGATCGACTGCGAGGCCTCCGGCGAGGACGAGGAGAGGCCGATGAAGGCGAAGACCCAGGAGAAGGCGTAGCCGAAGAGCAGCATCAGGCCGATCCCGGCGGCGACGTGGGTGGCCGACGCGTCGAACGAGAACCCGGCCAGCAGGCCGACCGCGATCATGATCGCCAGCGAGATCAGGTTGGTGCCGACATCGGCCAGGGTGCGGCCGGAGAGCACGGCGGAGCGGGACATCGGCAGCGAGCGGAAGCGGTCGACGAGGCCTTTCTTGAGGTCCTCGGCGAGCCCCAGCGCGGTGACGAAGCCGCCGAAGGCCATCGTCTGCACGATGATCCCCGGCATCAGGAAGTCGACGTAGGCGTAGCCCGGTGTCACGATCGCGCCGCCGAACACGTAGACGAAAAGCAGCACGAACATGATCGGCTGCACCGTGAAGGAGAGCAGCAGGTCCGGGGCGCGTGGGATGCGCAGGAAGCTGCGTTTCGTCAGCACCAGGGTGTCGGAGATGTTGTCCCGCAGGCCGTTCATCCCTCCTCCTCCGCGTCGCCTTCCTCGCCGTCGCTCTGTTCCGCCGCCCGCCCGGTGAGGGTGAGGAAGACGTCGTCGAGCGTCGGGCGGTGCATCGCCACGTCGGCGATCCCGACCCCGGCTTCGTCGAGCCTGCGCACCGCCTCGGCGATAACGCCCTGCCGGCGGCTGACCGGCACCCGCAGAGCGCCGTCGAGCACGATGGCGGGCCGCTCCGACGCGAGCGGCTCCAGCGCCGCGGCCGCGGCGTCGACCTGGGTACGGTCCTCGAGGGTCACGTCGAGCCGTTCGCCGCCGACCTGGTCCTTCAGCTCGTCCGAGCTTCCCTCGGCGATCATCCGGCCGCGGTCGATCACCGCGATCCGGTCGGCGAGCCGGTCGGCCTCGTCCAGATACTGGGTGGTGAGCAGCACCGTCGTCCCCGCCGCGACCCGACCTTCGATCGTCTCCCAGAGGTTGATCCGGCTGCGCGGGTCGAGGCCGGCGGTCGGCTCGTCGAGGAAGAGGATCGGCGGCCGCGCGACCAGCGCCGCGGCGAGGTCGAGGCGGCGGCGCATCCCGCCCGAGTAGGTCCGCACCAGGCGGTCGGCGGCGTCGGCGAGGTCGAAGCGCTCCAGCAGCTCGGCGGCGCGGCGGCGCGGCTCCCCCCTCGGCAGGTGGTAGAGGCGGCCGACCATCTCCAGGTTCTCGGCCCCGGTCAGGTTCTCGTCGACGGCCGCGTACTGGCCGGCCAGCCCGATCCGGCGGCGCAGGGCGGCCGCCTCGCGCTCGACATCGAACCCTGCGACGCGGGCGCTGCCCCCGTCGGGGCGCAGCAGCGTCGTGAGGATGCGGACGGCGGTCGTCTTGCCGGCCCCGTTCGGCCCCAGCAGCCCCAGCACGGTCCCGGTCGCGGCCCGCAGGTCGATGCCGTCGAGCGCCCGCACGTCCCCATAGGACTTGCGCAGCCCGCTGGCCTCAATCGCCGCGTCACCTGCCATCGGGGGAACCTACCGATCGGCCGGCGTGCCTCAATCGTCGAAGTCGAAGTCCTTCGGGGGCTTCTGCTCGAACCAGAGCTGGTCGTCCTCCGGGGTCTCCTCGAGGAAGTCCGGCGTTTCCTCCAGCACGTCCTCGTCAGTGCCCGCCACCTCCGGCTCCTCCTCCTCGGTCACCCCGGGCTCCTTCGGCGCCTCCAGAGCCTGGTCAAGCTCATCCGAGAGCCGCTGCTCGTCGAAGAAGTCCTCCTCGTCCTCCTCGCCCGCCTCCTCCTCGCCGGCGCCCGCCTCCTCCTCGCCGGCGCCCGCCTCCTCCTCGCCGGCGCCCGCCTCCTCCTCGCCGGCGCCCGCCTCCGCCTCGTCGGCCTCCTCCGTGCCACCGAGCGGATCGACCGGCGCCAGGCGGGGTTCGCCGATCTCCTCCTCGACCAGCTCCTCGCCCGAGGGCCCGCGCGACTCGGAGGCGAACTCCTCCTCGACGTCGTGGTGCTCGGTCGGCGCTTCCGCCAGGGGGTCCGCCGTCGCCTCGTCGTCGCCCGGCCGCTCGGGTGGCCCGAACGCCTCGTCCTCGAGCTGCTTCAGCTCGGAGTCACCGGCGCCGTGGCGGCGTTTCAGCTCCAGGTGCTCCCGGATGGCGTCGTCAAGGATGCTCATGTCCTGTCCCCTCGGGGAACCTAAAGACTATGCGGTTATCCTTGTCGTTGCGAGGGCCTTGGGACGATCCTCCCAGCCACGCGCACGGGGCTATAGCGCAGTTGGAAGAGCGCCTGAACGAGAGGCCCGCTTCCGGGTCGACCTCGCGGAGTCGGTCGCGTGGGGCGACCAGCGCTTCGGGCAGCTGCGGGAGCTCTTCGCCAGGTTCGCGAGCGAGCGGGGGATGCCGGCGCCGGAGATGCCCGACCCGCTGCCGCTCAGGCGACGGCGCCGGCCGAGAGCGGGGTCGAGGCGACGCTGTAGATGTCCCACTCGTCGGCGATGCCCTTGAGCGCGTGGCGGCCGTAGGAGTCGAACCCGACGCCCGAGCCGGCGGCGAGGTCGCGCACGGTGCGCGAGGCGAGGACGGTGCGGGCGCCGGCCAGCGCCGCGATCCGGGCGGCGACGTGGACCGCGATGCCGCCCACGTCCTCGCCGATCAGCTCGACCTCGCCGGTGTGCAGGCCGGCCCGCACCTCGATCCCCAGCGAGGGCATCTCGTCGACGATCGCCCGCGCGCACTCGGCGGCGCGGGTCGGCCCGTCGAAGGTCGCCAGGAAGCCGTCGCCGGTGGTCTTGATCTCGCGGCCCCCGAAGCGCCGCAGCTGCTCGCGCACCACCCCGTGGTGCTCCTCGAGCAGGTCGCGCCAGCGGCGGTCGCCGATCTCGGTCGCGAGCCGGGTCGAATCGACGATGTCGGTGAACAGCACCGTCGCCAGCACCCGCTCGGGCGTCGGGCCCGGCCGCACCCCGGTCAGGAACTCCTCGATCGCCTCCAGCGCCGCGTCGCTGTCCCCGACCCAGGGGAAGTGGTCTTCCCCCTCCAGCTCGGCGTAGCGGCTGCCCTCGATCTGCTCCGCCAGCCAGCGCGCGGCCCGGTAGTTGACGGCGCGGTCGTTGCGCCGGTGCAGGACCAGGGTCGGCACGTGGATCAGCGGCAGGGCGCCGCGCACGTCGGTGTCGAGGAACATCTTGGAGAGCTGCCCGACGCGCATCGGGCTCGCCGCCTGGCGCTCGAAGCGGGCCTGGAACTCGCGGGCGCGCGGGTCCCCGGCCATGCTCGGCGCGAAGATATCGATCGTCGCCCCTTGCCCCCAGAGCGGCGCGACCAGCTCCTCCTGCGCTTCCTCGACTGCCTCCCTCTCCGGCGCCCAGGGGTAGTCGCTGGCCCGGGTCGAGCGCGCCATCGCGCCCCAGAGGACCAGGGCCGAGGTGCGATCCGGGTAGGTGGCGGCAAACAACATGCACATCGTCGCCCCCTCGGACATGCCGAGCAGCGCCGCCCGCTCGAAGCCGGCAGCGTCCATCACCGCGCGCAGGTCGTCCATCCGCTCCTCCAGCGTCGGCGCCCCCTCGACGGGGTCGGAGAGCCCGACCCCGCGACGGTCGAAGACGACGACCCGGGCGAAGGAGCCGATGCGGCGCAGGAAGCGCGCCTGCGCCGGGCTCTCCCACATCAGGTCGAGGTGCGAGATGAAGGGGAAGGCGAGAGCCAGGTCGATCTCCCCCTCGCCGAAGACCTGGTAGGCAATGCCGACCTCGCCGCTGCGCGCGTATCGGGTCTCCGGTGGCATCACCGCCTACACTAGCCCAGATCCTGCGCCAAGCGCCATCGCTCAAGCTGGTCTGAGCACCTAAATCCGCCTCCTGAGCGGGGAAAATGTGGTTGTTCGAAGTCCACACCCCGACTCAGGAGGCTTCACCTTGAAGGTGAATCGAAACGGAAGGTCAGAAACCGTAGAGGTGACGGCGGACGGCGAGATCCTGCTGCGCGGCGACTCCGCCGCCTGCGTTCACGAGCTGGTCGACTTCTGTCGCGAGGGCGACATCCGCTTCTCGGTCGGGCACGACCTCAGCGCCGGCGTGCGCGAGCTATCGCCGCGTTTTCAGGCACTCGTGCCTGAAATGGAGCGCGATTCGAGGCGACGTCTGATGGCCTCCCGGGTCGCCTGGACCGAAACGCGCCACCTATTGCGGGCCTCGGAAGCCCAAAGCCCATGCGGGTATCCTTGCCCTGCGAGGCCACCGGGTCGATCCCCGAAACCTCGCCGCGGGGCTATAGCTCAGTTGGAAGAGCGCCTGGATCGCACGGACGCCGAGAACATCGGCCGCGTCGTGAGAACCAGCGGATTTGCAGCGGCTTTGCCGCTGCGCACCGGCAGGGGCCTCGCCATCGATATACGCAGATTCGGGCCGATATACGTGGATTCAGGCACTCCTGAAAGCGAGTGCCTGAACGAGCCGCGCCGGTTCTGAACCGGCCAGGATGCGCTGCCGGTGACGACCAGTCCGCCGCCGGATTGGGAGTAGGGCCAGATGTGATTTGGGGTTGACCGATGCGACGAAGACGCTGGGACGATGGGGGGTGGTGGAAGGCTGGAAGTGATCTGATTGGCTTCCTCGATGCCCTTCCCGCTCAGCCCTCAGACCATCGGCGCGCTGATCAAGGCGCTGGCGGAAGGCAACACCCACTCGGAACTAGGGACGCTTTTCATGTCGCTGGGAGTCGAGCAGTGGGACCAGGAGGGCGAACGGATCAACAAGGAAAAGCGGGTGCACGGGGTCCTGAAGGGGCTGCGAGCGGCGGATGACGAGCCGGCTGCGAAGGCGGCGCTCGCGCTGGCGCGGAGCGCTGTGGTGGCCGGCACGCCACGGGACGGCGCTTGGCGACGGTCGGCAGCACCCTGGTGGCAGCCGCTGCTAGACGCGCTCGCCGCCGACGGGCTGGAGTTCGATAAGGAGCGCGGACTGCTGGTGCCGGCGGTAGCAGAGGTCTCGATCGCCAGGGAGCGATCGCTGCTTGAGCAGGCGCTGGAGGCGCGTGGCTGGGTGGACGCAGCAGAGCACTATCGCCAGTGCGCCGACGGGATCGGCTCTCGCAACTGGGAGAGTGCAAACGGCCAGGGGCGAAGCTTCCTGGAGGATCTGATCCCGCGAGCGGCTTCAGAGCTAGGCGGAGCGAAGGCGCCGAGGGAGCCGCGGGCGGCACTGCAGTTCCTGCGGGACAAGGGTTTGCTGCTCGAAGGGGAGTTCGACTTCGCGAGGGGGTTGTGGGAAATGTGCAACTCGCGCGGTTCGCATGCGGGCCAAAGCAGCGAGGAGGAGGCCCGCTTTCGGTTCGTAGCGATCAGCGCCTATGCGCGGTTCCTGCTATCGCGGCTCGACTGAAGGGCACGCGCAGAGATGGTGAGCCAGGTCAGGGTTCACGGAGTCCTCCGTCAAGAACAGTGCAGCGGGCCAGCGGTGGCATCATTGCCGCGATGAGCGAGCACGGGCAAGCCGCTGGCGACCCGCAAAAGCGCTCCTCAGAAGTCAGGTCGCCACGCCGGCGCCCCGCCGACGAACGAATGGCCCGGCGTGTGCAGGAGATGCTGTTGGCCGGCCATTACCGCAATGCGGACGAGCCGATTCGCGGTCCGAATGAGCATGGGGCCTTTCCATCATGGCGACACTTTGGCACGGGCCTCATCGGCGGTGGAGCCCCGCCGGTCGTGATCGACGCCAACGTGCTGCGGAACGAAATCCGGCGCGCCTGCCGGACAGGACAGCGCACAGTCCTGGTTACCGCCACCAACGCGGGCGCGATCCGCCTCTTTGCCGCCTCCCATGTCGTGGGCGAGCTGGACGAGCATGGCGAGCAATGGGCGCGGGAATCCCCGAGCGTCTCACCTGCTGCCTTCCAGGCTCGCTGGGAGGCGGAATATCGGCCGCTCGTACGCGAAGTTCGCGATAAGGACCTGAGTCCTGCGCTGCTCGACCCGGCTGAACGGGAGCGAGTCGACCGACTGGATGCCGAGGACTCCGATGACGTGCCCTCGGTGATCCTCGCGCTCGCGCTGGGTGCCTTCTTTCTGAGCGAGGATGGTCCCGCGGTGCGGGCCGTCTACGGGCAAGATATCGACCTCGAAGCGCACCGGGACTGGCTCGATGTGTTGAAGGCCGGCGGCGATGCCGACGAGCTCGGCAAGTCGATCTTCGTCGCTGCTGGTGCGCCGCTTGCCGGCGCGGCGGGGCTGTTCTCGCTCACTCGCTGGCTGGCGCAGAGATTCTCACCGTGGTTGCCTGCGTCGCTCGGCGTGGGGTTTTTCGGACTGCTTCGAAGCCGTGTCAGCTCTGAGAGCTGGAAGAGCCTGCGCGGCGCCCTGTCGGATCTGTCAGAGGCCTTGGCCCATATTCACAGCCAACATCGAACCGCACTCGAGCGCTTCCGCCAAACGGCGCCTCCCGCGCCGGCCTGGAAGGAGCTGGCGCGAACCAACGACCACAAGATGGTCCTTGCCAGAGCATGCCTTCACACGCTCGCGCGCTCGCCGAGCAGCCCGATGTCGGCCGGCGAGCTGGCGGGCGTCCTTCCTGACCTTGGGGTCGGTCGGAGCGAAAAGCTGGTGCGCGAGGTGCTCCGCTCCGACGGATGCTTTTCGGAGCCGTATGCAGGGCGCTGGCAGGTCGGATGTCCAGTCGGAGGGCTCCGGTCGGTTTAGCGGCGCGCGCGTTTACCGATTCCGCGCTCGGCTCGGGTCGAGAGCCCAAGCCCCGAAGTGCCCCTCTTGCCTTCCTCGTGTCAAGCCCGCTCCAACTCCAACCCCCATGCCGCGCAGACCTCCAGGAGCACGGCGGGCGCGGGGTCAGTCAAGGGGGCCGAGGAGCCGGCCACGACCAGCTCGCCATGTCCCTCGAAGACGGCGACACAGGGCTTGCCATCGAGCCTGGAGGGGAAACGCACGGCGCCCGCCCCAAGACGGTCGTAGACGTCGGTCGCGATCGCCTGGGTGACCGCGCGCCTACGCGTGGTGATCTCGTGCAGGTCGAGATGCTCGAGGCCGTGCTCGACCAGCAGGGCTCTATGGCGCTCCTCGAGCTCGCCACGCACCTCGATGTCCGTGAGGTCGATCAGCGGGCCGTCGAGCTGCGCCTCAACCGGCGCCAGCGCGTGCTCCTCGCGCCAGCGAGCCGTGACCGGCTGGGTGACGAGCTCGGCGGCGGCATCAGGGCCGAAGGCATCGAGGAAGGCTTTGATCTCGGCGAGGTTGGGGCGAAAGTCGGCCAGCACCTCACGCAGGCAGGTCGCGGGCTGCTCGGCGCAGTAGACGGTGCGGAAGCGTCTCTCGGCGTCATCGAAGCGCTGGCCCCATTGGCAGAGGTCGTGCGGAGTGAAGCCGAGCGGGTCCAGGCGATGCCCGACGCGCCACAGCTTTCCCCCGCTCACGCCTCAAAGCTAACGAGCTGGCGTGCGGCCTGCCGCACCGCTGCGAACTGCTCGGGCTCCGTTGCCTGACGCAACACCGCGACCGGAGCCTGGTCGTCGAGGCGGGTGTTGGTGCCGAAGAGCCACGCCCTCGCGGTCTTCTCGTCGAAGGCCTCGACGATCATGCGCACGATCTTGTAGCCCTCGCGCAGTCGCTGCTCGGTGCGCTGGCTCGGGGTGGGCCCGTCCTCGCGCCGGTAGCGCCCGACCTGCTTGGCGTCGGCAAGGCCGGCGAGATGGGCCGCCATGCGCTGGCCGAGGTGGTCCTGCAGGTAGCCGGCGATCTCGCCGATCGGCAACGTGGTCGCGTCGTGGTCGAGCTGGTCTGCTGCGGGTGCGGTGAGAACGGGCATCGCTTGCCTCCTTGAATTGCTGCCCACAGACTACCAGAAAGTACACCGCTAAATCCACCCTATGCTGAGTGCCTGAACGAACACGCTGGCTCGGGCACGCATGAAGGCCTCCGCCCGGCGTTAGAGATCCGGTCCTCGTTCGCCTCCGCCTGCCGCGAAATCGGCACCGAGCGCCATGACTTTCAACGCCGTTGGAGCCGCATGGAGAGGCGGAAACTCCCCGTCACGGGTATCCGGCCGATCGGACAACCACAATGCCCGCCATGAGCGAGGCGGAAGAGGCCGTCGCTGTCGTCGAGGGGGAGTCGGCCGAGGGTACCCGTAGCGGCTACATCCGCGACTACATCAGCCGCGACGAAGTTAGAGCCACCCCAGAGGAGGTTGACGCTGTGCAGGTCTTCGCGCGGAGGTTGGTAGAGGACCTTGGCTACAAGCGAGACCAGATACAGACTCGGCCTCAATTTCGAGTTCGTCGGACTCCATCCGACGAAAAGAAGGGCTTTCCGGTCGATATCGCCGTCTTTGAGGACAAACGCCGTGACGACGAGCGCGTTCAGATCGTTGTCGAGTGCAAAAGGCCCAACCGCACCGAAGGCCGCCGCCAGCTCGAGCTCTACCTAACGATGAGCCACGCTGATCTTGCGGCCTGGTTCAACGGGGATGAGCACCTGTATCTGCGGAAGCGCTACAGCGACGGCGAGATCCTCTTTGAGGAGATCCCCGCCCTTCCGCGCCGCGGTCAGCGAGTCGAGGACATAGGGCGCTATAGGCGCAAAGACCTTCGTACCACCCAGGCACTGCGGCCAGTGTTTCGCGACCTCCGCAACCACCTAGCCGGCAATCTCACCGGCATTACGCGCGATCAGATGCTTGCACCCCAAATGATTAACGTCCTGTTTTGCAAGGTCTTTGATGAGATGGACAAGGGACCAGACGAGTACGTGGACTTTCGCCACGGACTAGGTGAGGACCCAGACATCATCCATCAGCGCCTACTTGATTTGTTCGCACTCGTAAAGGATCGCTACGGCGACATCTTTTCTCCAAGTGAGGGCATCGAGATCGACCCCCTGAATCTCGCTTACATGGTCGGCGAGCTTCAGAACTATGCAATTACTGAAGCAAGCCGCGACGCCATTGGGGATGCTTTCGAGGTCTTTATCGGACCAACCCTTCGTGGAGAGGAGGGACAGTTCTTTACTCCTCGCAACGTTGTTCACATGATGGTCGACGTTCTCGCGCCGAAGCCAAAAGAGCGTATTATCGATCCAGCCTGTGGTTCGGGAGGCTTTCTAATAGTCGCTCTAGAGTACGTATGGCGCTCGGTCGAGAAGAAAGCGAAGAAGCGGGGCTGGACGGATGAACGAGTCGCCCTGGAGCGACGCTACGTCGCCTCGCAGTTCTTCCGTGGAATTGAGAAGGATCGGTTTCTCGCGAAGGTAACGAAGGCGTACATGGCTATTGTTGGGGACGGTCGAGCTGGCGTCTATTGCGATAACAGCCTACTGCCGCCGCAGTCTTGGGATCCCACTATGGCAAAGAAAATCACACTCGGTTCATTCGATGTGCTGCTAACAAACCCACCATTCGGCTCAAAGATAAAGGTAAAGGGCAAGGAGCTACTCGAGCAGTACGAATTGGGTCATCAGTTTGTAAGAGACAAAGCCTCTGGGAGGAAAAGGCTATCCGGCACGCGCCTAGATTCACAGATGCCACAGCTTCTTTTCATTGAGCGATGCCTACAACTTCTTAAACCTGGTGGTCGAATGGGCATAGTGCTTCCCGAGTCAATTCTGGGAATGCCGACCTACCGGCACGTCGTTCAGTGGCTTCGCGAACGCTGTCGGATAGTTGGGGTCGTATCGATGCCCGAGGAGCTATTCCAGCCTCATACTCACGCCAAGACGTGCGTAGTCTTTATCAAGAACGAACCGCCAGCCCCGGGCGAAGATATTTTTATGAGCGTGGTCGAGTGGTGCGGCCACGATTCTCGAGGCAATCCAACTATGCGTCGAAAGGCTGACGGGTCCGAGGAACTGTTGGATGATGTACCTGGAGTTGCGGATGAGTTTAGGCAGCTAATGGGTGACTCCTGGTAATGAGAGCCACGAAGCATCTGGGTTTCCAGATCGCAGAGACCGAGGTCCGTAACGACATACTGGTCCCACACTATTACGATCCCGAACTGCCCGATCTGCTCGAAGCACTTGAGCCAAGTCACCACCTCGTGTCGATCGGTGAACTTATAGAGGATGGATCGCTTGAGCTGCGACAGGGACGATATATAGGAAAGCTTCATTACGGAACCGGGCGTATTCCTTACATTCGTACCTCCGACATCGCTAACTGGGAGCTTCGCTCTTCGCCGAAGCATGGGGTGTCCGACGCTGTGTGGCGAGAGTTTCATGGGCAGCAGGACGTGAAGCACGGAGACGTGCTGCTAGTTCACGAGGGTACCTACCTAATAGGTACTTGTGCTCCTGTTACTCGCTACGACCTGCCGCTTCTCTTTCAGCATCACCTAGCCAAGCTTCGGCTGAATTCGGGGGCGATGCTGCAAGGTCCGCTTTTGGCAGCGGTACTAGGGACGCCGGTCGTTCAGCGCCAGATTCGATCAAAGCAGTTGACGGCCGACATCATCGACTCGATCGTCGGCCGACTGCAGGAGGTCGTCCTTCCCATTCCAAGGGATGAGAAGCTTCGCGCTGACCTCACGCGTCGATGTTCGGAAATCTACGAAGAGAGGGCGGAGGCGAGGTCGCGGTTGTCACTTCTGATGCATCGCCTGGATGATGCGCTTGCCACTCGAAATAGACGAGTGATCACGAAAGTGCTCTCGGACGATGTAGATACCGGGGCACCAATGGCTCTACTAGGCGAAAAGATCGGCTTTCGTGCTTTCAAGCAGCGTCAGGATAGTCTACTCAGCGACATACTGATCCCCGCTTACTATGACCCGACGATTGGCGACAGTTTGGATGCTCTAAGGGAGGGTGGATGCAGACTTGTCACAATTAAGGAGTTCGTCGACGAAGGTGTCGTTTCTCTGGAGACCGGTGATGAGGTTGGGAGGCTTGCCTATGGATCGGGGGATATTCCCTTTGTCCGCACGTCGGACCTCGCAACCTGGGAGCTGAAGCTAGATCCGAAGCAACGCGTGTCCCGTGCCGTCTTCGACTCTCTTTCCGCCAAGCAATCAGCGCGGCCAGAGGATCTCCTCGTTGTGCGTGATGGGACGTATTTGGTAGGCACCGCTGCGATGGTCTCGGAGGCAGACATGCCGTTGCTGTTTTCTGGTGGCGTGTACAGGATACGGGTGGAACGCCCCGATCTCCTCGATCCGTACTTGTTGCTCGTCCTGCTGTGGTCAGCGATTGTAAGGCGTCAGGTTCGAGCAAAGCGGTTTACACGAGACGTGATCGATACGCTGGGAAGGCGTTTTGAAGAGGTTGTTCTCCCGCTGCCAACTGGCAAGCTCGCCGAGGAGATAACTAGCGTTGCACGGCAGCTCTTACGTCGCCGTATCGAGCTACGCGATGCTGCTGGCCGTCTTGGGGGTGAAGTAGAACAGGCAGGGCAGTAGAGAGATAGCCACCGGGGAGTTCGAGATATGAAGCGCTTTGCTCGATGACCCAGCGCATCGGCGAGAAGTCAAGTCGGCTCCTCCCCATCGGCTTCGCGATCCGGCTGGCTCGGAGATCTCCCTGGGGCGGGCTCGACGGACACCGGTTCGTCCTCCACCACGGCGACCGCCCAGCCTCGGCTCGGATCGAGCCAGCCCGGCGCCAGCCGGCAGAAGAGATGGCGCGCCAGCGGACTCTTGTAGCCCTGGTGGCGCAGGGCGTAGTGCCAGTGGCCGGCGAGCCAGAGCGGGACGCCGATCGCAACGAGGAGAATCCCGTTCGGGCCGCTCGTCGTCGCGATGCCGAGCGCACCGGCGAGGATCAGGAGCACCCCGCCCACGCGCAGCAGCAGGCCGCCGAGCAGCCAGAGGGCGAGGAGCGCGATGATCGTCGCGCCGATCGCAGAGAGGGTCATTTGGACCGTGCCTCCTGCGGAAGTCGCGCCCGCGGCGAGCCGCCCTGTCCGCGGCCGCGCTTGGCGCGTCGCAGCCGCTCGACGCCGGCCGGCGCCAGCTCCCAGATGCCGCGCCGCGAGTCTGCCCGCAACCAGCCGCGCTGGATGAGCTGTTTGCGGGTCACGTCGATTCGCATCTCCCAGCGCGGCGTCCCGCAGGGCAGCGCCTCGCAGTCGAGATCGCCGAGGCGCCCGCCCAGCCGCCCGCGCACTACGCCGACGACGGCGCGGCGTGGGGCGCTGCCGCCGAGCTTGGCGAGCGCCCGCAGGATCGGCAACTCATAGGCGCTGTAGGGGAGGAGGCCCGGCGGGCTCGGCGGCGGCTCCTCGCTTGCCCGCTCCCCCGCGACCAGCCCCTTCAGCCGCGCCCGCTCCCCGGGGTCGCGGCTCATCGCGTGGGTGTAGACCCGCAGCGTGAAGCCGGGGTCGGTGTGGCCGAGCTGGGCCATCACCGATGCCGGGTCCTCGCCGCAGGCGATCAGCACCGAGGCGAAGGTGTGGCGCAGCTTGTGGGCGCTGAGGCCCTTGGGCAGCGGTACGTGCCCGCGGCGTTCCAGCAGCTCGTCGGCTCGCGCGAAGGTGGCGAGCAGGACGCAGACGCGCAGGTTGTCCTTGTTGCGGCGCCCGCCGGTGCCGGTCGGGAAGACGAGGTCCTCGGGGCCGCAGCTGAAGGCGCTCGCCTTGTGGGTGGCGAGAATGTCGCGCAGGATCGGCGCCATCTTGATCTCGCGCAGGCCGGCCTGGGTCTTGGAGCGCCCGATGGAGATGCGGCCGTTGGCGAGGTCGACGTCGCGCCAGAGCAGGTAGCCCAGCTCGTGGGCGCGGGGGCCGGCGAGGATCAGCGTGGCGATGATCGCCCGCCGCTCGCTACAGCCAAGGCGCGGATCGCGATCGAGCTCGGCGGCGGCGTCCAGCAGGGCCTCGATCTGCGCCGCGGTATCCAGATGCACGGGGCGGCGCTGCTCGGTGCGCAACCGGCGCCGTTTGCCCGCCGCCGCGTTCTCGGTGACGTGCTTGTAGTCCAGCGCGACCGAGAGGATCCACTGCAGGGTGTCGATCGTCTTGTTGATTGAAGAAGGGGCGAGCGGTCGCAGCGCCTGCCCCTGCTCGTTTCGCAGCGGCGCTCGTCGCTCGATCGCGCGGCGACGCGCCTCCGATTCGGTGACCTTGAAGTTGCGATAGGCATCGACGGCCTCGGCGTCGATCCCCGGCAGGGGCAAGTCGGCGAAATAGGGCAGCAGGTGCGCGAGAGCCCATTCGTCAGAGCGCAGCGTGCTCTCGCTCACCTGCCCCTTCCGCGAGGCGACGAGCTCGCGGGCGAATAGGCCGAAGAGCGGCGCCTCGCCGGCCTCTTCCCGGCGCCGCCGCCCCCGCTGCGGCGGAACCCAGATGCCGCGGCGCACGTCGGCGAGGATGTTCTGAAGCTCCTCCTCGGCGCGCTTGGGATTCCAGCCCTCGCCCTCCAATCCGAGCGTCAGGTACTGGCGCTTGCCATAGGCGACGAAGCGAAGTGCATAGCCTCGGCCGCTCTTCCAGTGGCGCTCCAGCACCTGCCCGCTTGCCTTCGCCATCACCGCTCATCT
Source organism: Solirubrobacterales bacterium (assembly GCA_019456285.1). Lineage (GTDB taxonomy): Bacteria > Actinomycetota > Thermoleophilia > Solirubrobacterales > 70-9 > VRUE01. The sequence continues at coordinate 4,492 of VRUE01000028.1, read as the reverse complement.
CCTTGCTCTTCGGCGGCGAAGTGGCGGCGGCGCGAATGCCCAGCGGGGCTAGGATTCGTGTCGCGCCGAAGCACGTTCTTCGGCGCCGGGCCGGGGGCGTCTTCGCGCCGCCCGGCCGCTTGTTTTCCTTGTTCGGCGACGATAGCTCTGCGTCGCGCAGAAAGCGAGTCGCCGTCGATCGGCGGCAATCCGCGCCTATCGCCGCCGATCCCGAGGGGCCGAGCGGGGGCACCGAGAGCCTCGGTGACCTCGTCGGGATCGAAGCGCAACCGTGGCCGGGGGCCGGTACCGAGCCGCCGTGCGCCCAGTTCCTCGGCGTGGCTGTAGACCCAGGAGCGCTCGACGCCCCACCACCGCGCCACCTCGGCGGCGGAGAGCAGCCGCGGCGGTAGCGAGGGGCACTCGGGGGCTCGGGCGGCACCCAGCACCTCGGCGAGGCGCGTGGCGAGCGCCTCGATCGACTCCGGCGCCAGGCGCAGCTCCTTGGCTCCGCTTGCTTGGGGGTTCTCGCTCACCGGCCGCCGCCTAAAGGGACGCGGACGGCCTTCGCCTTCCCCTCCTCCGGCGCCCAGTGGGCGATCCGAGCGGCGGCGATCTCGATGTAGGCGGGCTCCAGCTCGATGCCGCAGAAGCGCCGCCCCTCGATCGCGGCCGCAGCGCCGGTCGTCCCCGAGCCGCAGAAGGGATCGAGCACCAGGCCGCCGGGCGGGCAGACGAGCCGAACCAGCCAGCGCATCAGCTCCAGCGGCTTCACGGTCGGGTGCGGATTGCGCGCCGGGCTGCCGCGCTTGGGGTCGCGGTCGGCGTTGGGAAAGAGATCGAGAGCGCGCCTTGGCAGCCGCTCGCAGCCGGCGTCGCGCTCGGCCCGGCTCACCTTCGGGCAATACAGGAAGCGCGAGGGCGGCGTGCGCGGCCCGGAGCGCACCCGCGTCCGCTCGGCGCCCTCGTCCACCAGGGCAGCCGCGCAGCCGGGCGCACAGCCCTCCTCGCCGCAGTCGGCGTCGTGGCCGGCGATGACGTTGGCCGGGTGGCGCTCGTGCGTCCTGCATTCCTCGACGCAGAGGGCGCCGGTGCCGTAGCGGGCAAGCGTCTCCTCCGTAGTGCCCTCCAAGGGGCGGCGAGCGAGGACGATCGGCTCGAAGGCGGGCTTCAGCGTCGTCGCCCGCCCGCCCGGGTAGCGGCGCGACTTCGACATCCCGGTCCCGTAGAGCCACATCAGCGTGTCGCGGACTTCGAGGTCGGCGTCCTCGAGGCCGCAGGCGAGCCGGTGGTAGGTGCGCGGGGAGCCGAAGGCGAGCATGAAGGCACCCGGCTTCATCGCCCGCCGGCACTGCTCGGCCCAGAGGCGACACCAGACCTCGAACGCCTCACTCGGTCCGAGCGGCTCCTGCCCGCCCTCCGCCGCGGCTTCGCGGATCGCGCCCGAGTCCCAGCGCTCGTGCTGGAAACCGATCCCGTAGGGAGGGTCGGTGACGATCGCATCGACGCTTTCGGCCTCCATCGCGGCGAGCGCCTCGATGCACTCGCCCTCCAGCAGCGTCACCTCCGCGCGGCACGGGCGCGCGGTCCTCCCGCGCTTAGGTTGCTTCGCCCTCTGCCGCCTCGGCCTGGCTCGCCCCGCCATGCCTAGCTCCCGCTCTCTTCCTCATGCAACCCGAGCCAATCGACCGGGCCTCGGCGGGGACCTCGCACTTCGCAGAAGATCGGCGCGAAAGGACCGCGCTCGGCAAGTTCGGCAGCAAGGCAGATGCGGATCGCGACCCCTCTGGCGCGGGAGAGCTCGGGGTCGCTGCGAAGCAGCGCCGCGACCGTGTCGCGGCGGCGTTCGAGCGCCGAGCGCGAGTCGCCGGCCAAGACGCAGAGGACCGCCGGGAAGGACGGATAGCGCGAGCGCCACAGCGGCTCACCTTCGGCGTCGGCGGCCCGGTAGAGCTGCGCGTAGCGGCCCAGCTGGGCGGCAAGGCGATCGACCGGCAGGGTGGCGCGGTCGAGCTCGAGGAAGCGCTGCTCGACCACCACCTCCTCGGCTTCGAGGCGCAGGTAGCTCAGCACCGCGTCGGCCAGCAGCGCCCGGCGCCGTCGACCGCGACCGCTCGCCAGCGGGTGGGCGACCTCGTGGCGCCAGGAGAGCGGCCCGAACTCATCGCCTCGCTCACGCGCCGCCCGCAGGAAGCAGATCGCCGCGTCGTTGACCGCCAGCGTGTGCTCGCGAAGCTGGCCGGCGGCCTGGGCGGCGCCGAGCAGCCGCGGCGCCTCGCTGAGGAGGCCCGAGTCTCGCGCCGCCTGCGCGCCGGCCTCGCTGAGGTACCAGAGGCGGCGCGGGGCCGCTCGCACCTGCGCGTGGCAGATGAGTCCGGCACCCTCCAGTGCGGCGAGCACCTGCTGGGCGCGACGCTGCCCACGCCCGGGTAGGTGGATGGCGCGCACCTGCGCGGTGGAGAGGACGCGGTGCTGGGCGAGCGAGGCGACGATCTCGGTCGCGGCCTCGGGAAGCCCCGGCGCCGTGGTCGCGATCCCGCTCACGCCGGCCTCCTCGGGATGCGCAGCGAGCCGCCGCCCTCGTCCCCATCGGGAGATTCGTCGGGCGAGTGGCCGCCCTCTCCTCCTTCGGCCTTGCGCCGCAGCTCGGCGAGGATGCGCTCGTCGAGCGTCTCCAGGTGCCCCAGCGCCTTCTCGACCGTCCGCCGGCGCCCGGAGTCCCGGGCAGCCCGCTCGAGCTTCGCCACGTCCTGGGGCGCGCCCGGGCCGAGGGCGTCCTCGATCCTGATCCCACCGAGTGCGAAGGGCTTGCTCAGCTCGCCACCGTGGGTGACCTGAGCGACGAAGCGGAAGCGCTCCAGCCCGGTCAGCGCGTCGGGGCTGGTCCGCCCGCCCCACTCCCTGCTCACCCGCGCGGCGGCGTGGTAGTCGAGCGCGGTGGCGAGCAGGTGGGAGCGGTTGGTGGCGAGCGCGGCCAGCGTCTGCGGCCGCAGCCGGTCGGGGTTCTGGTTCAGAACGACGGCGCGCAACCCGAACTTGGCGCTCTGCTCCAACAGGCCGGCGAGGTTGCCCGAGGCTGCGCCGTCGTAGGTCTGCACCTCGTCGAGGAAGACCCAGAAGGGCCGGCGCGCGGCGGGCGGCAGCTCGGCCCGGCGGCGCGCGGCGTGCAGCAGGTCGAACAGGAAGAGGTTGGCGATCATGCGCTCGCGGGTGCTGCCCATGCCCGGGCAGACGAGGACGATCAGCCCCTCGTCCATCGCCTCGCGCACCCGGTAGGTGCTTTGGCTCTGGCCGAGCAGGGCGCTGGTCGGGCTCGAATGGCGCAGGCGGTCGACGAGGTTGGTCAACGGCGTGATCGCCTCTTCTGAGAGCAGCGGGAAGCGGTCGGTCCAGAAGGCCCGCGCGGCCGCCGGCAGGAAGGGCAGCGTCGCCTTTCGCCACTTCGGGTTGGAAAGGAGAGTCGGCAGCTGGAAGATCGTCGGCGCCAGCTCGGGCTCGAGCACGCGGGAGACGAAGGCCAGGGCCGCCGCTGCCTGCGTGGTCAGGTTGATCGCCCGGGTCGAGCGCTCGCCCCACTCAAGCGCCGAGGCGAAGGCATCGACGACCGCGTCGACCCTCGCCTCGGCCTCGGCGCCGGTTGCGCCCCGCAGCTCGAAGAGGTTCCAGCCCGGCTGGGAGTCCCCGGCGCCCGGGCCGAGGTCGATCTCGACCACCCGCCGCGCCACCTCGGTCTCGGTCAGGTAGGGCCTGAGCCGCTCCAGCGCGTCGCCGTGGGGATCGAGGAAGAGGCCGCCGTGACCCGAGCGGACGAGGTGGGCGAACTGGACGATCGCCGTCTCGGTCTTGCCGTAGCGGCTGCGGCCGGTGACGTAGGAGAAGAAGGTGTCGGCGACCGCGACGCCGACGATCCGCTCGCCGCTCTCGCCCGAGACCTTGCCGAGCGGAATCAGCCCCTTGCTCGACTCCTCTTTGGCGTCGAAGCTCGGCAAGGTGGCCGGGGGCGGGTAGAGCAGCGGCCCCGAGCGCGCCACGTTCTCAAGGCGACAGGAGACGGTGGGCGGCTTGAGGAAGCCGGCCAGCTCGCGGGCGGTGAGGATCGCGCGGCGGGCGGGGCGGTGCAGGCCGGTCTCGAAGCGGCGGTCGAAGCGTCCTCGGCGCAGGGGGATGTCGGAGCCGAGGAACTCGAGGCTGACCAACGGCCAGCCGGCGACGCGCAGCCAGTTCTGCTCGGTCAGGGTCTCAAAGGCGCCCAACAGCCCCTGCATCGCCTGCTTCGCGCGGTCGCGATCGGGCGCCTGGCAGCGCAGCAGGATCTGCGCCTCAAAGAGCGCTCCGGAGTCGCGCAGCTTGCCCTCGAGCGACTTGGCGATCTGGCGGCGCTCGTGCTGTTCGGTGGGTCCGAGGCGCTCGCGGCGCTCGGGCGCGCCGCCGAGCCGGTCGAACCAGCTGGGGCCGCCGCCGGAGTGGCGGCGCTCCAGGCGGCGGGCCTCGCGACGGAGCACCCGGCGCAACC
>VRUE01000132.1 GCA_019456285.1 Solirubrobacterales bacterium | reverse complement strand
ATCCTCAAGGGCGTCAAAGGCCAGGTCCAGAAGGGCAGGCTGGTGCTGGCCGGCAAGCGGTTCATCCGCGCCTCGCGCGCGCTCGGCAGGGCGGTCGGGAAGATCGCCAGGGTGCCGCGCCCGGAAGCCGACGCGGCGAAGCTGAAGCAGTGGATCGGCTACCTGAAGGGCGAGCGGAGGTTCCTGCTGCTGATCGGCAAGGCGCTGAAGGCGCAGAACAAGTTCAGGGCGCAGAAGCTGGCGGTGAAGTTGAACCGCAACAACAACCGCGCCAACAACACGGTGATCAGCTTCGGCTTCGACGAGTGTCGGATCGATTCCTCGAGGTTCGTCTAGCTTGCGACCGGCCGCTGCGATCGCGCTGGTGCTCCTCGCCGCGCTCGGCGTGGCCGGCGTGGCGCGAGGGGAGGTCGAGAGGGAGGGCAACGTCATCGTCAACTTCGACGGTGGAATCTCGCCGCGGGCGCTGCCCCGCTCCGGCGTGGCACCGGTCGCGGTCAACATCGACAGCACCTTCAGGGCCTCCGACGGCACCGACCCGCCGCCGCAGCTGCGGCAGATATCGATCGCGCTCAACCGCGGCGGCAAGCTCTTCACCCGCGGCCTGCCGACCTGCAGGATCCGCAGGATCCAGCCGGCGACGATCCGGGCGGCACGGCGGATCTGCCGTGGGGCGATCGTCGGCAGCGGCCGCGTCCGGGTTCGCGTCAACCTCGACAACCAGGCGCCGTTCACGTTCAAGGGGCCGCTGCTCGCCTTCAACGCGAGGCGCGCGGGCGGCAAGCGCCGGATCCTCGCCCAGGTCTACGGGCGCAAGCCCCCGTCGGCATTCGTCCTCACCTTCAAGGTCCTCAAGCGGAAGGGCACCTTCGGCACGGTGATCAGGACGACCCTGCCCAAGGCGGCGCGGAAGTGGGCCTACGTGACGCACTTCGAGATGAAGCTGCGGCGGACATACATCTACCGGAGCAAGCGGCGCAGCTACCTGAGCGCCGGCTGCGCGGCCCCGGCCGGGTTTCCCGGCGCGGTCTACCCGTTCGCCCGCGCCAAGTTCGGCTTTGCGGGCGGTAAGAACGTGGTCTCCACCCTGATCCGCAACTGCACCGTCCGCTGAGAGCGGTTCTGACCGGCGCATTTCAGTCCTCGGTCGGCTGGCTGCGGGTCACGCACCTGGAGTGCGCTCCCCTTGCCGGCCTCCCTGCGTCCTTGAACTGCTTGGCCACCCGACCTCTCAGGATTCTCCTCCTATTCCCCTGACCGCCGCGTGCCAGAGATCGGCGACTTCGTTCTCACGGTCTTCGGTGTGGAGTTGGGCGCACTTGCTGATCAGGTCGGCGAGCAGGAGGACGGCGTGGGTGTCGCCGAGGCCGGCGAGGCGTTCGATGCCGAGCGCGTAGAGGTAGTCGCCGGCGAGCAGGGCGAG
>VRUE01000131.1 GCA_019456285.1 Solirubrobacterales bacterium | reverse complement strand
GACGATCCGTGCCGGCTTCTGCTCATAGCTTACGACCACGACCAGCCAGGCACTTGGGCCGGCGCCGCGCGAATAGCAGCGGGTCCGGTCCCGCTGAACCGGATCTGGCGCGGCATGATCGGGGAACCGGACTGCGCGGAGCACCTCCTCGATGCGAGTACCGCATCGCACGCTCCACGCTTCAGGAGGCGCTCGATCGGCTGCTCGCCGCATGGCTCAGACGCCGCTGAGGCCTCAGCGGTGGCCCACGCCCGCGACTGGCCGATGAAGTGGTGGCCGTAGAAGTCGCGGGAGGACAAGCCCGAGCGCTGACCGGCGGAAGGCCTACGCGCTCTCGCCCGAGCCCGAACCTGCGCCAACCTCGGCGCCGCCCGGCTGCTCCGCCGCCTGCCCGTAACCGCCGTAGTAGCCGTACCCGTACTTCCCCCCCCGCTTCAGCTTCACGGCGTTGGCGACGATCCCCAGCACCGGAGCCTCGAGGCGGCCGAGCTGTTCGCGCAGCCGCTCCGCGGAGTCGCGGCTGCTCCTCCCCATTCGCGCCACCACGATCACCCCGTCGACCTTGCGCAGCAACGGGAAGGCGTCGGAGACGACCCCGGTCGGCGCCGTGTCGATGACGATGAGGTCGTAGCGCTCGGTCAGCTGCGTGAGCACCTCGCTCATCGCCTGGCTCTCGATCAGCTCGGCCGGGTTGGGCGGCGCCGCCCCGGCGACGATCACGTCCAGCTCACGCTCCCCGCCGTCGGCGCCGTCGGCCCCCGTGACCAGCGGCTTGGACTGGATCGCCTCGTCCAGCTCGATCTGGTGCGTCAGCAGCTCCGCCAGGCCCGGCCCGACACTCAGCCCGTGCTGGCGGGAGAGGCTGGGGTTGCGAAGGTCGGTCTCGACGACCACCACCTTCGAGGAGGTCGCCGCCACCCGCGCCAGGTTCCAGGTGACCGTGCTCTTGCCCACTTCGGCGTCGTGGGAGGCGATCAGCACCGAGCGGATCTCGTGGTCGACGTTGAAGTAGCGCAGCGATGCCCGCAGGGTGCGGAAGGCCTCGTTCTCCAGGAAGGGCAGCTCCGGCGCCGCCGTCCCCTCGTTCGAGGCGACGATCGCCTTGCTCTCCGGCACCGTCCCCAGCACCGGCAGGCCGAACGCTTCGCGCGCTTCCTCGGGGTCCCGCAACTGGCGGTTCAGCCGCTCCAACAGGAAGGCGAGGCCGATCCCGAGCAGCAAGCCGAGAACCGCGCCCAGAACCCCATTTCGCACCGGCTTCGGCGAGGACGACGAGGTCGGCAGATCGGCTGGCTGGACCAGCTCGGCATTCCCGGTCTGCAGCGAGGCAAGAATCCCCAGCTTCTCGGCTGCCCGGCTGAGCGCCTGACCACGCACCCCCTCCTGTTCGGCAAGGGAGAGGCGACCGAACTCCCGCTCCGCGAGCCGCTT
>VRUE01000027.1 GCA_019456285.1 Solirubrobacterales bacterium | reverse complement strand
TGGCGGTGATCGTCTTCGTGGTCTTCCTGATGCTGATCTCTGGCGCCTGATCTGGCCGGGCCGGACCATTCTGCTGCCCATCCCCTTGAATCCGCGCACAGGTCCGCAAGCGGCGCGGGGTCGAAGGTGAGGATCGCGATGCGCTCGCGAGGGCGACGCGCTGAGGCGGCTGGGGCACCCGTGATCGCTTGACTCCGAGTCGGAGCGGGTGTAGTACGACACCCAACCCATTGAAAGGGGGTGAGAGATGGCACGCGTGATGGCCGACTGCCGCCGGTTCCCAAGCGAGATGAACTGCTCGCTGACGATCATCGGCGAGGAGGAAGAGGTGGTGCGTGCCGCGGCGGAACACGCGGCATCTGTCCACGGGCACGAGAACACGCCCGAGATGCGCGAGCAGATCAAGGGCATGTTGGAGCCCGAAGAGGCCTACAAGCCCGGCGAGCGAGAAAAGGAGCCGCTACCGGGACAGGCCACCTGATCCGGTTGCCTCCAAGGCGGCTCCGCGGAGCCGCCTTGGAGAACCGAGGGGCCGGGGATGCGCCGAAGTGGGGGGACGGCCCAGTTCAGCCGTCCCCCCGGCGCCGGCGCCGGGCCTCCGAAGGCACTAGCCGTGCTTGGTAATCGAGAGCGTCGGGATGACGCGCTGCTCGGCGCTGATCTTCATCTGCCTCACCTCCCTCCGAGACTTCCCCGCCTGCCCGTCAGCAGACCGATTGCTGGGTCCAGTGATCTAGATCATTTGATCAGTTTCTGACATTCAGGCAGCAAACGGGCAGTCCCCACCACTCATTCAGTAACTTGGCTTTAAAGCGATTAGGCTGTAGCATTCAGCACTAGGCGTGTACAGCAAGAGCAACCGAGAGGAGGCCGAGGAACTTGGCCGCGAAAAAGCGAAAGACAGCAAAGAAGGCGAAGGCCCCGGAATTGGTCGACCGCCGCCTGATGAAGGCCCTTTCCCACCCCGGGCGGGTGCGCTGCCTGGCGATCCTCAACGAACGGACCGCCAGCCCGAACGAACTGTCCGAAGAGCTTCGCAATGGGCTCAGCCAGGTCAGCTACCACATCAAAGTGCTCCGCGAGTACGAGCTGATCGAGCTCGTCAGGACGGAGCCGCGGCGCGGCGCCGTCGAGCACTACTACAGCGCGGTTCATCGTGCCTTGGTCCCTGACGACACCTGGAAGGACCTCCCGAGTTCAACGAGGCGGGGGATTTCTGTCGGCATCCTGCAAGAGCTCTTCGACGACGCGGCCGAGGCGATGGAGGCCGAAGCCTTCGATAACCGAGACGGTTTTCATGTGAGCTGGACGCCCCTGGTCTTGGACAAGAAGGCGTGGAAGGGCCTCTCGGCCCTGCTCGCCGAAACCTTGGACGGAGTCTTCGACCTCCAGGCCGAAGCCACCGAACGCCTGGCGACCGAAGGCAAAGGCAGCAAGGACGGCATCGCCGCCACCGTGGCACTGGTGAGCTTCGAGTCGGCGCGGAGTCCCGCGGAAGGCAGGAAGGCGCCGGCGACCAAACACAGCTAGCAGCTAGCTCGCGGCGGGCATCCTCACTCGTCCGGCTCGAAGTCCACCGTGTCCCAGACGCCGCAGTCGGGGCAGGGCCAGTCGTCGGGCACCTCGCTCAACGGCGTCCCGGCCGGAAAGCCCTCGCGTGGGTGCCCGGCCTCCTCGTCGTAGACGTACCCGCACCCCGGGCAGCGCCAGCGGCTCACGACGTGGCGGGCCTGTAACGGGCGAGCATTCGCCGCCGGGCGCGGGACTCGATGTTGGCCCGGGTGACGTCACCCCCGTAGTGCTCAAGCAAGCGGCGATCCATGACGCGGCGCCAGAGTGGCGGGAACCAGGCAACCACGATCATGCCGGCGTAACCGGTCGGCAGCTGCGGCGCCTCGTCGACGTGGCGCAGCGCCTGGTAGCGGCGGGTCGGGTTGGCGTGGTGGTCGCTGTGGCGCTGCAGGTGGTAGAGGAGGACGTTGGAGACGACGTTGTTGCTGTTCCAGCTGTGCTCGGGGCGGGTGCGCTCATAGCGGCCGTCCTCGCTCCTCTGGCGCAGCAGCCCGTAGTGCTCGAGGTAGTTGACGGCCTCCAGCAGGGAGAAGCCGATCACCGCCTGGATCAGCAGGTAGGGGAGGACGACGAGCCCGAACACCGCGACGAGGGCGGCGAAGAGCACCGCGGTCATCGCCCACGCGTTGAGGATGTCGTTGTGGATCGACCATGCAGAGTGGCCCGTGCGGCTGAGCCGGGTGCGCTCCAACCCCCAGGCCGAGCGCAGGCTGCCGACCACCGTCCGCGGCAGGAAGGTCCAGAAGCCCTCACCGAGGCGGGCGCTGGCCGGGTCCTCCGGCGTGGCGACGCGGACGTGGTGGCCGCGGTTGTGCTCGATGAAGAAGTGGCCGTAGGCGCTCTGGGCGAGGCCGACCTTGCTCAGCCAGCGCTCCACGCTGGCCCGCTTGTGGCCGAGCTCGTGCGCGGTGTTGATCGCGATGCCGCTGACCATGCCCACCGTCATCGCCAGGCCGATGCTCTCGACGGCCGAGAGGCCGCCGTAGGCCCAGAGCCAGCAGGCGAAGACGAGGCCGGCGTACTGGATCGGGATGAAGGCGTAGGTGCACCAGCGGTAGTAGCGGTCCTGTTCCAGCCACTTGATGACGCTGTCCGGGGGGTTGCTGGCGTCCGTCCCGACCGCGATGTCGAGCAGCGGTAAGAAGACGAAGACGAGCAGCGGCCCGAAGAACCAGAAGGCCCCGATCCCTGTCAGCTGGACATCGGCCCAGGCGAGGAAGGGCGCGAGCGGCACGATCAGCCCCAGCAGCCAGGCGTAGCGCTTCGGGTCGCGCCAGGTGGCGGGATTCAGCTCCCCCTCGGCGGCGTGGGCGTGGGTCGCGGCTTCCATCTCGACATCCTCCTTGTCAAACAGCCCAAGAGCGTCTTCTTGGTTGACAAGATAGTGATCCTCGTCAACCACCGCGGCAGCCGCAGCCAAAGTGCCGCCAAGTGACTATCCGAAAACCCGCGTGTGTGGCTGGCGAGCGCCGGACCAAGCGGGGCCAGGACGCAGGGAGGCCGAATAGTCGTGCGCTATTTGGCCGACTGAGGACGCAGCCCCGCGCAGCGTCCGCCGCCGCCAGGCGTGCGCGGGGGTTTCCGGATGGTCACTAACCACCAGGGTATGCCGGTCGGTACCATCCGGTCCGTGTTCGTGATTCTCGGGATCGTTCAGATCGCCATCGCCGTCACCCTGGTCTTCCTGGTGCTCCTGCACTCGGGCAAGGACGCGGGGCTCTCGGGCGCCTTCGGGATCGGCGGCGGCGGCAGCTCCTTCGGCGGCGGCTCGATGGTCGAGCGCAATCTGGATCGCGCCACGATCTTCTTCGCGATCCTCTTCGTGCTCAACACCCTGGTGCTGCTGAAGATCTAGAGACCTGGGGACCCCGCCTCTTCCCCACGTCGGTCAGCGGCCGGTTGGCCGTTGGCTCGCTTTCCGTTGGCGCGGTCGAGGATCTCGACCGCCTCGTTGCGCAGCTCCGCGTCGAGCAGCGCGAAGTCCTCGTCGGAGAGCTTGCCCGCCGCGTGGTCCAGCTCGGCGTCGCGGATCTCGCGGTACTTGACCTCCTTCAGCGCCTCCAGCTCGGAGGCGGCGACCGGGCTGCGCCGCGGGCCGCGGGCCGGCCAGATCGCGATCAGCGCCCCGGCCAGGGCGATCAGGCCGCCGATCCACATCCAGGTCACCAGCGGGTCGACGATGACGCGGAAGGTGGCGGGCCGCTCGTCGGTGAGGTAGCCGTTCGCCAGCCGCTTCGCGGTGGCCGTCTGGAGCGCCTCGATCTGGGCCAGCGCGACCGGGCGCAGGCTCGGATCGGCGGCGGCGGCGCGCATCAGCCTCGACACCGCCCGGCACTGCGGCGGGGTGCCCGGCGCCCCGCCCACGCAGGCCCGGAAGCCGCGATCGGCGGCGCGCACCCGGCGCTGCACCACTGAGACATCCGGCTGCACCGCGGTCCAGAAGTCGCTGCCGAGGCCGGCTTTCAACCCCACCTCACTGGTCGCCTCGCCGTCGAAGAAGCTGGCGATCGTCCCGCCCTCGACGCCGCCCGGCCGGAAGAAGCGCCGGCTCGGGCGCAGCGTGAACCGTTCGCCGCCCCTCTCCACCCCGAGCACGGCGCCGAAGCCGAATGCCTCCTCGTCGAAGCTGACCGTGGGCCGCTCGTAGGTGACGGTGCGGCCGTCGACCACGGCGCTCTGGCCGGGGCTCAGCGTCACGTCGCGGTTGGTCTGGAAGCTGGAGGAGGCGGCGATCCCGATCAGCAGCACCGCGACCCCGATGTGGACGATGTAGCCGCCGTAGCGGCGGCGGTTGCGGGAGACGATCGCGACCAGCGCCGCCGGCATCGAGCCGCCGGCCAGCGAGCGGCGGGCGGCTGCGCCGCGCCAGAACTCCTGCGTCAGGCCGGTCAGGGCGAAGGCGGCGAAGACGAACAGCGCCAGCGCCCAGGGCTCCCCGGCGGCGTCGGTGGCGAGCGCCAGCCCGACCCCGACCGCGGCCGCGACCAGGGCCGGGGCGAGGAAGACCCGCTTCGCCGAGGCCCAGCTGACCCGGCGCCAGGCGAGCAGCGGCCCGATCCCGGTGAAGAGGACGAGGAGGATCGCCAGCGGGGTCGTGTAGCGGTCGAACCAGGGCGCCGCCAGCGACGCGGTCTCCCCCGTGAACAGCTCCGAGATCAGCGGGAAAAAGGTGCCCCAGAAGATCGTCGCGCAGAGCGCCACCAGCAGCAGGTTGTTGACCAGGAAGACCGCCTCGCGGGAGGCCAGCGAGTCGATCCGCTTCGGCGAGCGCAGGTCCTCGAGCCGGGAGACGATCAGCGCCGCGGAGCCGATCGTCACCACCGCGATCAGGCCGAGGATGTAGGGGCCGACCGTGCTGTCGCCGAAGGCGTGGATCGACTGCAGGACGCCGGAGCGGACCAGGAAGGTGCCGAGCAGCGCCAGCGAGAAGGTGGCGACGATCAGGCAGGCGTTCCAGGCCTTCAGCATGCCGCGCTTCTCCTGGACCATGATCGAGTGCAGGAAGGCGGTGCCGATCAGCCACGGCATCAGGGCGGCGTTCTCGACCGGGTCCCAGGCCCAGTAGCCGCCCCAGCCCAGCTCGGTGTAGGACCAGCGGGCGCCGAGCAGCAGGCCGAAGCCGAGCAGCGCCCAGGCGATCAGCGCGAAGCGGCGGGTGGCGCGGATCCAGCTGGCGTCGAGGCGGCGGGTGATCAGGGCGCCGATCGCGAAGGCGAAGGGGACCGTGAAGGCGACGTACCCCGAGTAGAGCATCGGCGGGTGGATCATCATGCTCGGGTGCTGGAGCAGCGGGTTGAGCCCGACGCCGTCGGCGGGGACCGGGCTCAGCGTCGAGAAGGGGTTGACGCCGCCGCCGAACAGCATCAGCCCGGTGAAGAAGGCGGCGACCGCCGCCATCACCGCGGTCGCGTAGGGGACCAGCTCGCGCAGCTTGTCGCGGGTCGCATACAGCGCCGCCAAGGTGGCGATCGAGAGCACCCAGGCCCAGAGCAGCAGCGAGCCCTCCTGGCTCGACCACATCGCCGCCAGCTTGTAGAAGCCCGGCGTATCGATCGAGGAGTGCTGCTGGACGAGCGCGAAGGAGAAGTCGTCGCCGGCGAAGGCGACCTCGATCGTCACGACGCAGAAGGTGAGCAGCGCGAAGAGGGCGTAGACGGCGTAGCGCGAGGCGTCGACCCAGCGCCGGTCGCCGTGGCGGCCGGCCAGCGCCGCGACCACGGCGAAGACCGCGCTGAGGAAGGCGAGCGCCAGCGCGGCGCTGCCGAGGCTAGCTGTCATGCGCGGCCGTGAACTTCGACGGGCACTTGGTGACCAGGGTGTCCCGCTGCCCGGCGAAGACACCCCGCTCGACCTCCCCGGTAAGGATGATCTCGCGGCCGCCGCGGAAGGGGTCGGGAACGACGCCGCTGTAGGCGACCGGGATGCTCTCGCCGCCGTCGCGGTCGGCGACCCGGAAGCGGATCCTCTCCCCGTCGCGGCGGATCGAGCCCTCGACGACCCTGCCGGTGAGGTCGTAGCTGCCGCCCGGCGCGACGCTGAGCAGCTGCGAGGGCTGCTTCGCCTCGGTCGAGGCGCTAAAGGACGTGTAGACGAGCGCCCCGGCGAGCAGCACCGCCGCGCCGAGCGCGACCACCAGCCGGACCTTTCGCTTGCGCTGGGGGTCCACGAGCCCGTGATTATCGCAAGGCCGGCTCCCGCGAGCCGGCGGCGGCGATCTGCCAGAATCGCCCCGGATGGCGGCTACAGACTCGAGCGATCCGGTCCTGCTGATCACCGGGGCCAGCAGCGGCATCGGCGCGGCGACCGCGAAGGCCGCCGCCGGGACCCACCGGCTGGTGCTGGCGGCGCGGCGGCTGGAGCCGCTGCAGGAGCTGGTCGCGGAGCTGGGCGGCGAGGAGCGGGCGCTCGCGGTGCGATGCGACGTCACCGAGTGGGACCAGGTCGAGGCGATGGCCACCGCCGCCCTCGAGGGCTTCGGCCGGATCGACTCGGTCTTCGCCAACGCCGGCTTCGGCGCCTCGCGCGGCTTCCTCGAGGAGTCGGTCGAGCACTGGCGCTCGATGATCCTCACCAACGTCTACGGCGTCGCCCTGACGATCCGCGCCACCCTCCCCCACCTGCTGGAGCGCGGCGACGGCCACGTCGTGATCACCAGCTCGGTGGCCGGCCGGCAGGCGCTGCCGGGGTCGCTGTACTCGGCGACCAAGTGGGCGGCGACGGCGATCGGCGAGGCGCTGCGGGCCGAGCTGCGCCAGATGCACGAGAACTCGGCGATCCGGGTGACGCTGATCGAGCCCGGCATGGTCGACACGCCCTTCTTCGACAACCGGCCCGGCGACTGGGCGCTGAGCGACGACGACATCGCCCGCTCGGTGATGTTCGCGCTGGAGCAGCCGCCCGGGGTCGACATCAACGAGATCCTGATCCGCCCGACTCGGCAGCCGCTCTGAGCACCCGTCGGCTGATGAGTTGACGACCCTATGGTGTGGTCAACTCATCGGTCGCCGAGCAGCAGGCGGACCGCCCGCCAGTAGGCGCGCAGGGCGATCCGCGCCGGCGCCGAGCGGGCGGCGGCGGGGATGAAGGGGGAGTCGAGGTCGGCGCTGAGCCAGGCGGCGAACTCGGCGGCCGTCACCGTGCGGGTCGCCTGCACCCGGCGCCGCTCGCGCAGCAGGCGGGGCAGCCAGCGCGCCAGGTCGGCGAGCGCGGCGAGTTTCTGCCTCCCCCAACCCCCGGCGATCGCGGCCGGGACCAGCGCCAGCTCGGTGGCGATCAGGGCCGGCGCCACCAGGAACAGGAGGCTCGCCGGGTAGACGCGGATCAGGAAGGCCCAGCGGTTGCGCTCCAGCCAGCGCCACTTGTGCTCGCGGGCGCCGAACTCGTAGTCGTGGTCGACGACGGCGGTCGGCTCGATCCCCAGCGCCCCGCCCGCCAGGCGCAGCCGCAGCGAGAGATCGACGTCCTCGTGGTAGAGGAAGAAGCGCTCGGGGAAGCCGCCGGCATCGACCCAGGTGCCGCGGGGGATCGCCAGACAGGCACCGGAGAGGGCCGGCACCTCGCCGGCCGGCGGCGCCGCCTCGATCGGGCGGCCGTGCGAGCCGGCCCAGACGAGCCCGGTGAAGTGCACCGGGTTGCCGGCCGAGTTGATCCGGGTCCCCCCCTCCTCGGCGACCAGCGCCTGCCAGGCGGCCCAGCCGCGCTCCTCGATCCAGGGCCGGCGGATCGCCTCGCCCCAGCCGGGCAGCGGCGCCGCGTCGGGGTTGAGGATGACGAGCAGGTCGCCCCGCGCCTGCTCGGCCCCGATGTTGCAAGCGGCGGCGAAACCGGCGTTGTGCCCGCTCTGCACCAGGCGCGCCGCCGGCGCCAGCGAGGCGACCGCCTCCGCCGTGCCGTCGCCGGAGTCGTTGTCGACGACGATCAGCTCGTCCCCCTCTCCCAGCTCCGGCAGCAGCGCGGGCAGCGTCCGCGCCAGCTCCTTGCGGCTGTTCCAGGTGACGATGAGGACGGAGAGCGTCGGGCGCACCGACGCCGCAGGTTAGTTGCCCTTGATCCAACCCCGGGCCCCGGCATCTGGAAAGCGGACGACGGGTCTCGAACCCGCGACCTCGAGCTTGGGAAGCTCACGCTCTACCAACTGAGCTACGTCCGCGCTGGGGGTTGATTCTAGGACCAGGCTCCGCCGATGGGCCGAAAACGTCTAGATATATGGGCGCTTTAGGCCCATCGGCCAGGGAAGGGGCGAGGACTAACCTTCCCAGCCCGTGAGCGCTCGCGCCCTCGTCACCTTCCTCGCCGTGCTGGCCGTCGTCGGCCTGCTCGGCTTCGGCCTGCTGAGCAAGGGGGAGGCGAAGATCGCCGTCGGGGAGCCCGTCCCCGACCGCGAGCTGCCGGTGCTGGATGGCGAGGGAAAAGGGTCGATCGCCGACTACCGCGGCGAGTGGGTGCTGGTCAACCTCTGGGCATCCTGGTGCATCCCCTGCCGCAAGGAGGCGCCGGTGCTGGAGCGCTTCTCACGGCGCTATCGCGACCGCGGCCTGACCGTGCTCGGGGTGAATGTGCAGGACAACAGCGAGGACGCGCTCGCCTTCCTGCGCAGCTACCGGACCACCTACCCGCAGCTGCGCTCGATCGGCAGCGAGCGCAGCGCCGCCTTCGGCTCGACCGGCGTCCCCGAGAACTTCCTGGTCGACCCGCGGGGGCGGCTGGCGCTGATCTGGCGGGGGCCGGTCGACGATCGCTTCCTGGACGAGCGAGTGGTCCCGATCATCGAGGGGCGGCGATGAGGCGCTCGCCGCTGCTGGTCGCGATCGCGGCTGCCCTGCTGGCGCTCGCCGCCGCCGCCGCCGCCGCTCCGCAGACCAGCCTCACCGACATCGAGGACGAGGTGATGTGCCCGATCTGCGGCACCCTGCTGGAGCTGTCCGACTCGCCGCAGGCGCGGCGGCAGAAGGTCTTCATCGCCGAGATGATCGCCGCGGGGCGGTCAAAGGAGCAGATCAAGGACGCGCTGGTCGCCGAGTACGGCCGCGAGGTGCTGGCGCTGCCGCGCGGCTCGGGCTTCGACCTCTCCGCCTACCTGGTGCCGGTGCTCGCCTTCGTCGTCGCGGCGGTGGCGCTGGCGCTCGGCGTGCGGCGCTGGCGACGGGACGCGGGACCGCCCGGCGCGCAGTCCGCCGCGCCGGGGCCGCGGGGCGAGGACGCCGAGCGCCTCGAGGACGACCTGGCTCGCTACGACCTCTGAGAGCCTGGCTCGAAAGATCCGTCGCACGTCTGGCGGCGGCGGACCTGCGCGATGCGGCGTCCTCAGTCCCGAGACAGGCTCAATAACAGACAATCAGTCCAGTCACCGGTATGGGCAGTCTCCGCCGTACCTCCGAGCGGGTGACGCAGGCGATCGTTGAGTCAGCATGTGTAACCAACGCTGCGAGAAAATGCTCGTCTTGCAGCGGTGGACCAGCGATGACCACGAGGTCGTAGGCCGATCGAAGTCTCTCGAGCGCCTGGCGGAGGCCATCCGACGTAAGCATCCCCCGGGTCTCAGAGACCTGCCCACCGGCCACCACACAGACCAGCGGCTCAATTGCCCCAGCAGAGCCCGGACCGACGAGGACAAGCGACTGCAGGAGCTGAGCCGCCTCCACCTCGCCATGCAGGTACTCGGTCAAGCCCGGCGTCGCAGCCAATCCGAGCGCTTCGGCGAGGGTCGGGTTGGTGAGATCGCACTCCAGCAGTGCCGTCCGCGTTCCGTTCGCGGCGGCGGTGGTGGCGAGGCCGATCGCAGCCATCCCCTTGCCCTCGGCATCGCCGGTGACGAGCACCAGCCGGGCGCCACCCAGCCGCGCCAGCAGGGCCTGGTGTGCATCCATGTCGCGGCGCTGCAGCGCCCACGCCCGCGATCCGGCGGGCGGGCGGGCGGAGACCTCGGCCAGAACCGGGAGCTTCCTCCGCCCGAGGCGCATCACATCCGCTCGGGGGCGGAGATGCCGAGCAGGCCCAGCGCCCCGGCGATCGTCCGCTTGGTGAGCAGGCACAGCGCCAACCTCGACCGCTCGACCCCCTCGCCCTCGGCGCCGACCACCTGGCAGTCGCGGTAGAAGGCGTGGAAGTCGGCGGCGACGGTCGTCGAGTAGGCGCAGACCCGGTGGGGGGCACGGCGGGCGGCGGCCTCGCGGACCTCGTCGGGGAACTCGAGCAGGCGCTTGATCAGCGCCTTCTCGGTGGGCTGGAGCGAGGTCCCCGGGGTGAGGGCGCCGGCGTCCGCGGAGGCTCGCTCGGCCCCCTCCCCCGCCTTGCGCAGGATGCTGGCGATCCGGGCGTGCGCGTACTGCACGTAGTAGACGGGGTTGTCGCTGGACTCGCGGCGGGCCAGCTCGAGGTCGAGGTCGACGGGCGTGTCGTGGCTGCGCCACAGCATGAACCAGCGGGCCGCATCGACGCCGATGTCGTCGATCAGCTCGTCGAGGGAGACGAAGTCGCCGCTGCGCTTCGACATCTGGGCCCGCTCGTCGCCTTCGACTATGTGGACCAGCCGCATGATCGGCGCCTCGA
Organism: Solirubrobacterales bacterium; assembly: GCA_019456285.1. Lineage (GTDB taxonomy): Bacteria > Actinomycetota > Thermoleophilia > Solirubrobacterales > 70-9 > VRUE01. The sequence continues at coordinate 17,668 of VRUE01000027.1, read as the reverse complement.
AGGCGTCGGGGTCGGCGCCGAGCGCGGCGATCGCCGCGCGGAGCCGGGGGGCGTAGCCGTGGTGGTCGGCGCCGAGCACGTCGATCAGCCGCCCGAAGCCGCGCTCCAGCTTGTCCCAGTGGTAGGCGACGTCGGCCGCCAGGTACGTCGGCTTGCCCCCGGCCCGGATCAGCACCCGGTCCTTGTCGTCGCCGAACTCGGTGGTGCGCAGCCACAGCGCCCCTTCGCTCTTGTAGGTGTGGCCCGCCCGGTCGAGCCGGCCGAGGGCGGCGTCGACCTCCCCGCGCGCGTAGAGGTCGCGCTCGGAGAACCAGTTGTCGAAGTGGACGCCGAAGCGGTCCAGGGTGGCCCGCACCTCCTCAAGGACCAGCTTGACCCCGCGCCGCCCGACCAGGTCGGAGTCGGCGGGGTCGACTCCCTCGGCGCCAAGGCGCTCGGCCAGCTCGGCGACGTAAGCGCCCTCGTAGCCGTCCTCCGGCATCTCGCCGCCGCTCATCCGGGCGGCGATCGAGGCCGCGAAGCGCTCGACCTGGCCACCGGCGTCGTTGACGTAGAACTCGCGCTGCACCTCGTGGCCGGCCGCCTCCAGCAGGCGCGTCAGCGCGTCGCCGTAGGCGGCGTGGCGGCCACCGCCGACGTGCAGCGGCCCGGTCGGGTTGGCGGAGACGAACTCGACCAGTACGCGCTCGGGCGAGTCGGTCGGCGTCGGGCCGAGTCGCTCGCCAGCCCCCGCCAGGCTCGCCATCGCGCGCCGGTACCAGGGGTCGGAGAGGAAGAGGTTGACGAAGCCCGGCCCGGCCACCTCGATCCGGTCGATGCTCTCGCCGCCGCCCAGCTCGCGTTCCAGCTCGGCGCCGAGGCGTACGGCGACGTCGTGCGGCTTCTCGCCGAGCGGCGCCGCGAGCAGCATCGCCGCGTTGGAGCTGTAGTCGCCCAGCTCGGGCTTGGGTGGGCAGTCCAGAGATGGCTCCGGGCCGGTCAACTCGCCGTCGCGCAGCGCCCGGGCGGCCTGGTTGACGGCTGAGCGCAGCTCGGCGATCGGGTCGGTGGCAGTCACACCGTCATCGTATGGAGCGAGGCTGGGCCAGGGTACGCTGGCCCCCATGCTGGTCGCCGTGATCGCCGATGTCCACTCCAACCTGCCGGCGCTCGAAGCCGTCCTCGGCGCCGTCGAGGACGCCGAGGTCGAGGAGGTCTGGTGCCTGGGCGACGTGGTCGGGTACGGGGCTGAGCCCGACGCCTGCGCCGACCTGGCCCGGGAGCGCTGCGACCTCTGCCTGGTCGGCAACCACGACCTCGCGGTGCTTGGGGGGCTGGACATCTCCGCCTTCTCGGAGGCCGCGGCCGAGGCGGTCGCCTGGACGCGCGACAACGTCGCCGAGCGGACGCTGGGCTTCCTGCGCGAGCTGGAGCCGACCGGCCGGCGCGAGGGGCTCGCCCTGTTCCACGCCTCCCCCCTCGACCCTGTCTGGGAGTACGTGCTCTCGACCGAGCAGGCGGACACCTCGATGGACGTCCAGCCGGAGCGGATCGCCCTGATCGGCCACTCGCACGTGTCGCTGTTCTTCACTCGGCCCGGCCACGGCAAGCAGGGCGACACCCGCGGCGCCCAGATGAGCGACGGGGCGCTGCTCGACCTCGGCCACGGCACCTGGCTGGTCAATCCGGGCAGCGTCGGCCAACCCCGCGACGGCGATCCGCGCGCCGCCTGGCTGGAGCTGGACACCGGAGAGGAGACGGCCCGCTTCCACCGCGTCCCCTACGAGATCGACCGGGCCGCGGGGCCGATCGCCGCCGCCGGCCTGCCACGACGCCTCGCGGCTCGTCTCTACACCGGGCAATGACCGTCAACTGCAGGGAAAATATGGCCCGGGAAGCGTTGTCTAGACTCGCACGATGGCCCGCCTGACCGCGTCACTTCTCGTCTTCGCGCTCGGCGCTGCCGCGGCAGTCGCGCTCGTCTCCTGCGGCGACAGCGACGCGCAGCTGCTGCCGGGCGAGACCGCCAGGGAGATAACCGCCAACCTCGATACGGTCAAACAGCTGGCGGCCGAAGGCGACTGCGTCGGCGCCGCGGGCGCCGCGGAGCAGGTGAGCACGCAGATCGAGGAGCTCGGCGGGGTCGACAGACAGCTGAAGCAGGCGCTCCGGGCTGGCGCGGAGCGCCTCGGCAAGGTGGTCGCGACCTGCGTGCCCGCCACCACCTCCGAGGAAACGGCGGAAGGCAACGTCCCGCTGACCACCGAGACGACCACCACCACGGACACCTCGAAGAAGGAGGAGAAGACCGGCAAGACGACGACCGGTGCGACGACCACGACGCCGACGACCCCCACCGAGACGACGACGCCGACCATCCCGCCGTCCAGCGGCGGCGGCACCGGCGCGCCCGGCGGCGTCAGCCCGGGCAGAGCTGTGGGCGAAGGGAAGTGATGGCAAGCGGGGTCCTCTCTGGCCGTTACGAGCTCGGCGACCGGCTCGGCTCGGGCGGGATGTCGATCGTCTACCGGGCGACCGACCGCACCCTGGAGCGGACCGTCGCGGTCAAGGTCCTCGCCGAGCACCTCTCCGACGACGAGCGCTTCGTCGCCCGCTTCCGCCGCGAGGCGCTCGCGGTCGCCAAGCTGATCCGCCCCAACATCGTCCAGGTCTACGACACCGGGATCGACGAGGGGCGCCACTTCATCGTGATGGAGTTCGTGGAGGGGCGCTCGGGGGCGCAGATCCTGCAGCAGCAGGGCCCGCTCGACGCCGAGACTACGGCCGAGATCGGGGCGCAGGCCTGCGCCGGGCTCGACTACGCGCACCAGCGGGGGATCATCCACCGCGACGTCAAGCCGGGCAACCTGATGATTGTCGGCGGCCCGGCCGGCGGCGGCGAGATGACCGTCAAGCTCACCGACTTCGGGATCGCGCGGGCTGTCGAACAGACCCGGATCACCCAGGTCGGCTCGGTGGTCGGCACCGCCGCCTACCTCGCCCCCGAGCAGGTGCGCGGAGAGGAGGCGACGCCGGCCACCGACGTCTACGCCCTCGGCGTCGTCCTCTACCAGTTCCTGACCGGAGGACGGCTGCCCTACGAGGGCTCCTCGCTCACCGAGCTGGCGGTGCGCCAGCAGAACGAGCGGCCGCTGTCCCCCAGCACCTACAACGACGGGGTGCCGGAGATGCTGGGGGCGGCGGTGCTGCGGGCGCTGGAGGGCGACCCGTCGCGCCGCTACGCCAGCGCCGACGAGCTGGCCGGGGGCCTGCGGCTGGGCCTGCAGGGCGAGGACGTGACCCTGCCGCTGACCGAAGGCGCCACGCCGACCCGGGTGCTGGGAGGCGAGACGGCGACCCGCCGCCTCGACCGGACCGCGGCGACCGAGTACCGGCCGGCGCCCTCGCCGACCAGACGGCCGGGTCCGCGGGCGCCGCAGCCGCCGCCGATCGCGGCGCCCGGCAAGCGGAGCGCCTTCTCGCGGTTCGCCAGGTTCGTACTGGTGCTGGTCGCCCTGGTCCTGATCGCCGCCGCGGTGGCGGCGGCGGTGATCGTCACCACCGACAGGGCGACCGGGGTGAGAGCGACCGAAGTCGCGGGCGACAGCGTCGACAAGGTCGTCGAAGAGCTCAAGGACCTAGTCCGGAAGAACACCGAATAGCGTCCGCGGGGGAGGGGGTCGGGCACCCCTCAACCAACCGCCCACGGAGCTGCGCCCTCGATCAGCGATCGCCCTGTCATCTCGGGCGGCTGGGGAATGCCGAGCAGTTGCAGCGCCGTGGGGGCCACGTCAGCGAGGATGCCGTGGTCGCGCAGCTCGACCCCTTCGGCGGTGGCGATCAACGGCACCGGGTTCAGGGAGTGCGCGGTGTTGGGCGACCCGTCCGGCTCGAGCATGTGATCGCAGTTCCCGTGATCGGCGGTGACGATGCAGGCCCCACCCGACCGCTCGACCGCGCCGACCACGTCCCCGAGGCAGGCGTCGACCGCCTCGACCGCCTCGACCGCCGCCGGGATCACCCCTGTGTGGCCGACCATGTCGGGGTTGGCGAAGTTGACGATGCCAAACCTGTAGTCGCCACCGGACCAGTGGCCGACGAAGGCGTCCGCTGCCTCGCGGGCGCTCATCTGCGGCTTGCGGTCGTAGGTCGCCACGTCGCGGGGGGAGTCGACCAGGCGCCGCTCTTCCCCCTCGAGCTCCTGCTCCCGCCCCCCGTTGAAGAAGTAGGTGACGTGCGCGTACTTCTCGGTCTCGGCGACGTGCAGTTGGCGCCCGCCGGCCGCGGCGATCGTCTCGGCGAGCGTGGTCTTCGGCCGCGCCTCGGGGAAGACGACCGGGTAGGGCCAGCCCTTGCGGTACTCGGTCATCGTGGTCAGCTCGAGTAACGGGTCGCCGCCGCGCGAGAACTCGTCGAAGCCCGGGTCGGCCAGCGCCATCGTAATCTGGCGGGCGCGGTCGGGACGGAAGTTGACGAAGATCGCGACGTCGCCCGCGGCGGCGCCGTCGTAGTCGCCGATCACCGTCGGCTTCACGAACTCGTCGGTCTCGCCGCGCTCGTAGGAGGCGGCGAGCGCCTCCCCGGCGCTCGCCGCGCGCAGCCCCCGGGCGTGGACAATCGCATCGTAGGCGAGCTTGGTCCGCTCCCAGCGGGTGTCGCGGTCCATCGCGTAGTAGCGGCCGCTGACCGTGGCGATGCGGCCGGCGTGACGCAGCCAGCGCTGCAGCTCGGCGAGGTAGCCGCGACCGCCGTGCGGCAGGGTGTCGCGGCCGTCGGTGAAGGCGTGGAAGACGAGGTCGGATACGCCCTCCTGGGAGGCCAGCTCGATACAGGCCTCGACGTGCTCCCAGCCGGAGTGGACGCCGCCGTCGGAGACGAGGCCGAGCAGGTGGAGGCGGCCGCGGGGGCTGTAACGGGCTCGCTCGCAGGCGGCGAGCAGCGCCTCCTTCTCGAAGAAGCCGCCGTCGGCTATCGCGTCGTCGATCCGCGCCAGGTCCTGCTTGACGATCGCCCCGGCGCCGAGGTTGAGGTGGCCGACCTCGGAGTTGCCCATCTGCCCCTCCGGCAGGCCGACGTCACGGCCCTGCGCCGAGAGCTGTGTATGGGGAAACTCGCTCCAGAGGCGATCGAAGACCGGGGTGCGGGCGAGCGAGATCGCGTTGCCGGGACCGGGCTCGGCGAGACCCCAGCCGTCGAGGATGACCAGAGCCAGGGAGGGAACCGACCCGGTCATGACGAGTCCCAGGCGCCGCCAGGCAAGGACGCAGGGAGGTTCGACGAGGGGAGCGCACTTGTTAGTGCGTGATCCGAGGAGGCCGACCGAGGACACAGCCTGGCGGCGCCTGGGGCCGTCATGCGGCTGCCACGATCGCCGCGAAGTCGCCGGGGTCGAGGCTGGCGCCGCCGACCAGCGCCCCGTCGATCTCCGATTGCGCCATCAGCTCCCCGGCGTTGGCGGGCTTCACCGAGCCGCCGTAGAGGATGCGCACCTGCTCGGCCGCGGCGCCACGGGCCCGCAGCGTGTCGCGGATGAAGCCGATCGCCTCCCGGGCCTGCTCGAGCGTCGCGGTGCGGCCGGTGCCGATCGCCCAGATCGGCTCGTAGGCGACGACGACCCCGGCCAGCCGGCCGGGGTCGACCCCGGCCAGGTCGGCCTGGAGCTGGCGCTCCAGCACGCCGTCGGTTTGGCCGGCGTCGCGCGCCTCCTCGGTCTCGCCCACGCAGAGGATCGGCTCGAGGCCGGCGGCGAGCGCCGCCGGGACCTTGCGGGCCAGCGCCTCGTCGGTCTCGCCGAAGTGCTGGCGGCGCTCGGAGTGGCCGAGGATCACCGCGTCGACGCCGGCCTCGACCAGCATCGGCGCCGAGACCTCGCCGGTGAAGGCGCCCGACTCGGCCTCGTGCATGTTCTGGGCCGCGACCCGCACGGCGCTGCCGCGCGAGCGCTCCACCACCTCGGCGAGGGCCAGGAACGACGGGCAGATGACCACCTCGTTCTGCGTCGCCGCGATTCGCGGCAGCAGGGCGTCGACGAACCGCGCCGCCTCGGCGGCCGTCTTGTGCATCTTCCAGTTGGCGGCGACGTAGGGCGTGCGGTCAGGCATCCAGCAAGGCCTCCACCCCGGGCAGCTTCTTCCCCTCCAGCAGCTCCAACGATGCTCCTCCTCCGGTCGAGAGCCAATCCACCTTCTCACCAAGCCCGAACTGCTGCAGCGCCGCAACCGAGTCGCCGCCTCCGACCACGGTCGTCCCGGGCGCCTCGGCGACGGCCTCGGCGACGGCCCGCGTCCCGGCCGCGAACAGCTCCAGCTCGAAGACCCCCATCGGCCCGTTCCAGAGCACCGTGCCGGCGGCGCCGATCGCCTCGGCGTAGGCGGCGGCCGTCCGCGGGCCGATGTCGAGGCCGATCCAGCCGTCCGGCACCTCGACCCCGTCGCTCTCGCGATGCTCCGCGCCCGCGTCGAAGCGCTCGCCCAGCACCAGGTCGACCGGCAGCCTCAGCTCGCAAGCGGAGCTCGCGGCGCGCTCCAGCGCCTCCGCCGCCAGCCTCACCCCCGCCTCCTCGACCAGCGAGTCGCCGGTCGCGACCCCCTGCGCTCGGAAGAAGCTGAAGCACACCGCGCCGCCGATCAGGATCCGGTCGGCGATCTCCAGGAAGCGGTCGATCATGCCGATCTTGTCGGTGACCTTGGCGCCGCCGAGGACGACGACCAGCGGTCGCTGGAGCGACTCGACGACGCGCGTCAGCTCCGTCACCTCGCGCTCCAGCAGCAGGCCGGCGTAGCCCTGCAGGTGGCGGGCGACCCCCTCGGTGCTGGCGTGGGCGCGGTGGGCGGCGCCGAAGGCGTCGTTGACGTAGAGGTCGGCCAGCTCGGCGAGGGCGCCGGCCAGCTTCGGGTCGTTCTCGGTCTCCCCCGGCTCGAAGCGGACGTTCTCCAGCAGCAGCACGTCGCCCGGCCCCATCCCCTCGGCCATCGTCTCGACGTCGCCGCCGATCACGGCGGGCGCCTGCTGGACCTCGGCGCCGAGCAGCTCCGACAGCCGCTCCCCGACCGGGCGCATCGAGAGCGCCGGCTCGGGCTTCCCCTTCGGCCGGCCCAGGTGGGAGACCAGGACCAGCGCGGCGCCGCGCTCGCGCAGCAGCTCGAGGGTCGGCAGGGCAGCCCGTATCCGCGTCTCGTCGGCGACCCGGCCGTCGTCGAGGGGAACGTTGAAGTCGACCCGGACCAGTACCCGCCTGCCCCCGACCTCGGCGTCGCGGACGCTTGCCTTTGAGAAGCCCACGATGCGCCTCGGCGGCGCTCAGGCGCCGGCTGCCACCGGCTCCAGCACCTTGCCCGCCAGCTCGACGCAGCGGTTGGAGTAGCCCCACTCGTTGTCGTACCAGGCGACTACCTTGACCATCCTGCCGTCGCCGATCGCCATCGTCTGGCCGGCGTCGAAGATCGAGGAGTGCGGATCGCCGACGATGTCGGTGGAGACGATCGGATCCTCGGTGTAGGAGAGGATCCCCTTCAGCGGGCCGTCAGCCGCGGCCTCGACCGCGGCGTTGATTTGCGCGGGGTCGGTTGCCTTGGAGAGGGTGCAGACGAGGTCGACGATCGAGCCGATCGCGACCGGCGCCCGGATCGCGAACCCGTTCAGCTTCCCGTTCAGCTCCGGCAGGACGAGGCCGACCGCCCTGGCGGCCCCGGTCGTGGTCGGGATCAGGTTGAGCGCCGCGGCCCGCGCCCGGCGCAGGTCCTTGTGCGGCATGTCCTGGAGGCGCTGGTCGGCGGTGTAGGCGTGGATCGTCGTCATCAGCCCCTGCTCGATCCCGAACTCCTCGTGGATCACCTTGGCCAGCGGGGCCAGGCAGTTGGTCGTGCAGGAGGCATTGGAGATGATCTGGTGGCTGGCCGGGTCGTAGGCGGTGTCGAAGTTGACGCCGAGCGCCACGGTCACGTCCGGCTCCTTGGCGGGGGCGGAGATGATCACCTTCCTGGCGCCCGCCTCGAGGTGCTTGGCGGCGTCGTCGCGGGCGGTGAAGAGGCCGGTCGACTCGATCACCACCTCGACCCCGAGGTCGGCCCAGGGCAGCGCCGCCGGGTCGCGCTCGGAGAGCACCTCGAGCGCCCTGCCGTCAACCGAGATCGAGCCCTCCCCCGCCTCGACCTCGCCCGGGAAGCGCCCCAGGGTCGAGTCGTACTTGAGCAGGTGGGCGAGCGTGCCGGGGTCGGTGAGGTCGTTGACCGCGACGAACTCGAGGTCGGCTCCCGCCGCGTGTGCCGCACGGAAGATGTTGCGCCCGATGCGCCCGAAGCCGTTGATGCCGACCTTCACAGACATGAAGTCAGACCTCCTGGGGTCGTGTTGTGGCGATGCCAGCGGCCCGTTCCGGGACGTTGGCCAGTGAATGGCGAGAGCCGGGGGGCCGCCATTTGCGGTCGAATGTTTCTGGACGGTCCTCTAGTCATTCCCGATCGTGATCTCGATCTCGTAGCCGTCCGGGTCCTTGAGGAAGGCCGAGTAGGCGCCCGAGCCGTGGGACCGCCGCTCGCCGGGCTCGCTGACGCTGGTGCCGCCGGCCCCGATCCCCGCTTTCCAGGACGCCTTGACAGCGACGATCCCGAGCCCCGAGAAACCGAGCAGCCCGAACCCGGGCCGTGGCTCGTGGTGGGCGGAGGCGAAGAAGACCGGCCTGGCGATGCCCCATCCGATCGTTTCTTCCTCCTCGAGATGGCGCCGCCAGCCAAGCGGCATGAGCAGCGCGTCGTAGAACGAAGCGCTCCGCTCGAGGTCGGAGACCTCCAGGAGGACGTGGTGCAACATCGGAGCGGGAAGGCTATACGAGCCCTCCTGATAATGATCGCGGCCGGATCGGGCGATTGCCGCAGCGCGGATACAGCGTCTAGCCGGCCCGGGGGGTCCAGCGGAAGAAGCGGACCGCGAGGAAGAGGCCGGCGACGCCCCAGGCGGCGAGCAAGGCGAGGTTGCCCCACTCCAGGCCGGAGCCGCCGGCGCCCGCCGGGACGTAGGCGTTGAAGAACGCCTCGAAGAAGTGGCGGACCGGGAAGACGTCGGCGAAGTGGATGACGCCGCTGGGGAGCTGATCGTCGGGGATGAAGACACCGGAGAGAAAGTAGAGCGGCAGCAGCAGCGCGTTGACGATCGGCGCGGCGGCGTCCTGGGAGGGGATCGCCGCGGTCAGTGCGATGCCGAGGCAGCAGAAGGCGGCGGCCCCGGCGACCAGGGTCACGAGGATCGCCGGCAGGCGCTCCCAGGGGAGGGCGACGCCGTACAGGACGCGACCGATCGCGGCGATCAGCGCCAGCATCAGCAGGGCGACGACTATCGAGTTGCCGATCCGGCCGGCAATGAAGACCCGGGGTGGCATCGGTGTGCCGCGGCTGCGCTTCAGCCGCCCGTCCTCGCGGGCGATCACCAGCGACATCGCCAGCGACTGCATCGTCGCCGAGATCACCGAGAGGGTGATGATCGCCGGCACGTAGTAGGTGGTGGTCTCGACCCCGCCGTTGACGTCAACCGTCTGGTCGCCGAACACGGTGGCGAAGATCAGCAGCAGGATGACCGGGAACGCCACCGTGAAGAAGACCGCGGCGGGATTGCGCCAGAACGTCTTCTGGTCGTAGCGGAACTGGTGGGCGACGAGGGCGAGCCCGCTCACTCGGAGGCCTCCGCGGTGAGTGAGAGGTAGATGTCCTCGAGCGTCGGGCGCGTCACCTCGAGCCCCTCGAGGTCGAGGCCGCGCTCGATCGCCCAGCCGGTCAGCTCGTTCAGGGTCGCGACCGGGGTGGTCGTGCTCAGGGACACCGTCGCCCCACCGTCCACGGCGGCGACCTGTCCCGGCAGCTCGCTCGCGGCGACGCCGTCGGGGAGCCGGAAGCTGACCGTCGCCGGCCGGCTCTCGCGGTCGCCGAGGTTCTCCAGCGTGCCCTGGACGACCACCTCGCCGCGGGCGATGATCGTCACCCGGTCGGCGAGGCGCTGCGCCTCGTCCATGTAGTGGGTGGTGAGGAAGACCGTCTTGCCGAGGTCGCGCAGGCCGGCGATCGTGTCCCAGGCGTGGCGCCGCGCCGAGGGGTCGAAGCCGGTGGTCGGCTCGTCGAGGAAGAGCAGCTCGGGGTCGCCGATCAGCGCCATGCCGACGTCGAGCCGGCGCTGCTGCCCGCCGGAGAGGACGCTGGCGCGCGCCTCCGCCTTGCCCTCCAGGCCGACCAGCTCGATCACCTCGTCGACCGGGCGCGGCTCGCTGTAGTAGCCGGCGTAAAGGTCGAGTGACTCGCGGACCGTCAGGTAGGGGTCGAGCCGGCCGCTCTGCAGGACGATCCCGATCCGCTCCCGCCAGGCGCGGCCCGCCTTCTCCGGATCCTCCCCGAGCACGGTCACCTCCCCCCCGCCGCGCTTGCGGTAGCCCTCGAGGATCTCCACGGTGGTCGTCTTGCCGGCCCCGTTGGGGCCGAGGAAGGCGAAGATCTCGCCCGGCTGGACGTCGAGGTCGATACCGCGAACCGCTTCGATGTCGCCGTAGCTCTTGCGCAGGCCGCGTATGGAGATGACGGGATCGGGCAAAGCCCGTCGATTCTAGGGGTGGCCGCGTCCCCTCATGCGTCGACCTCGGCGTCGCGGTGCTTGACGCGGACGATCACGTCGTCGCGGCCGGCCAGGTCGCGGCGGATCCGGTCGGCGACGGTCACCGAGCGGTGGCGGCCGCCGGTGCAGCCGACCGCGATCGTCAGGTGGCTCTTGCCCTCGGCGACGTAGGCGGGGACGAGGAACTCGAGCAGCGGCAGCAGCCGGCCGTAGAACTCTCCCGCCTGGGCGCCGGACTCGACGTGCTCGCGGACGCCGCGATCGAGGCCGGTCAGCGGGCGCAGCTCGTCGACGTAGTGGGGATTGGGCAGGAAGCGCACATCGAGGGTGAGGTCGGCGTCGCGCGGCGGTCCGTTCTTGAAGCCGAAGGTGAGCAGGGTCAGCGCCAGCTTGCCGCTCCCGTGGCGCCCCAGCATCTCCTCGGCGATGCGGCTGCGCAGCCCGGCGCTGGTCAGGTCGGTGGTGTCCATCACCAGATCGGCGCGCTCGCGCAGCGGCGCCAGCAGCTCCCGCTCGGCGCGGATCCCCTCGACGAGCCGTCCTTCGGGCGCCAGCGGGTGGCGGCGTCGGGTCTCCTTGTAGCGGTCGACCAGCGTCTCCTCGCCGGCCTCGAGGAAGAGGACCTCCGGCTTCAGCCCCTCGGCCTCGAGCTCGTCCAGCACCTGGACCAGATCGTCGAAGTAGTCGCCGCCGCGCACGTCGGAGACGACGGCGGCGCGCTGCACCCCGCTGCCGTCGTGGCGGAACAGCTCGCCGAGGCTGCCGATCATCCGCGGCGGCAGGTTGTCGACGCAGAAGTAGCCGCTGTCCTCGAAGACGGCGATCGCCTCCGACTTGCCGGCCCCGGAGTGGCCGGTGATCACGACCAGGGTCACCTCCCGGCCGGCCTCCTCGCCGTCGCGGCCGCCCGCCCGCTCTTCGGATTTCTCGGCTCTCGCCATCTATCTAGTCCTGTTGAGCTGCTTGTGGATCTCACGGGCTACTTTGCCAGGCACGCCGGGCACTGCCTCGAGTTCCTCGCGCGTCGCCGCCATGAACCGCTCTGGAGAGCCGAAATGCTGGAGGAGGGCGCGCTTGCGCACCGGCCCGACGCCCCTCAGCTCGTCGAGCACCGAGCCGGTCATCGCCCGGTCGCGGCGGCCGCGGTGGTGCTCGATCGCGAAGCGGTGCGCCTCGTCGCGGACCCGCTGCAGCAGCTTCGAGGCCTCCGAGTCGGCGGCCAGGTCGATCGGCGCCGAGCGGCCCGGGACGTAGACCTCCTGCAGCCGCTTGGCGAGGCTGATCACGGTGACGCCGCGCTCGGCGAAGGGGCGCAGGACGCGCATCCCGGCGGCGAGCTGGCCCTTGCCGCCGTCGATCACGACCAGCGAGGGCAGCGAGGCGAAGCTGGCATCTCGCCTGCCGTCGTGGGGCGAGAGGTCGACCTGCTCCAGGTAGCGGCTCATGCGGCGGCCCAGGACCTCTTCCATCGCGGCGAAGTCGTCCGGCCCTCCGTTGCTCGCCGCCTCGCCCTTCCCGTCTCCGCGCACCCGGAAGCGGCGGTAGCCCGCCTTCTTCGTCGCTCCTCCCTCGAACACGACCATCGAGGCGACGGCGTGCTCGCCGCCGAGGTTGGAGATGTCGAAGCCCTCGATCCGCACCGGCAGCTCCTCCATCTCCAGCGCCTCGCGCAGCACCGCGAGCGACTCGACCCGGCGCTGGCGGCGGTGCTCGCGGCGCAGCCGGTCCTGGTCGAGGGCGAGGCGGGCGTTGCGCTCGGCCAGCTCGCGCAGGCGGCGCTTGTCGCCGCGCTCGGCGACCCGCACCTCGACCGGGGCGCCGCGCCGCTCGCTCAGCGCCTCGGCCAGCAGCTCGGCGCGGTCGCGCAGGTAGGGGCCGACGACGATCGTCCGCGGCACAGCCGGCGAGGCCGAGTAGTACTGACCGATGAACTCCTCGGCGACCTCGGCCGGCTCGCGCTCGGCCTGGTTGTCGAGGTAGAAGCTCTGCCGCTCGGCGAGGATCCCGTCGCGCACCTGAAAGACCTGCACGTTGGCGTCGGCCCCCTCCGTGGCGACGCCGATCAGGTCGGCGGTGCCGACCGAGCCGCCGGCGACGCGCTGGCGCTCGAACAGCGAGCGGATCGCCTTGAGGCGGTCGCGGTGCAGGGCGGCGCGCTCGAACTCCCGCGCCGCCGCGGCCTCTTCCATCTTCGCCGCCTCGTCGGCCTCGACCCGGCGGTAGCGGCCGCGGAGGAAGTCGACGATCGCGTCGACGTTGCGACGGTACTCCTCGGGTGCGACGTAGCCGACGCAGGGCGCCCCGCAGCGCTTGATGTAGTAGTCGAGGCAGGGGCTGCCGGAGCGGCGGCCCGGCTCGGGCCCCTCGCAGGTGCGGAACTGGAACAGCTTGCCGAGCAGGTCGAGTGTCTCGCGCACCCGCTTGGCGCTGGAGAAGGGGCCGAAGTAGGCGCGGCCGGGGCGGTGCTTCTCGCGGGTGAAGTAGACCCGCGGGTACTCCTCGTCGAGGCTGACGCAGACGTAGGGGTAGGACTTGTCGTCGCGGAGGCGGATGTTGAAGCGCGGCCGGTGGCGCTTGATGAAGCTCTGCTCGGCGAGCAGCGCCTCGGCCTCGGTGGCGGTGACCAGGACGTCGATCCGGTCGACTCGGGAGGTGAGGCGGGTCTCGCCGCCGGAGAAGTGGGAGGCGACGCGCTTGCGGATCGAGCGGGCCTTGCCGACGTAGAGGATCTCGCCGTCGCTGCCGTGGAACAGGTAGACGCCGGCGGAGTCGGGCAGCTCGCGGCGCTGCCGAGCGACCCGCTCCTCGCGGGGGAGGCTGCCGTTGTCGCCTCCGTCGGCCACGGGTCAAAGGGTAGGCTTCTGGCCACCCGACCAAGTTCTAAACCCGATGACAGACACACACAGAGAGCGAAGACGATGACCCAGACGCTGAGCCCGCCCGAGCTGAAAACGCTGCGAATCGAGATCGACGGCGAGATCGGCGCCCTCACCCTCGACCGGCCCGACGTCTTCAACGCGATGAGCCCCGAGATGATCGGCGAGCTGACCGTCGCCTTTGCCTGGCTCGCCGACCTGGCGCCGCTGCGAGCGCTGGTCGTGACCGGCTCCGGCACGGCATTCTGCGCCGGCGGCGACATCAACTGGTTCCGGAGGGGCGTCGAAGACGACGAGATAGACCTGCCCTCGCAGGTGCGGCGCGTCGCCGAGGCGCTGCACCAGGCGATCGTCGACCTGCGCCGGATCCCCTACCCGGTGATCGCCGCGGTCAACGGCCCGGCGGCAGGGGCGGGCTTCTCGCTGGCGCTGGCCTGCGACACGCGAATCGCCTCCGAGTCGGCGTTCTTCGCCTGCGCCTACGGACGGATCGGCGCCTCTCCGGACGGCGGTATGACCTACTTCCTGCCGCGCGTCGTCGGCCCCAGCCGGGCGCTGGAAATCCTCCTCGACGACTCCGACATGAGCGCGCAGGACGCGCTGGCGGAGCGGATCGTCGCCGAGGTCGTCGCCCCCGACGAGCTGATGACCCGGGTGCAGGCCAGGGCCGAGGAGCTGGCGGCGAAGGCGCCGTACTACGTGCGGATGGCGAAGCTGCTCTGCGGCCAGAGCATCGAGAACACCCTCACCGAGCACCTGCAGCTGGAGCGGCACAGAATCGCCGACAGCATGGCGACCGAGGACCTGCTGGCCGGGGTCGAGGCGTTCTTCGGCGGCGAGAAGCCCCAGTTCAGCGGCCGCTGAGCCGCAGCTCGCGGATCGAGCCGCTCCGGCTACAGTCCCTGTCAGCCCCCACCCCCAAGAAAGGACCCCGCATGAAGAAGGTCGCCGCCCTGCTCGCCCTAGTCCTCGCAGCCGCCGTGCTCGTCGCCTGTGGAGACGACGATGGAACCACCGCCGCCACCACCAGCGAGACCGCGACCGGCGGCGACACCGCCGGCGGCGGAGGCGGCTCGACCGTCGAGTTCGTGGCCGCCCCGGACGGCGGGCTCGCCTACACGACCGAAGAGGTATCGACGAAAGCGGGTGACGTGACGATCGACTTCGACAACCAGCAGGCGCTGATTCACGATGTCGCGGTCGAAGACTCCGACGGCAACGACCTCGGCAAGACGGCGGTGATATCCGACAGCTCGGCAAGCGCCACCCTGAAGAACCTGAAGCCGGGCACCTACGCCTTCTACTGCACCGTCCCCGGCCACCGCGAAGCGGGGATGGAGGGAACGCTGACCGTGAGATAAGCCGCCGCGGCAGGGCGCCCGTCAGGCGGCGGGCGCCATCACGCGGGTGACGCTGTCGCCGGCGAAGCACGGCTTCTCGTTGCCCTCGACCTCGAGGGTGAAGCGGGTGACGACCTGCCACCAGCCGCCGCCGACCTCGTCGACCGAGACGACCTCGGCGCGGCCGCGGACCCGGGCGCCGGCCGGGACCGGGGCCGGGAAGCGGATCTTGTTCCAGCCGTAGTTGACGCCGAGCGCAAAGCCGCTGGAGGAGATCATCTTCTTGCGGAAGCCGTTGACCAGCGAGAGGGTCAGGTCGCCGTGGGCGATCGTCGTCCCGAACGGGCTCTCGGCCTTCGCCCGCTCGATGTCGACGTGGATCCACTGGTCGTCGCCGGAGAGCGCGGCGAAGGTGTCGATGTCCTCCTGGGTGACGGTCCGCCACTCGCTCGGCCCGATCTCCCGCCCGAGCAACGACTGCATCCCCTCGACGCCCTCTACCTCGACGGTTGCCATCGCGCCGCAGGCTACCCGACCTGCAGGTACTGGCGCAGTGCCTTGCGAATTACCGAGGAGGTGGCCTCGCCGTCCTGCTCGGCGCGCCGGGCAAGCGTCTCGCGAAGCTCGGGGTCGAGCCGCACGGACTCAACCTTGGCTGGGCCCGAGCCGATTGGCGGTCGACCGCGCCGTCGCCGCAGGATCTCGTCGACGTCGTAGCCAGCCTCGGCTTCCTTGGCGAGCTTGTCGATTAGCTCATCGGTGATAACGACACCGCTAGCAGTCCTGCCGTAAGTCTTCTTGCGCGCCATGGTCAATCTCGGCGATGCCGTGCTTCCGTGCCGATGGGTGGACCTCGAGCATAATATCGTAATACGAAATTCTGGCTGCAACTCGCCTCGGGTCCTAGGCTCGTTTTCCGCACCTCGCAGCGCCTACCTATCCCGCTCCGGCCAGGGTAGCTCGACCTCGAGCAGCTCCAGGATGCGACGCTGGGTCGCGGTGAGCCGGTCGAGGACGATGCCCTGCGGCGTGTAGGTCAGGCCCAGGCCCTGGAAGGCGGCGAGGACGTTGCGCCCGGTCGGCTTGGCCGCCCGACCCTCGGGCAGAAGCCCCGGCATCAGCTCCTCCTCGCCGTCGGTGGCCTCGGCCCAGCGCTTGCGCAGCTCGGACTCGATCAGCCCGAAGACGAGCAGGGCGATGCCGATGATCGAGACGAGGGCGTGGATGCGCTCGTCCTTGTGGAGGAAGATCGGCCTCACCCGCAGCGTCTGCTTGAGGTCGCGGTGGCGGCGCTCGACGATCTGCTGGCCCTTGTAGCGCGCGAGGATCGCGTTGGCGCCGAGGCGCCGGTCGGCGAGGTTGGTGGCGAGCGCGTAGACGCCGTCGGTGAGCGCGGCGGAGGCGATCGCCTCCTCGTCGCGGTGCCAGCTGATCACGGGGCGGCCCTTGCGGGTGGCGGTCTTGACGACCAAGAGCCCCTCGAGCTTCGGCCCCACCACGCGGGCGACGCGGCGATCGACCTGCTTGCGGGTCTTGTAGTGGCGCCCGCCGAGCCCGCGCTTTACCCGGCCGAGCGCCTCCTCGGCCTTCGCCAGCGCCCGCTCGCGGGCCGCCCTCACCTCGCGCTGCTCCTCGGAGGAGTGGATGAAGGCGAGGCGGAAGCGGTGGGGCTCGCCGCTCGCGGGGTCGGGGACCTCCCAGGCGCGGATCGCCCCGCGGTAGCGGGTGCGCTCGGGGGCGGGCAGCCCCCGCTCGCGCCCCGAGACGTAGGCGAGCGGGCGAAGCGCCTCCTCGCCGACCTCCTCGAGGTAGCGCCTCTGCCAGCCGGTGTTCGCCTTGAGCGGGGCGATGAACGAGAGCCCCGCGCGGGCGATCTGGCAGAGCGTCTTGGGCTGGCCGACCGCCGAGTCGCAGACGAGCAGCGCCGGCGCTGTGCCGTCGCCCTCGGCCAGCGAGCGCAACCGCTGCAACGAGGAGCCGATCAGGGTGAGCTCGGCGGCGTTGCCCGGATCGGGGCGCAGGTAGAGCGAGACGCCGTCGGCCGAGGAGGCCTGAAGCGCCCGCACCTGCCGTCCCACGCCCTGCCCCTGCGCCCAGCCTTTGGCGACCAGCGCCGAGTCCTCATAGGCGCCCGTCATCCTGACCGCGGTCAGATCGACGTGCAGGCGGCCGGCATCGACGCCGAAGCGCTCGATCGCCCGCGCCGCCAGGGCGCCGCGCACCGCCTCGGCGTGGGGGGCGAAGGCCTCCAACCCCCGCCCGAGCCGGTCGTCGTCGAGTAGCTGCGGCGGGATCGCGAACAGCTCGGAGATCGCGGCCCCCGATGACCAGCCGGCGACGTCATAGAGCGGCGAGGGCGAGCAGAGGCGGTTGGCAAGGAGCGCCACCACCAGCTCGCCGGCCGAGAGCTGGGAGCGCGGCGAGCGCGGCAGCAGCCGGTCGACCGTCGCCGCGATCTCGAGCTCGCGGGCGAGGTGGGCGCAGAGCAGCAGCGGCCCGACATCGCGACGGGTGCCGGCCAGCGGCGGGTCGAGGCGGGCGAAGGAGGCAGCCAGCGCGTCCAGCTGCCCGGACGCCTTGAGCTCGTCCTCGCGGCCAAGCTTTGCCACAACACGCTGGCGCACCCTGCCGCGATCGTCGCGGTAGCCCTCGACCATCTGCAGGTAGACGTACTCACGACCGCCGCGCTTGACCTTCGTCCTCTTGATGAACATATTGCCACAACTCTAGAGCGTCAATCGGACGTGATCCCGGCAACAAGTTGCCACAACGTGCTTGCCGGGATCCGACGGCGCCGGTTGGCCGGAAACCGCACCGCAGTGCGGGCTGCCCGGGTGCCGCCAGTGCGACTACACGTGGCCGAGCGCGGAAAATGCGCCTAGG
>VRUE01000130.1 GCA_019456285.1 Solirubrobacterales bacterium | reverse complement strand
GTATCAAATCCAGGGGTTGTATCGCTGCCGCAAGCAGTAGTTGCTATAAGTGTGGGAACATAAACACCTGAATCCAAATAAGTATGTGTGGGGTTAAACACAGTAGAGCTGTCTCCATCATCAAAAATCCATAGAAAGTCTGCATTATCAGGGAATGACCAATTAACAAATTCAACAGAATTGCCAGGACAAATAAGGAGCGGGTCGGGCCAAAAATCGGCAAATGGGAAACATTCAATGTTGATAACTGCAGTAGCTGTATCGCTGTTTCCCAGGGTGTCATAAGCAGTAAGTATTACCATGTAAGGGCTCCAAAAACACCCATACCAATGATAAGGGTTAACATTGGTATCTATGGGAGAGAAATCCCCAAAATTCCATTCGTAATAAACAGCGCCTGTGCTGGTATTGGTGAAAACTATCGAATCCGGTTCACAGCCGCCATTGGTAAAGGTATATGTAAAGCCAGCCACAGGTTGAGATAAGGCCTTTGGTGTTATCAGGAATAACACTGAAATAATTATACCAATTAGAAAACGTGGAAGCGACATGATTTTCAAAATGGGTTTCTTAATAATACCAATTATTGCATAAAAGTAACTAACAAATATAAAAAATGCAAATAAATAACAAAAAAATAATACTATAAATATTAATACTACGTATTTTATCAAATTTGGTTTGAGGTTATTGATAAAAGGAAAGTAATTGTTCAGGATAGTAATATGGAAGGGGGAAAACCAAGAACTAGATCAATACTCCAGCAGTATTACACTTTCATGGATAATCGGAGTAGTGAGGTAGGTAAAATTCAATAAATAAAAACCCAGAGGATACCCTAAACTTCTGGCGCTGAATTGGTAGGTATAGTCACCTGCTACCTGCGATTGGTTTACTATTGTTTGAATCTTTTGAGAGAATTGATCAGAAACATCCATTACTACATGGCCATCAGCGGGTAATATATAATGGATAGTTGTATAACCGGAGTATGGATTTGGGGAAACACAAAATTCATATTCAAGCTGACCAAACGAATCATCACACCTTCCTACATAATCTCCATGAGCTAAGTGGGCAGCTAATGCTTTAGCCCCTACGCAAATTGTGTGGGCATTGGAAGGGTCGTCAAAAGGAATATGACAAACCGTTGTTTTATTGGGGTTATCGCAGGCAGAAAGATTATTTCCACTTCTAACACCTTTCACCGTCTCAAAAGTTTGGGCTTTTAAATTAAATAATGGTAGTATCACGAGAGCGCTTAACAATATTTTTAAATATGTTTTCATAATTAAATTGGGTTGTTAAAGCAGCTTAGTTTCTCCCTTCTGCTGTGTGTTTTATTTTTTTAGCATAATTTAGTATATAAACGAATAAAATGCAATAAAGGTTTCAATATTTTGTTTTTTTTATAAATTTTTGTTGTTTTTGTAGTAAAACAAAACAAACAAGCAGCAGTAGGCAGCGGCAGTTGGCAGTCCTGCCTCCTGCTGCTGCCGCTGCCAACTCTAACTTTCGGAAACCTGTCTCCCTTATTTGGTAAAATATTTAGTTTTTGGTTGTTAGTTTTTGGTTATGGTTTGATAGTTTATGGTTATAGTTTTTTAGTTTGTTGGTCGTGCCA
>VRUE01000129.1 GCA_019456285.1 Solirubrobacterales bacterium | reverse complement strand
GCGCCCAAGGTGTCCGCACACTCCTCCAACCGGCGATTTCACTCCAATCCGGCGTTACTCACGGATCTGAGTCAGACAGCCACCGGACAGCCGGTTTCGCCCTGTTGCCGGGCTCTTCGCCTTCGGACACGACGACCACGGCCCCAGCGCAATCCCGTCCGAGCTGCTCCAGCAGCCGGTAGGTGTGCGCAGGGTCGGTATTGGCGAGCACGCGGCTGATTCGCTCCCGCTGGCTCCCCTCCGGCAACAACCCCTCGAAGAACGGCCGGGCCTCGATTGGCTCGAAGCGCTCGCGCCGCAGCGGCAGCGAGCAGGAGAGGACGAGCTCGTCTGCAGCTTGGTCGACCAACGCCGGCTCGTAGGTGAACGTGTAGTCAGGCGGTGCGCCCTCCGCGAGCGTGCCAACCCGTTCGCCGTGCAAGAGGACGGATAGCGCCATCAGGCTGAACGCCTCGGCCGGGGGTCCCAGACCCTGGTGCGTACTTCGGTCGTCAACCTCAGCCCGACCGCCTCCAGGATGCGGAGTAGGACATCGAGGCGCATCGTCGGCTTGCCGTGCTCCACCGCATGGACTGTGCGAGGAGAGACGTTGGCGATCAGGGCGACCTGTCTCTGGTCGAGGCCGAGCTCGCCTCGCGCAACTCGAACTGCCTCGCCAAGCTCCGTCGCACCGCGCCGGATGGCAGGGGGGATTGAGTCCTCGCGAGGGGGCTTATCGCTGCGGTTCTCGGGTTTTGTCTGCACGATCGTGCAGATCGTAGCCCATACTGCCTACGGATGCGGAAATCCGCACGATCGTGCAGATCAGCTGAGCGCCGTTTTCGCGATGGCAAGTGGCGGGTCCGCTGGCCGGCTATTCCTCTGGGGCAAGGCGCCGGCGCCCGGGCGGCGCCCGCCAACAGGGGTGTTAACGTATCCGCTATGGCCAAGACGAATGATGCGGCCAAGACGAATGATGTGAAACCTGTTCTCGGGCAAATCCTGCGAAACGCTCGCCGGCGCGCCGACGTCTCCCAGCGCCAGCTCGCTATCCGGACCGGTATCGCGGCGCCGTCGATCAGCCGTATCGAGAACGGCCGCGAGTCGCCGTCCTTCGAGCGCTTCGCGGCCTGCCTGGAGGCGCTCGGCTTCGAGCCCACCGTCGAGCTTCGAGAGCTCAGCGGCAGCCGGGCCGATCCCAACCACCTTGCCGCCGAGGCGCAGCTGACGCCCTCCCAGCGCCTGGAGAGCCTGTTCGAGTGGATGCGCTTTGGCGACCGGCTCGGCCGCGCTCCGCTGCGACCGCTGAGCGGTCGCAAGGGCTGAGGATGCTCGAAGACCTGCCGTCCGAGCTCGATCGCGGCCCGCTGGACCCGGTGCGGATCTTCGCGGTCCTGCAGCGCCATGGGGTCGAGTACCTGACGATCGGCGGCGTCGCGGTCAACGTCCACGGCCACGTCCGCAATACCCGCGATGTGGACATTCTTCTCGAGTGGAGCGCGGAGAACATGCGGCGCCTGGCCGCCGCGCTCGGCGACCTCGACGCCAAGCTCTTCGGGGTCGACGCCGACCTTTCGGACGTCGATCCGCGCGACCCCGAAGATCTGCTGAACGGCGGCAGCTTCACCCTGCGCACCGCCGCGGGTGGCCTTGACC
>VRUE01000026.1:15521-28925 GCA_019456285.1 Solirubrobacterales bacterium | reverse complement strand
CCGGCGGCCGGGGGACCGGCGGCGGAAGCCGCCGGCGCGGCGCCGGCGCGGCGCCCGGCCAGCGCCTTCTTCGCCTTCGCCTTGCCGCGGCGTTGGCTGACATTGACCACGATCAGCAGCAGCAGGATCGCCGCCGCCAGGCCACCCACGAAGTACTGGATGTTGTCGCTGACGAAGTCGCCGGCTTCGCTCGGGAAGGACTCGGCCTGCGCCTGCGCAGGAGCCAGCAGGGCCAGCGAAGCGAGCGCCGCCACGGACAAGAGCGGGGCAAGACGTGGACTCACAACCCCGAAGCTACCTGATCCTGCTCTTGAATTCGCGCTCGACCTCGCGGCGCACGTCTCGGTCGGCGATCTCGCGGCGGCGGTCGCGCCCCTCCTTGCCGCGGGCCAGCGCCAGCTCGACCTTCGCCCGCGGGCCCTTGAAGTAGATCCGGGTGGGGATCAGGGTCAGCCCCTTCTGCGCTGTCTTGCCGATCAGGCGCTCGATCTCGCCCCGGTGCAGCAGCAGCTTGCGGGGCCGCTCGGGCTCGTGGTTCTCGCGGCTGGCCGGGGCGTAGGGCGGGATGTGGAGGTTGCGCAGCCAGACCTCGCCGTCCTCGACCACGGCGTAGGCATCGACCATCTGCGCCTTCCCGTTGCGCAGCGACTTCACCTCCGAGCCGCGCAGCACGATCCCGGCCTCCAGCTTCTCGACCAGCTCGAACTTGTGGCGGGCGCGGCGGTTGGTCGCGACGTCGCCGGAGGCGGGCTTGCGCTGCTTCTTGGGCTTCTTAGCCATCGGCAGGCGCCAGGTCGACGCGGCCGCGGGGGGCGTCGACCGCCGTCACCCGGACGGACACCGGATCCCCCAGCCGCACGGCGCGGCCGGACTCGCGGCCGACCAGCGCCGTCTCGGTCTCGTTCAGCTCGAAGCGCTCGCCCCGCATCAGGCGGGCCGGGAGGAAGCCCTCGTAGACATCGCCCAGCTCGCCGCCGAACCCGACGAAGGCGCCGCCCCGGATGACCCCGGACACCTCCCCCTCGAACTCCTCCTCCCGGCCGCGCTCGAACAGCTCGCGGTCGAGCAGGAAGGCGGCGCAGACATCATCGGCGTCGCGCTCGATCCGCACCGAGTCACGCTCCCGCTCGGTGCAGTGCCGGGCGACCTCCCTCGCCTCGGCGGCGCGCGGCGCCTCCTCCCCCTCCCCCAGCGCCGCCAGCAGCGCCCGGTGGACGACCAGGTCCGGGTAGCGGCGGATCGGCGAGGTGAAGTGGCAGTAGGCGGAGCTGCCGAGTCCGGTGTGGCCGCTGTTGCGCTCGCTGTACTGGGCCTGTTTGAGGGAGCGGAGCACGAGCGATGTATACGCCTCGCGGCCGTGTCCGCGCCGCGCCGCCTCGCGTCTCACCAGCCGGCTCGCCCCGGCCACGACCTCGCCGGCCTGCCGCGGGGCGAGCCCCTCGCGCAGCGGCGGGGTCGGGATGCCGAGGGCGTGCAGCTGCCCGATCAGCCGCTCGACCCGCGGCGGGTCGGGCTGGGCGTGGACGCGGTAGATCGCCGCCACCCGCTTTCGCTCCAGCAGCCGGGCAACCTGTTCGTTGGCGAGAACCATCAGCCGCTCGATCAGGCGGTGGGACTCGGTCTGCGGCACGGCGCGGGCGCCGATCGCGTTGCCGGCGGCGTCGAAGCGGAACTCGGGCTCGAAGGACTCGACGTCGAGGCTGGTCGTACCGCGCCGCTCCCCCAGCGCCGCGGCCGCCTCCCGGGCCGCCGCCAGCGGCTCGGCGACCCGCTGCGGCGCCGCGGCGCGGCCGGCGAAGATCACGTCGAGCTCGTCGTAGTCGAGGCGGGCGTCGGAGCGGATGCGGCTGCGGTAGAAACGGGCGCTGCGCGGCTCACCGCCCGGGCCCAGCTCGATCTCCGCGGTCACCGTCAGGCGCTCGACGCCGGGCGCCAGGCTGCACGCCTCCTCGCTCAGCGCCTGCGGCAGCATCGGCTCGACCGTGCCGGGGACGTAGGTGCTGTTGGCGCGGCGCCTCGCCTCCCGGTCGAGCGGCGAGCCGGGCGGCACGTGGGCGGCGACGTCGGCGATGTGGATCCAGAGGCGGGCGGCATCGCCCTCCCGCCGCGCCGAGACGGCGTCGTCGAAGTCGCGTGCGGTCGCCGGGTCGACGGTGAAGGTGGGCAGCTCGGTGAGGTCGCGGCGGGCGCCCGAGCGGGCCTCGGCGGCGCTTGCCGCCTTCCCGGCCTCCACCTCCAGCGAGGCGCCGAAACCGCGCTTTCCGAGCCGCTCCGCCAGCAGCGCCTCGACCGCGTCGCGCACCCGCTTGGGCGAGCCGCGACCGCGCCGGCTCACCCCTGGTCCCGCGGCGCCGCCAGAACCCGCAGGGCGCGCTCGATCGCCTCGTCGCGGGCGGTCCCCGGCACGTCGCGGGCCCTCACGTCGGGCTCGATGCCGCTGCCGGCCAGGTTGTCCCCGCTGGGCGTGAAGTACTCGCCGATCGTCAGCTTCAGCGCGCCGCCGTTGGAGAGGCCGATCTCCTGCTGGAAGACGCCCTTGCCGAAGGAGCGGGCGCCGACCACCTCCGCCCCGGCGCCGTCGGCCAGCGCCGCGGTGAGGATCTCGGCCGCCGAGGCGGTGTTGCGATCGATCAGCACGACGATCGGCCGCGGCGGCAGGTTGCCTCCACGGGTCCTGTAGACGGCGCGGCCCTGGGTGCGCGACTCGGTCGAGACGACCATCTCGCCCTCCGGCAGGAAGATGCTCGCGGTCAGCACCGCCTCCTGCAGCAGGCCGCCGCCGTTGGCGCGCAGGTCGAGCACGATCCCCCGCGCCCCCCGCCGCTCGACCTTCTCGACGGCGCGGCGCAGGAAGGCGTGGGCGCCCTCGCTGAAGGCGGCGAGACTGACGTAGCCGAGCTTGCGCCCGCCCACCGTCCTCACTTTGCTCGTCACCATCGGCAGCTCGATCTCGGCGCGCGTCAGCTTCACCCTGCGCACCTTCCCGCTGCCGGGTCGCAGCACGCCGACCACGACGTCGGTGCCCTCCGGACCCTTGATCTTCGCCGTCGCCGCCTCGCTGCTCTGCCCCGCGATCGAGCGGCCGCCGACCGAGACGACCACGTCCCCCACCTCGATCCCCGCCCTTTCCGCCGGCGAGCGGGGGAAGACCCGGGCGGCGCGCAGGCCGCGCGGCACCTCGGTGACGGCGAGCCCGATCCCGGTGAAGCGGCCGGCGATCGCTTCGTTGAAGCGCTCCAGCTGCCGCGGCGAGAGGTAGTCGGAGAAGCGGTCGCGGTAGCGCCGGCGCAGCCCTCGCGCCATGCCCTGCAGCGAGGAGTCGGTCAGCTCGCCCCGCGGCACCGGCCGGAAGTAGTTGTCCTGGATCAGCTCGGTCGCTTCGGCGGTGAGCCCGGCGGAGCTGTCGACGAAGGCGTCGCGGAGGACGCTCGGCATCTTGGCCGGGTGCCCGCCAAGCCAGATCCCGGCGCAGAGCATGCCGACCAGGGCAGCCGACAGGGCCAGGCTGCGACCGACCCTCATACGACCCTCAGACCTTCAGGAAGCGCCGCAGGGTGATGCCGGAGCCGATCGCCGAGACCAGCACCGCGGCGGCGAAGAGGATCGCGACCAGCGCCGGGAAGGAGAGCGTGCTGTTGTTCTGCGCCGCCAGGAAGGAGAAGGTGCTGCTCAGCGGGTCGACGATTGTGATCTTGCCCAGCCACAGCATGAGTATGGCCACCAGCCCCCCCGTGAAGCCGACCACGACCCCCTCGATCATGAACGGCCAGCGGATGAACCAGCGGGTGGCGCCGACCAGCCGCATCACCTCGACCTCGCGGCGGCGGGTGTAGATCGAGAGGCGGATCGTGTTGCCGACCAGCATCAGCGAGGCGGTGATCAGCAGCGTCGTGATCACGGTCAGGATGATCTTCAGCGCGCTGGTCACCTGCTCGATCTGCCGGGACTCCTCCTGGCGGTCGAAGACGTCCTGGACGATCGATGAGATCGGCTGCGGCTTGCCGTTCGGGCCGGGCGGCGTCACCGCCGCCCGCACCGCGGCCAGGTTGCCGGCGTCGTCGGCCTTGATCCGGAAGTTCGCGGGCAACGGGTTCGACTGAAGCTGCGCGAGGAGGTCGTCGCTCTTCTCCTTGCCGAGGTCCTTGGTCAGCTCGTCGAGCGCCTCGGCCTTGGTGATCAGGTCGACCGAGTCGACGTGCGGGATCGCCAGCAGCCGCTGCTCCAGCGCGGCGATCTCACCGCGGGTCGCGTCGTCGTAGATCGCCACCCGGAACTCGAGGCTGTCGCGGACCTGGTCGCTCTTCGCCTGGGTCGTCTGGAAGACCGGGATCAGGACGCCGAGCAGGATCACGGTGACGACCGTGGTGACGATAGCCGCCATGCTCGGGGCCGCGTTGCGGCGCAACGTCCGGAAGGCCTCCTGGATGAAGAAGTGGAGCCTCGACATCAGAAGAGCGTGTCGTGCCCGTCGTGGCCGTTGGTCTGCCCCTCGGGCCCGACGCCCATCTCGGCCCGCATCCGGACCCCGAACTCGACGGTCGACTCCTCGGTGTAGCCGCCGCTGACCTCGTCGCGGACGACGCGGCCCTCGTAGAGCTCGATCACGCGGCGCCGCATGTTGTCGACCATCTCGCGGTCGTGGGTGACGACGAGCACCGTCGTGCCGGTCTTGTTGATCCGGTACAGCAGCTGCATGATCCCGATCGAGGTGATCGGGTCGAGGTTGCCGCTCGGCTCGTCGGCGAGCAGCAGCGGCGGGTGGTTGACGAAGGCGCGGGCGATCGAGACGCGCTGCTGCTCGCCGCCGGAGAGCTGGTCGGGGTAGCTGTGGAGCTTGGTCGAGAGGCCGACCAGGCGCAGCGTGGCGGGCACCTGCTCGCGGATCTCGGCGCGGCTGGCGCCGATCACCTGCAGGGCGTAGGCGACGTTGTCGTGGACGGTGCGGTTGGGGAGCAGCTTGAAGTCCTGGAAGACCGTGCCGACGTTGCGCCGCAGCTGCGGGATCTTCTTCTCCGGCAGGGCGCTGATGTCGCGGCCGGCGATCCTGACGCTGCCCTCGGTCGCGGCCAGCTCGCGGATCAGCATCTTGATCAGGGTCGACTTGCCGCACCCGGTCGGGCCGACCAGGAAGACGAACTCGCCGCGATCGATCGCCAGCGAGACGCTGTCGAGCGCCATGTGGCCGCCCGGGTAGACCTTGGTCGCGTCGCGCAGCTCGACGATCGGCGCGCCGCCGCGCCGCGGGCGCTGCGGCTCCTCGCCCTTCTTCCGCTTTCTCGCTCGGGCCATGCCCGCCGTCCCTTCTCCGGGTGGGGGGTGACTCCTGCGCACGCCCAGGCGCGCAACACCCCGCCCACCAAAAAGTGAGCGATACCTTAGCGAACTGTTAGCGAACGTTCGTAATCGACGATCGCAGCCATCTCACTGCCTACCGCCGTGGATCGGGGGGTGCGAGACGATCGGCTTCAACAGGAGCGCCTCGCGGGCGCGGTCGACGATCCCCGCCGCGGTCAGGCCGAAGTGCTCCATGCAGGCCTCGCCGGTCCCGGAGACGCCGAACTCGTCGCCCATCCCGAGCGCGAAGACCGGCACCGGGTGCTGCTCGGCAGCCGCCTCGCGGACCGCGTCGGCGAGGCCGCCGACCACGCGGTGCTCCTCGGCGGTGACGCCGACCCCGGTCTTGGCGAGCGACTCGACCACGGCCTCGGCGGCGAGCGGCTTGACGATCGCCACGTTGAGGACCTCGGCCTCCACCCCGTCCTCGCTCGCCAGCACGCCGGCCGCCTCCAGCGCCCGGTGGACCATGTGGCCGCAGGCGAAGATCGAGATGTCGCTGCCCTCGCGCAGCACGTCGACGCCGCTGCCGAGCGTCGCCGGGATCTCCTCGTAGACGACCGGCGTCGCGGGCCGGCCGAAGCGCATGTACAGCGGCCCCTCGACCCGCTCGTAGGACTCGATCACGGTGCGGTAGGCCTGGTTGTAGTCGGCCGGGACGACCACCTGCATCTTCGGCATCGCCCGCATCAGGGCGATGTCCTCGATCATCTGGTGCGAGGCGCCGTCCTCGCCGAGCGAGACGCCGCCGTGGCTGGCGCCGATCCGGACCTTCAGCTCGTTGTGGGCGATGCCGAGCCGGATCTGGTCGTAGGACCGGCCGGTCGCGAAGATCGCGAAGCTCGAGGCGTAGGGGACCTTGCCCGTCGCCGCGAGGCCGCAGGCCATCGACATCATCCCCGCCTCGGCGGCGCCGCAGTTGAAGAAGCGCTCCGGGAACTTCTTGCCGAACTTCATCGACTGGGTGGAGACGGCGAGGTCGGCGTCGAGCGCGACGACGTCCTCGTGCGCCTCGCCGAGCGCGACCAGGGCGTCGCCGTAGGCATGGCGGGTCGCGATCGGCTCGGTCTTAGCTTCCACCGTCCCCCCCCTCCCCACTCGCGGCGCCCGCCTGCAGCGCCTCTTCCTGCTCGGCCAGCCGCGCCTCCAGCTCCTCCAGGGCCTCGGTGGCCTGCTCTTGGCTCGGCGGCTTGCCGTGGAAGCCGAAGCGGTCTTCCATCAGGGAGACGCCGCGGCCCTTCTTGGTCTGGCAGACGATCGCGGCCGGCTTGCGCAGGGTGCGGCTGCGCCGCAGCGCCTCGACGATCGCGCCCATGTCGTGGCCGTCGATCTCGACCGAGTCCCAGCCGAAGGCCTCGAACTTGGCCCGCACGTCGCCGGTGTCCATCACCTCCTCGGTGGTGCCGTCGGTCTGCAGGTGGTTGTAGTCGACGATCGCGGTCAGGTTGGGGACCTCGTAGTGGGCGGCGGCGGCGGCGCCCTCCCAGGTCTCGCCCTCCTGGCAGTCGCCGTCGGAGAGGACGCCGAAGACCTGCGCCGTGCCGTCGAGGCCGTCGAGGCGCAGGGCGAGGCAGATCCCCACGCACGTCGAGAGCCCCTGGCCGAGCGAGCCGGTCGAGACCTCGACCCCCGGGGTCCTGTTCATGTCGGGGTGCCCCTGCAGGTGGGAGCCGACCTTGCGCAGGCCCATCAGGTCCTGGCGCGGGAAGTAGCCGTGCTCGGCGAGCGCCGCGTACTGGATCGGCGCCGCGTGACCCTTGCAGAGGACGAAGCGGTCGCGCTCCGGCCAGCCGGGGTCTGCCGGGTCGTGGCGCAGCTCCCGGTGGTAGAGGGCGGCGACGATGTCGGCGGCCGAGAGCGAGGAGTCGAGGTGACCGGACTTGGCCACCGCGAGCATCCGCACGCAGTTGATCCGCAGGATCGTCGCGTAGCGCTCCAGCCCTGCGATCGAGGGCTCCTTCCCGGCGAGGGCCGGGGGCTCCGGGTCCGGGACTGGAGTCAGGTGCATCGAGCCGCGAGGCTACCCGATCGCGACCATTCGCTCGATCGGGATTCGCGCTCGCTCGGCGGTCTGCGCCGGGACGCTGACCTCGAACTTCATCTCCCGCAGCGCGTCGCGCAGCTTCGGCAGGGTGATCATCTTCATGTATTTGCAGAAGGCCATCCGGTTGGCCTCGACCAGGCTGGCGCCGGGCGCCGCCTGGCGCAGGGGGTGGAGCATCCCGTTCTCGGTGGCGACGATGAACTCGCCGTCGGGGTTGCGCCTCACGTGGTCCAGCATCTGGCCGGTGGAGAGCATGTGGACGCCCTCCTCCTCGACGTCTCCGGCGGCGACAAACTCCATCACCTGGGTGACGCAGCCGCACTCGGGATGGACGAGGAACTCGGCGTTGGGGTGCGCGGCGCGCTGGGCGCTGATGTCGTCGGGCCGGATCCCGGCGTGGACGTGGCACTCGCCCGGCCAGACGTGCATCGAGTGGCCGGTGAGGTGCTCGACGTAGGAGCCGAGCCACATGTCGGGGCCGAAGAGGATCTCCGTCTCGGGGCCGTGCTCGCGGAGGATGTGCTCGACCACCTTGACCGCGTTCGAGGAGGTGCAGCAGTAGTCGGTCTCCGCCTTCACCTCGGCCGAGGTGTTGACGTACATGACGACGACCGCGTCGGGGCTGTGGCGCGACTTCCAGCTGCGCAGCTCGCTGGTGGTGATCGAGTCGGCCAGGGAGCAGCCGGCGTCGAGGTCGGGGATCAGCACCGTCTTCTCGGGCGAGAGGATCGCGGCCGTCTCGGCCATGAAGTGGACGCCGCAGAAGGCGATCACCGAGGCGTCGGCGGCGGCGGCCTTGCGCGAGAGGCCGAGCGAGTCGCCGGTGAAGTCGGCCGCGTCCTGGACCTCGGGCACCTGGTAGTTGTGCGCCAGGATCACCGCGTCGCGCTGCTCGGCCAGCGCCCGCACCTCCCGCGTCAGCTCCTCGACCTCCTCGGGCGAGAGGTCGAGCATCGGGACCGGCTCGTTGATCGTCGGCAGCTCTCTCATTGCGGATGCCTCAACGTGCCCTGGCGGGCGATCGGGTGCGATGTTCGCTGGCTCGGCACGATGCCTCAAACCAGTCGAATGAACCTCCTACGAGTCTAACCACCCGCCCGCGGGTCCTCTCGCGGGGGGTCCTCAGGGACGGGCGGTACGATCACCGCATCGACCCGAGGAGGCTCGAATGCGCAACCGAGTGATTCCCGCGATCGTCGCGATCGTCGCCGCGATCGCCCTCGTGCCGGTGCTGGGCGGGGTCGCGGAGGCGGCCCCGAAGACCACAGTCAAGCTCGGCGACAACTTCTTCAAGCCCGCCAAGAGGGCGATCAGGAGGGGGACGAAGGTCCGCTTCCAGTGGATCGGCCACAACCCTCACAACGTCACCAGGACGCGAGGCCCGGGCAGACGCTTCGTATCGCGGACGACGAGCAGGCGCGGCGTCAACTTCGCGAAGCGCTTCAAGAAGCGGGGCACCTACCGCCTCATCTGCACGATCCACCCAACCGAAATGAGGTTGACGCTGAGGGTGCGCTGACGCAGCTCAGGCGGACTCGACCACCACCAGCATGCTGAAGTCGAGGCACGAGGCCGAGTGGGTGAGGGCGCCGACCGAGATCGAGTCGACCCCGGTCTCGGCGATCGCCCGCACCGTCTCCAGGTCGACCCCGCCGGAGGCCTCCAGCGAGGGGCCCCCGCCGTCGCCGCCGCCCGAGGCCTTCCGCAGCTCCACCGCCCCGCGCAGCGTCTCGGTGTCCATGTTGTCGAGCAGCAGCCGCTCGGCGCCGGTCCCCAGGGCGTAGGCGACCTCGTCGAGGTTGCGGCACTCGACCTCGACCGCCATCTCCGGGTGGGCGCTGCGGGCGCGGTGGACGGCCTTCGCGAGGCCGCCGGCGAGGGCGATGTGGTTCTCCTTGACCAGGATCGCGTCGTAGAGGCCCATCCGGTGGTTGCGGCCGCCCCCCGCGAGGACCGCCGCCTTCTCCAGCTCGCGCAGGCCCGGCGTCGTCTTGCGCGTGTCGAGGATGCGGGCGCCGGTGCCGGCCACCGCCGCGACGAAGCGCGCCGTCAGCGTCGCGACCCCGGAGAGGTGGCCGAGGAAGTTGAGCGCCGTGCGCTCCGCCGCCAGCAGGGCGGCGGCGGGCCCGGCGGCGAGGGCGACCTCGGCGGGAACCTCCCCGCACCAGCGGCCCTCGACGACCAGGCTGTCGACGTCCTCGACCCCGCACTGCCGCATCGTCTCCTTGACGGCGGCCAGCCCGAAGACGACGCCGGGCTGCTTCTGGACCATGCGAGCCCGGGCCCGCGCTCCCTCGGGCACCATCGCCTCCGAGGTAACGTCGCCGCTGCCGACGTCCTCCGCGAGCGCACGGGCGACGATCTCGCTGAGCGGCTCGCCGGTATCGGACATGGGGCTCGGAGCCTAGTCAGCATGGACGCCGTAGGGGGCTGGCCCTCGGCGTTCGCACTTATGTCCGCATACCGGCAAGAAGTGCGAACGCACCGCGTGGGGAGCGGCAAGTGCGGCGCCCGCACCTCACATTTCAGAGCGCCGGGGCGTTTAATCCATGACTTGACCGCGCTGCCCCCGTTCCAGACCCTGCTCGACGAGCACTCCGCCGACGTGATGGCTGTGCTGCGCGGCGCGGTCGGCGGCGGCGCCGAGGACTGCTTCCAGGAGACCTTCCTGGCGGCGCTGCGCGCTTACCCGAAGCTGGGCGACGCCGGTAACCTGCGCGGTTGGCTGCTGACGATCGCCCACCGCAAGGCGATCGACCACCACCGGGCGAACGGGCGCCGGCCGCTACCGCTGGCCGCGGTCGAGGAGGAGGACCCAAGGGCGACCGACGCGCTGCCCGACGACGAGATCTGGGCCACGGTCGGGGCGCTGCCACCCAAGCAGCGCGCCGCGGTGGCGCTGCGCTACGCCTGCGACCTCCCCCACGCCGAGATCGCCGCCGCCCTCGGCTGCTCGCCGGAGGCGGCACGCCGCAGCCTCCACGAGGGAATGAAGCGACTGAGGAAGGAGCTGACATGAAGGCATCGCTGCAACGGCTCGCCGACCGCGCCGCCGCCGAGGGGCTGCTGGACGTCGCCTACACGACGACGGACTCCCCCTTCGGCTCCCTGCTGCTCGCGGCGACCCCTCGGGGACTGGTCAGGGTCGACCTGCCGGCATACGATCCGGGCGAGACGCTGGAGGAGCTGGCGGCCCGTATCTCCCCGCGGGTGCTCGAGGCCCCGGCGCGCCTGGACGAGGTCCGACGCCAGCTCGACCTCTACTTCGACGGGAAGCTGACCGAATTCGACCTGCCGCTCGACTGGCGGCTCAGTAAGGACTTCCGGCGCCGGGTGTTGCGCGCGATCGACCGCATCCCCTACGGCGAGACCCGCACCTACGCGGAGATGGCGCGGCGCGCCGGCAACGAACGCGCCGTCCGCGCCGCCGGCACCGCCTGCGGCGCCAACCCGATCCCGATCGTCGTCCCCTGCCACCGGGTGCTGCGCACCGGCGGCGCCCTCGGCGGCTACGGCGGCGGCCTGCCGATGAAGGAAGCGCTGCTCGAGCTCGAGGGCGCGCGCGGAGATGGACGGTAGGATCGCGAAGCTAAAGCAGGTCGGCCAGGCGGCCGATAGGTCGTACCAGGTAGATGGAAACGACCCACCGCAAGGCCGCCCCGATCGTCCGCCTCGCCTCGATGGCCTTCCTGATCGTGCCGCTGGCCCTCGCGACGCTGCTGCTCGGCGCCAAGGTCTCGCACGCGACTCCCGTCCCCACCCCCGCCTTCCTCTCCTTCGAAGAAGAAGAAGCTGAAGAAGAAGAAATCGAACGGGAAGAAGAAGAAATCGAACGGGAAGAAGCAATCGAGCGGGAACTGGAAGAAGGGCTGAGCGAAGACGAGTGCGAGGCCGCCGGTGAAGAAGCCAAAGATGGCGTGCTCACCTACGCCGAGGCGGCGGCATTCTGCGCGGCACTGGAAGAAGAAGGGGGGAAAGCCCGCACGGCGAGCTCGGCGGACAGGTGCGCTCTCCGCAGCGCCCGGGGCCGCGCCACGGCCCGCAACAAGCGCCTGAAGCTGACAATCGGCTACACCACTCACCGGCCGACCAAGGCCAGGGTCGAGATTCGCGTCGGGGGGCGCAGGCTCGCCACCGTCAAGCGCCGCCTCGGCCGCAGCGGCGTCCTCCGGATCGCCAAGCGAATCGGCAAGAAGCATCGCGGCAAGCGGATCAGGGTCCGCATCAAGGCCCTGCCCGCGAAGGGGGCGGGCCGCTACTGCGCCGAAGAAGCAGCGGTCTTGTTCAAGTAGTCGCGGATGAAGTCGTCGATGTCGCCGTCGAGGACGCGCTGGGTGTCGCCCGACTCGTGGCCCGTGCGGTGGTCTTTGACCCGCTGGTCGGGGTGGAGGAAGTAGCTGCGGATCTGCGACCCCCAGGCGACTTCCTTCACCTCGCCCCGCTCCCTGGCGAGCGCCTCGGCCCGCTTGCGCTCCTCCAGCTCGATCAGCTTCGAGCGCAGCAGCTGCATCGCGACCGCCTTGTTCTGGGCCTGGGAGCGCTCGTTCTGGCACTGGACGACGACGCCGGTCGGGACGTGGGTGATCCGCACCGCCGAGTCGGTCTTGTTGACGTGCTGGCCGCCGGCGCCCGAGGCGCGGTAGGTGTCGACGCGCAGATCGGCGTCGTCGATCTCCACCTCGACCCCCTCGTCGACCAGCGGGCCGACGTCGACCTGGGCGAAGCTGGTGTGGCGCCGGCCCGAGGAGTCGAAGGGGGAGATCCGCACCAGCCGGTGGACGCCGCGCTCGGCGGCGAAGAGCCCGTAGGCGTTCTCGCCGCGGGCGATGAAGGTGGCCGACTTCAGCCCCGCCTCCTCCCCGGGCGAGGCCTCCTTCATCTCGACCTCGAAGCCGCGCCGCTCGGCCCAGCGCAGGTACATGCGGAGCAGGATCTCGGCCCAGTCCTGGGAGTCGGTGCCGCCGGCCCCGGCATGGACGGACACCACAGCGTCGCCGGAGTCGTACTCGCCGCTGAACAGGCGCGCCTCCTCCAGCTCGGCGAGGCGCCGCTCCGCCGAGGCGAGCTCGGTCGCCAGCTCGGCCGCCATCTCCCCGTCCTCGGCGGCCATCTCGGCCAGCTCGCCGAGGTCGGCGACCCCGGACTCGAGCTCGCCGAAGGTCTTCAGCTTGCGCTGGGCGCGGGCGTGCGCGGCCGAGGTGCGGGCGGCAGCCTCCGGGTCGTCCCAGAAGCCGGGCCGCTGCATCTCGGCCTCCAGCCGCTCCACCTCGCCTTCGAGCGAGGCCGGGTCAAAGGTAGTCCGCGAGCAGCTTCAACTGCCCGCGAATCTCGGCGAGCCGCGCCGGCACCGATTTGGTTGAGGCGGCCTCGGCCATACCCGCAGCTTAGTCACTTACTCAGCGCCGACCCCGTGATCGAAGCCGGCGGCGCGCAGTGCCTCGGTGCGGTCCTCGAAGGGACGCCAGCTCCGCACCCTGCCGTCGCGCAGCTCGAACAGCCAGGCCATCTCGTCCTCGCTCGCGGGCGAGCCGTCCTCGGCCCAGTACCAGCGGCGGGTGATCAGGGCCACCGCGCGGTCGGCGTCCTCGCACAGCTCGTCCAGCTCGATCGTCTGCTGCACTCCCCCGGGCGCCCGCGCCGCCCACAGCCGCGCCGCCTCGACCCCCTTCCACAGCCTCTTCATGGAATGCAGTTCGACCTCAGGATCGAGAACAGCAACGAAGCCATCCAGATCCCTCTCGTTGAACGCCCGGATGAACTCTCTAACTGGATCAGCGACTTTCATCATGGTGATGTGAGGGCGTCGTAAGCCAAGCAGGTCGGGGGATGCAGGGAAGGGCGGTGAGGGGAGCGCACATTAAGTGCGTGACCCGATCCGATCGACCGAAGACCCCGAGATGCGCCGGCTTACGGTGTCCTCAGGCCCCGTGGCACTTCTTGAACTTTTTACCCGACCCACACCAGCAAGGGTCGTTGCGGCCGATCTTCTCGTGCTCGTCCTTGACCACGGTCTCGACCTGCAGATC
>VRUE01000026.1:9191-15421 GCA_019456285.1 Solirubrobacterales bacterium | reverse complement strand
CCCGACCCACACCAGCAAGGGTCGTTGCGGCCGATCTTCTCGTGCTCGTCCTTGACCACGGTCTCGACCTGCAGATCGATTTCGCCGTTGCCGGCCCCCGGCCCGGCCGCCTGCGTGGCCATCCCAGCCGCCCCGGCGGCGACGACCTGCTGCAGCGCCGAGGGCTGCTCCGCCAGCGTGCCGCCGGAGTAGTCGAGCGCGACCCGCTCTCCCTCGCCGTTGGGGCCGAAGGCCCCCTCGAGCTGCGAGGGGTCGATCTCCATCTCGGAACGGAAGATCAGCTTGCTGAACTCCTCCCAGACCGAGTGCAGCAGCTCCTCGAACATCGTGAAGCCTTCGTTTTTGTAGGCGACCAGGGGATCGATCTGGGCGAAGCCGCGCAGGTGGATGCCTTCGCGCAGGTAGTCCATGTCGAAGAGGTGCTCGCGCCAGCGGCTGTCGATCACCTGCAGCAGGATCGCGCGCTCCAGATGGCGCAGCAGCTCCTCGCCGAGCTGCTGCTCGCGCTCGTCGTAGGCGTTCATCGCGTCGTCGTCGAGGGTTTCCTTCAGCTTCTCGCGGTCGACTGTCTCAGGCGACATCGAGGCGACGTCGACGCCGACCGGCCAGATCTGGCGCAGCTGCGTCTCGAGCTCGGGCATGTCCCAGTCCTCGAGCACGTCGCTCGGCGTGTACTCGTCGACGAGGCGCTCGATCACGCCCTCCACCTCGTCGCGCGCCGCCTCCGACATGTCGCGCCCCTCGAGGATCTCCCGCCGGTATTTGTAGACGACGCGGCGCTGCTCGTTCATCACGTCGTCGTACTCGAGCACTCGCTTGCGGATCAGGAAATTCTGCTCCTCGACCTTCTTCTGCGCGTTCTCGACCGTCTTGGTGAGCATCTTCGCCTCCAGCGGCATCTCCTCGCCCTCCTCGTCGACCGGCCCGAGGCGGTCGAGGATCTTGTAGATGCGGTCGCCGGCGAAGAGGCGGATCACGTCGTCTTCGGCGGATAGGAAGAAGCGCGTCTCGCCGGGGTCGCCCTGGCGGCCGGAGCGGCCGCGAAGCTGGTTGTCGATGCGGCGGGCTTCGTGGCGCTCGGTGCCGCAGATGTAGAGGCCGCCCAGCTCGCACACCTCCCCGGCCTCGGCCTTGCACCCGGGCCCCAGCTCGGCGATCTTCGTCGCCAGCACCTCCTCGTAACCCTCGTCGCCGGGGGTGACCCCCTGCTTCTTCAGCGCTTTCTGCGCCAGGTGCTCGGGGTCGCCGCCGAGCTTGATGTCGACGCCGCGGCCAGCCATGTTGGTGGCGATCATCACCGCGCCCTTGCGGCCGGCCTGGGCGATCAGCTCGCCCTCGCGCTGGGCGTGCTCGGGCTTCGCGTTCAGCACCGCGTGCTCGACCCCGTTGCGCTTCAACTCGCCGGAGATCATCTCCGAGACCTCGACCGAGACCGTTCCGACCAGGATCGGCTGGCCCTTCTCGTGGCGTGCGATTATCTCGCCCAGCACCGCCTTCCACTTGCCGTCCCTGGTCTTGAAGATCTGGTCGTTGTGATCGTCCCGGATCATCGGCTGGTTGGTCGGGACCTCGACCACCGGGACCTTGTAGATCTTCATGAACTCGGTCGCCTCGGTGAGGGCCGTCCCGGTCATCCCGGAGAGCTTGTCGTAGAGGCGGAAGTAGTTCTGCAGGGTGATCGTGGCGAGCGTCTGGCTCTCCTCCCCGATCTCCACGCCCTCCTTCGCCTCGGCCGCCTGGTGCAAGCCCTCCGACCAGCGCCGGCCCTCGAGGATGCGGCCGGTGAACTCGTCGATGATCATCACCGCGCCGTCGACCACCGCGTAGTCCTTGTCGCGCTTGTATAGCGACTCGGCCTTCATCGCCTGGACGAGGTGGTTGACGAGGTTGCCGTGCTCGCCGAGGTAGAGGTTGTCGACGCCGAGGAACTCCTCGGCCCGCTTCACGCCCCGCTCGGTCGGCGATACCGTCTTGTGCTTCTCGTCGAACTCGTAGTCGTAGTCGACGTCGGAGGTGTCTTTGGACTCTCCCAGCGAGCGCAGTTTGTCTGTCGCCTGGACGCCTGTCATCTGCCTGATCAGGCGGGCGAACTTGTGGTAGGTCTGCGTCGCCTGCTCGGGGGCGCCGGAGATGATCAGCGGCGTGCGCGCCTCGTCGATCAGGATGTTGTCGACCTCGTCGACGATCGCGAAGTGGTGGCCGCGCTGCACGCAGTGCGCCAGCGCATCGGCCATGTTGTCGCGCAGGTAGTCGAAGCCGAACTCGGAGTTGGTGCCGTAGGTGACGTCGCAGGCGTATTTCCGCTGCCTGGCCTCGTGGTCGTCGCCATCCTGGATCGCCGCGGCGCTGACCCCGAGCGCGTCGTAGATCGGCTTCATCCATGCCGCGTCGCGGCGGGCCAGGTAGTCGTTGACCGTGACCAAGTGGACGCTGTCGCCGGCCAGCGTGTTGAGGAAGACCGGCAGGGTCGCGGACAGCGTCTTGCCCTCACCGGTCTTCATCTCGGTGATCGCCCCGTCGTTCAGGACCATGCCGCCGATCAGCTGCACGTCGTAGTGGCGCTGGCCGAGGGTACGGCGGGCGGCCTCGCGGACCAGCGCGAAGGCATGGGGCAGGAGGTCGTCGAGAGACTCGCCGTCGCGGGCTCGCTCCCGCAGAGCGTCGGCCTCCGTGCGCAGCTCGGAGTCCTCGAGCAGCTCCATCTCCGGCTCGAACCGGTTGATCGCCTCGGCGCGCTTCTCATACGCTTTGAACTTGCGCCCCTCCCCAACCCGCAGGGCTCGCGTGACCATGTCCTTCGCAGGCATTGCTCAAGATTAGCGAGGTGGCGCGGTTAGGACTCGGCGGCGCGGCCCCGCATCCGGTTTACGAGGCGGCGCGTCTGGCGGCGCTTGCGGCGCAGCTCGCGGTGCTTCTTGACCTGGCGGCGGATGTCCTCTGCCAGCTCGTGGATCGTGTGGGCCATCTCGGGCGACGCCTCCCTGGCTCGCAGCGTGACGCCTTTGAGGCGAAGAGTCGCCTCGGCCACCTGGCTGTCCGCGATCGACGGATTGCGCTCCTCCGACAGCTCGACCTCGAGCGTGGCCAGCCCCGAGACCTGCTTTCCGACCCGGAGGAACCGCTTCATGATGTGCTCCCGCAGCTCATCGTCGACTTCGACGTTCCGACCCCGTATCTCGATCCGCATCTTGCCTCCTCGGTCACGTCTTCTGCTGTCATCCGATCGTACGCCGCCCCCCCGATGGGAGCAAGGGGGATCGGGTGCCGCTCTCCGCGGCTTGTGCCTCTTCGGCGATCCATCGGCGGCCAGCCGAAAAAGTTGAGCGGAGAATGGTGCCCGATCCCCCTACAGACGCCGAGAGAAGGTGACGGCGACGATGCGCCTGGCGCCGGCGCCGCGTAGCGCCCTCGCGCAGGCCGAGAGCGTCGCGCCCGTGGTGAGGACGTCGTCGACGAGGAGGACGCTGCGCGGGACCTCGCCCTTGGTCTGGATCTGGGGCGGGTGGCCGATGCGCTGGGCGCGGCGCTTGCCAACCTGGCGACCGCCGCCTCGGCGTGAGAGGCATGGACGGAGCGGCGCGTCGATCCGTTCGGCAAGCGCCGCGGCTATCTCGCCGGCCGGGTCGAAGCCTCGCCTCCGCGCTCGCAGGGGGGCGGCCGGCACCGGGACGATCGCGCCGCTGAGCAGATCCGCAGGCGCCAGCCAGTGGATCCGGTCGGCGATCAGGTCCGCGACGGTCAGCAGGCGGCGCAGCTTCAGCGCCGTCACGAGGTCGCGGGCGACGCCCTCGTGCAGGGCCGAGGACCAGACGCGGTCCAGGCCCTGCGGCCCGCTGCCGGAGAGCGGCTCGGCGGAGGCGAGGCGCCGGCCGCACCGCGTGCAGACGACCGCCTGCGGCCGGCAGGAGCGGCCGCAGGCCGCGCACAGCGGCGGGATGAGGCCGGCGGCGACGGTGGGCAAGATCCTCATCGCCCGATCCTGCGGGGCGGCGGCGCGCGCGTGGCGCGCCAAATGTCAAGAGTCCGTCAAACGTTTGTGGCGCGAGCGGCGATGCCGCCGATCAGGATCGTCCCGGCGGACAGCTCGGTCCCGCCGAGCAGGATCGAGTCGCGGATGCGGGCGCCGTCGCCGATCCGGCAGCCGTCGCCGAGGATCGCCGGGCCCTCGATGCGGACGCCGTCGCCCAGCTCGACCCCGGCGCCGACGAATGCCGGCGGCTCCACCTCGACGCCGTCGAGCGGACTCGCGGACCGCACCCCGTCCGACACCTGCGGGGCGCCCAGCTCGACCTCGACCGCGCCCGAGAGCGCATCGAGGTTGCCCTGCCGCAGCTCCTCGAGGTTGCCGATGTCGTTCCAGTAGGCGTCGACCTCGTGCGAGTAGAAGGGCGCATCGCCGTCGAGCAGCGCCGGGAAGACGTCCATCGCCCAGTCGGCGAAGCCGGGTGGATCGTCGGGGCCGGCCGCCTTGCTCGTCCCCGGCTCGGGGAAGTAGTCGAAGACCTCGGAGCGGAACATGTAGATGCCGCAGTTGGCCAGGTCGGAGAGCGCCTCGGCCGGGTCGGGCTTCTCCTGGAAGCCCTGGATGCGCCCGTCGGAGCCGCTGATCGCAACCCCGAACTGGCTGGTGTCGCGCACCCGCTTGGTGGCCAGCGTGGCGATCCCGTCGTGGGACTCGTGGAACTCGCGCATCGCCGCCAGGTCGATGTCGGTGAGAGCGTCGCCGGAGATGACCAGGAAGGAGTCGCCGAGGAACCCGGCCGCGTTGCGGACGCCGCCGGAGGTGCCCAGCAGCCGCTCCTCGCGGCTGTAGGAGAGGTCGAGGCCGAGCTGCGAGCCGTCGCCGAAGTGGCTTTCGATCAGCTCCGGGAACCAGTGCAGGTTGGCGATCGCCTCGACGAAGCCGTGGCGGGCGAGCAGCCGCGCGATGTGCTCCATCACCGGCCGGTTCAGCACCGGCACCATCGGCTTCGGCATCTCGTAGGTGATCGGCCGCAGCCGGGTGCCGAGCCCGGCTGCCAGCACCATCGCGCGCATCGGGCTCAGGTGCCCTGGTCCCAGCTCGCAAGGTACTTCAACTGGGCGTCGGTGAGGTCGTCGATCCTGATCCCCTTCGAGGCCAGCTTGAGGCGGGCGATCTCCGCGTCGATCTCAGGCGGCACCGCGTGCACCTTGGTCTCCAGAGTCTCGTGGTTCTTCGCCACGTACTCGGCGGCCAGCGCCTGGTTGGCGAAGCTCATGTCCATCACCGCCGCCGGGTGGCCCTCGGCGCTCGCCAGGTTGACCAGCCGCCCCTCGGCGAGCAGGAAGATCTCCCGCCCGTCCGCCAGCCGGTGCCCCTCGACCAGCGGCCGCGCTTCGTAGGTCGACTCGGTCAGCGCGTCGAGGTCGCCCTTGTTGATCTCGATGTCGAAGTGGCCGGAGTTGCAGACGATCGCGCCGCTCTTCATCACGTCGAACATCTCACCCGCGACCGCGTCGCGGTTGCCGGTGGCCGCGATGAAGACGTCGCCCTGCTTGGCCGCCTCGACACCCGGCATCACGTCGAAGCCGTCCATCACGGCCTCCAGCGCCCGCAGCGGGTTGACCTCGCAGACGATCACGTGGGCGCCGTGGCCCTTGGCCCGCATCGCGATGCCCTTGCCGCACCAGCCGTAGCCGATCACGACCACCCGCAGGCCGGCGATCAGCACGTTGGTGGCGCGGATCACGCCGTCCAGCGTCGACTGCCCGGTCCCGTAGCGGTTGTCGAAGAAGTGCTTGGTGTCAGCGTCGTTGACGGCGATGATCGGGAAGCCCAGCCTGCCCTCGGCCTCCAGCGCCTGCAGGCGGATCACCCCGGTGGTCGTCTCCTCGGTGCCGCCGTAGACCTCGGAGAGCTGCTCGGGCCGCTCGCCGTGCAGGACGCTGATCACGTCGGCGCCGTCGTCCATCGTGATCTGGGGGTGCTTGTCGACCGCCGCGCCGATGTGGCGGTAGTAGGTCTCGTTGTCCTCGCCGTTGATCGCGTACACCTCGACGCCGTAGCGGTCGACCAGCGCGGCAGCCGTCTCGTCCTGGGTCGAGAGCGGGTTCGACGCGCAGAGCGCCACGTCGGCGCCGCCCGCCATCAAGGTGCGGACAAGGTTCGCCGTCTCCGTGGTGACGTGCAGGCAGCAGGCCATCCGGATCCCCTCCAGCGGCTTCTCACGCTCGAAGCGCTCCCGGATCTGGGCGAGCACGGGCATCTG
>VRUE01000026.1:3814-9091 GCA_019456285.1 Solirubrobacterales bacterium | reverse complement strand
CATGGGCGACGACGTCGGTGCCGCTGGCTCCCCGATCCCGCGCCGTCGCATCGGCATCTTGCAGCTATCAGAGGGGTGCGTTCCCAGCCGACGGCGAACCGGCAGCCCCTGCCGGGTGCGAGTTCAGTAGGCAGGCTCAAGCCCGGTGAGCATCGGGAAGTGACGCACGTTCGTGGTCAGCAGC
Organism: Solirubrobacterales bacterium; assembly: GCA_019456285.1. Classification (GTDB taxonomy): domain Bacteria; phylum Actinomycetota; class Thermoleophilia; order Solirubrobacterales; family 70-9; genus VRUE01. Next base: position 8,907 of record VRUE01000026.1, on the reverse strand, counting down.
TCGGCGTCGAGCAGGAGCGCGGTGGCGGCGATCAGGTAGTCGGCGTCGTCGATGCCGCCGTGGGCGCGGCGGTGGCACTGTGCGAGCGAGCCGGCGGCTCGCGCCACCTCCTCCCCCACCGGCGCCCAGGAGAGTGCCGAGAAGAACCGTTCCAGTGCCTCGACCTCCTTCTCGCGCACGCTCGCCAGCAGCTCGAAGCGCACGACCTCGCTGGCGAGGAGGGATTCTTCGGCATCGATCAACCCGCTGAGGAGATCGACCGCGGGCGGCGACCCGCGCAGGTGGTCGATCGCCACGCTGGTGTCCAGCAGCTTCACTTGACGCCGAGCTTGGCCAGGCACTCGTTGAGGTCGCCGCTGCGCAGCGCATCGACGTACTCCGCGCCGCTGGCGCGCCGTCCCCGCCAAGAACCGGCGCTGGCCTTGAGGGCGCGAAGCCTCTCGTCCCTGCCCTGCTCGCCGAAGGTGGCACGGACCGCGCGGCGGATCAGCTCCGAGCGGGATGCCCCCGTGTCGTGCGAGGCGCGCTCGAGGAGCTCCAGCTCATCCTCGCCCAGATAGACCTGCGTCCTGCTCATAACACCACTATACACCTAGTGGTGTTGTACATAGGCCCGGGGGCTCCGCGCTCCTCCCAGGGGCGCGCCTCGCGAATCGCGTCGATCTTCTCGGGCAGGCCGATAGGATCTCCTCGTCGTCTCGCGGCGCGTCATTCGCCAGGTAGGCACCGAGGTCGGGGGCATCGGCAAGCTCCCGGTAGATGCCGGCGCGCGGCGTAGTTCCACGCTAGATGACTGATTCCCAATTAACGTGCCCGCGGGGGCGCGACTGGCCAAGCTGGGCGGTGCACGCGGCCGCGGCGCGTAGCAGCGCTACGCACGAGGGCGTGGGTGCCGATCCAGCGCCGCGCCAGGCGCGTCATCCGTGGGTGCGGGAATTGGAATCATTCATCTGACTAGGGACGGCCCAGGGCGGCCTTGAGGGCGTCGATTGCCTCGATCGGGATCGGGTCGACGCCGCGCGCCTCGGCGAGGCTCAGCGAGACGAGGTCGCCGAGCATCACAGCCCAGAGCATCCGGGCGACCCGGGTCTCTCCCTCCGTCTCCACTCGCACGACTGCCGCGCCGTCGGCGGCGATCGCGGCGGCGGTCAGCTCGAAGCGGCGGCGCTGGCGCGGGTGCTGGTCGGCGTCCTCGATCAGGACCGCGGCGAGCCTGGCGCCGCTGGCCGGCGCGCCGACCCAGCCGCAGAGCTCGTTGTGGTCGGCCTCGGGCAGCTGCGAGAAGAAGGCGGGCAGCTTCGCGTTCTCGTTGACCTGGGTCTTCCAGCGCTGGGCGACCGAGGCGGTGAGGTCAGCGCCGCAGACGACCGGAAGCGTCCCATCCAGCCGGGCGGCGATCTCGGCAGCGCGGTCCTGAAGATCGTCCGACCGCTCTTCCAGGAACGCCGCGGCGGCGTCGATCTCGGTGTGAATGCGCGGCGCCGCGCCGGACAGGGCGGCGACCTCGGCGGCCGCGGCGAACACGTAGGCGACCGCGGCGCGCGGCGCGAGGAGGTTGCCCGGCGGGCCGACCACGGGCACGCCGGCCTGCCGCGCCGCCTCGACCAGAGCGCCGCCGGTGCTGACCACGATGCGGCGGGCGCCGAGCGCCGCGGCGGCGGCGAAGCAGGCCAGCGTCTCCTCGGTCTCACCCGAGTAGCTGGAGCAGAGCACCGTCCACTCCGGCGTCGTCCAGCTCGGCAGCTCGTAGCCACGCACGGTCAGCAGCGGCCGGGTGAGGCGGTCGCCGAGCGCCGCGGCGGCGAGATCGCCCCCGATCGCCGAGCCGCCCATCCCGCAGACCATCAGGCCGGCGGCGTCGGCCGCCTCCAGCCCGGCGGACTCGATCCGCCACAGCGCGTCGCGGAGGTGGTCAGGGACGGCGAGGATGTCGTCGAGCATGGTCACGGGCCGGTCATCCAGCCGGGACTCTTTCATCCCGGCCGACCACGGCGCCGCCGAGGATCGCGCCGGGCGCCACCTCGACGCCGGGCGAGAGGATCGAACCGGCGACGTGGGCGTTCTCGCCGACAACGCAGCCGTCGAGCAGGACCGACTCGCGAACCTCCGCCCCGGACCTGACCCGGCAGCCGGGGCCGAGCACCGCGCGCGGGCCGACCGTCGCGCTCTCCGCCACATTCGCATCCGCAGCGACGAGAATCCCCGGCGCGGTGGGCCCGACCCGCGTCTCCACCCTCCCCTCGAGGATGTCCCAGCTCGCCCGCAGGTAGCGCTCCGGCGTGCCGATGTCCATCCAGTAGCCGTCGAGCCGCAGCGCCTGCAGGCCGTCGCCGACCAGCCGCGGGAAGACGTCGCGCTCGATCGAGACGCTCTCCCCGGGCGGGATCAGGTCCAGCACCGAGCGCTCCAGGACGTAGATCCCGGCGTTGACCTCACCGGGCGCCCGCTCCCCGGTCTTCTCCAGGAACTCCAGCACCTCACCCCCCTCGCCGCTACGAACCAGCCCGTAGGCGGAGGAGTCCTCGACCGGGTGCAGCGCGATCGTCGCCGTCGTGCCCCGCTCCGCGTGGGCGCGCAGCAGCGCGGCCAGGTCGAGGTCGGTGAGGACGTCCCCGTTGAGGGCGAGGAAGCGGTCGTCGAGGTCCTCGCCGAGCTCCTCGGCGGCAAAGCGGATCGCCCCCGCGGTGCCCAGCGGCTCGGGCTCGACCACGTAGCGGATCTTCGCCCCGGCGCGCTCCTCCTCCCCCGCCAGCGCCGCGCGCAGCACGTCCGGCAGGAAGCCGCAGGCGAGGACGACCTCGGTCACCCCGTGCCCCGCCAGCCACTCGATCATGTAGGCGAGGAAGGGCCGGTCGACCAGGGTCAGTGCCGGCTTCGGGATCCACTCCGTGAGCGGTCTCAACCGCGTCCCCTCTCCACCGACCAACACAATCGCCTGCACCTAATCAGCACCCGTGGTGCGCCTGGCCAAGCAGATCAAGGACGCAGGGAGCGAAGCGTGCTCTCCGCACGTGAGCGACCGAGGACACAGATATGCGCCGGCCAGGCGCGTCACGGGCGGCCGATTCCCTCGTACTCGAAGCCAGCCGCTCGCAGTCTCTCGGGGTCGAGGAAGTTGCGCCCGTCGACGATCAGCGGCCGCGCCATCCGCTCCGCCGCCGCCGCCCAGTCCAGCTCGGCGAACTCCGGCCACTCGGTGACCAGCACCGCGGCGTCGGCGCCGTCGAGCGCCTCCAGCGCCGAGCCGCGCAGCTCGACCGAGTCCAGCAGCTCCCGCGCTGGGCGCTCCGCCACCGGGTCGTAGGCGGCCACCTCGGCCCCCTCCCCCTGCAGCCGCGCCGCCAGCACCAGGCTCGAGGCCTCGCGCATGTCGTCGGTGTCGGGCTTGAAGGCGAGGCCCAGCAGCGCCACCCGGCGACCGGCCAGCGAGCCCAGGTGCGCCTGCAGCTTGCCGACCACCCGCCGCTTCTGCAGCTCGTTCACCTCGATAACCGCGTTGAGGAGCTGGAAGTGGTATCCGGTGTTGCCGGCCAGCATCTTCAGCGCGCTCACATCCTTCGGGAAGCAGGAGCCCCCATAGCCGATCCCCGCCCGCAGGAAGGAGGGGCCGATCCGGTTGTCGAGGCCCATCCCGTGCGCCACCTCGGAGACGTCGGCGCCGACTTCCTCGCAGACGTTGGCGATCTCGTTGATGAAGGAGATCTTGGTGGCGAGGAAGGCGTTGGAAGCGAGCTTGATCATCTCGGCGCTGGTCACGTCGGTGCGGACGATCTCGCCGCCCAGCGGCTCGTAGAGGCCGGCCACGGCGGCGGCGGCCTCTCCGTCGCCGTGGTCGGCGCCGATCACCACCCGATCGGGGTGCAGGAAGTCGGCGACCGCGGCGCCCTCCTTGAGGAACTCGGGACAGGAGACGTAGGGGACGCCGGGCAGGTCGCGGCGGATCGTCTCGCCGGTCCCCGCCGGCACGGTGCTCTTCATGATCAGCACGTGGTCGCCGTCGGCGCGCAGCTCCCCGACCACCGAGCGGACCCGGGACAGGTCCGCGTCGCCCGAGCGGGTCGGTGGCGTGTCGACGCAGACGAAGAGGAGCCGGGCCGCGTCGAGCAGCTCGCCCATATCGGTGGTGAAGGCGAGACGCTCGGCGTTGCGCGCCAGCAGCTCGTCCAGCCCCGGCTCGTGGATCGTCGTCTCGCCGCGCGACAGCGCCTCCACCTTCTCGGGGACGATCTCGCGCGCCACCACGCGGTGGCCAAGCTCGGCAAAGCAGGCGGCGGTGACCAGCCCGACCCAGCCGACCCCGACCACGCCGATCGGCTCTCTGTCTCCCGTCATCGCCGCGCCCTCCCCCGCTTCTTGGGCTTCTTGTTCGGAATCATCACCTTGGCCGAGCGTGCGATCCCGACCATCTGATCGTTGGTGAGCACCTGCAGCAGGCTGTTCGACACCCAGTAGGTGTTGTCGCCGCGGTGCCAGGCGATCATCTTGACGCGGTCCCCGTCCACGAAGATGTCGTACTCGCGACCGCGAATCGTCTTGGTCAGGCTGGGGTTGCTGAGAATCGGCGGGTCCGACCAGCCCTGGATCCCCTGCACCCCGAAGTAGTGGATGCCGTCCGGCAGATCCAGGGTGAGCACCATCCGGTAGGCGCCGTGGCGGTTGCCGTCGGTGTCCTTGAAGTGGTACACGCGGGGGTCTTCCACGCGGTAGTAGGTCGAGCTTGGCACGTAGCCCGTCCCGGGGGGCAGCCGGGCCGGGTGGAAGACCGGGAAGCCGTGGCCGACCTTGCGGGCCACCGTCTTCGCCTCCAGCTCACCGGCTTCGGCGGCCGGCGCCAGCCCATCGCTGCCGGGCGGCTTCGTCGCCAGGCGGGGCTTCGGCTTGCCCTTGCGCCGGCCCTCCTTCCCCCCCCTCTTCTTCTGCAGCTTCCCATCCGCCTTGTCGAGGGAGCCGCGCGGCCCGCCGCTTGCTTCGATCCCGAGGAACCTGTCGACCGCTCTCCGGATCGCGCTCGGCGACGCGTAGACGAAGCTCGGGCCCAGCGTCGCCGGGAAGTTGACCTCGTTGATCGCCGCGTTGCGCGAGGCGATGAACAG
>VRUE01000026.1:0-3714 GCA_019456285.1 Solirubrobacterales bacterium | reverse complement strand
GCGTAGACGAAGCTCGGGCCCAGCGTCGCCGGGAAGTTGACCTCGTTGATCGCCGCGTTGCGCGAGGCGATGAACAGCTTCAGCACCTGCAGCATCGTCTCGGTGTCGCTGATGTCGGAGGTCGTGTAGCGGGTGAAGATGTCGATCAGGTCGTTCTGGCCGAGCACCAACTTCGAGATCGGCACCCGCTGGCGCGCCGCACTGAGGAACTCCTGCTGACGCGCGGCGCGGACCAGGTCGGTGTCGGTATGGCGGAAGCGCACGTACTGCAGGGCTTTCTTCCCGCAGAGGAGCTGGTAGCCGGGCTGGACGTCGATCTCCGCGTACTGCTCGGATACCGGCACCCCCACGTTGGAGTGGTAGTAGCGGCGGTCGACGTCGACGTAGACGCAGCCGATCGCGTGGACGGCGCGCACGAAGCCGAGGAAGTCGACGTTGACTATGTGGTTGACCCGCAGCCCGGTCAGCTCCTTGACGACGCGCAGGGTCAGCTTCGGCCCGCCGTAGGCGTAGGCGGCGTTGAACCTGTCGGTCCCGTAGCCGGGGATGAAGACCTTGAGGTCGCGGGGGATCGACATCAGCGCGATCGCGTTGCGGTCGGGGTCGAGGCGCAGCAGGATCGTCGTGTCGGAGCGACCCGGGTCGCCCGGGGCGCTCGCCCGTTTGTCGGAGCCGACGATGAGGATGTTCTCCGGCTCGCCGCCCTGGGTCCGCGCGAGGACGCGGTCGACCTTGTTCCGGAGCACGTCGTTGTGCGAGAGGGCGTTGGCGATGCTGCCCACGTAGAGGAGGATGCTGGCCGCCGTCACCGCCGCGGTGGCGGTGACGATCACCACGGAAGCGAGAGTGAAGCGCCACCAGTAGCGCTGCGGCTGCGGCGGCGGCTCGTGGTCGCCCGAGGGCGGCGGCTTCTTGAAGACGGGCTCAATCATCGCGGTCGCGATCCGGGATCGCCCGCAGGAAGGAGTCGAGCGTCTGCCGGTAGGTCTCCAGCGAGGAGATCGAGACCCACTCCCCCGGGCCGTGGTGCCCCTCCCCCACCGGGCCGAACTCGACCGCCGGCACCCCGACCCGCAGGAAGGAGACCGCATCGGAGGCGCCGTCGCGCCCGACGCTCATCGGCTCGCCGTCGTGGTGCGCGGCCGCCGCCTCGCGCAGCGCCCGCACGAAGGCCAAGTCGCGGTCGACCACCGCCGGCGGCCGGGTGAAGAGCGGCGTCACCTCGGTGTCGGGAAGGCCGCGCACCTGGTCGAGCAGGGAGGCCGGGTCCTGGTCGGGCAGGTAGCGGATGTCGACGTCGATCGCGCATCGGTCGGGCACCTTGTTGAGCGCGTCCCCGCCCCAGATCCGGCCGAGGTTGACCGAGGGGCGGTCGAACAGCTCGGAACTGTGCCGGGTGAACGGTAGCGACTCGATGCTGCGAAAAACGTCGAGTGCCTTCAGCACCGCGTTGTCTCCCAGCCACGGGGTGGCACTGTGCGCGGCGACGCCGCTCACCTCCAGCCGCAGCGCCAGCACCCCCTTCGCCTCGACCCCGATCTGGAGATCGGTCGGCTCGCCGGTGATCGCGAAGTCGCCGAGGAAGCCGCCATCGACGAGGTGGTCGCTGCCGCGCTCGGCCCCCTCCTCGGACTCCTCGTCGCCGACGATCCCCAACCGCACCCGAACCCGGTCCTGGTCGCGCATCGCGGCCGTGGTGAGCAGCATCACCGCCAGCGCCCCCTTCATGTCGTAGGCGCCGCGCCCGTAGAGGCGGTCGCCCTCGACCCGCGGGTCGAACTGCCCCGGCCGCCCCGGCACCACGTCGAGGTGGCCGTGCAGGATGACGGTCGGCGCCTCTGCCGACCCCACCTCGGCCCGCATCACCGGCAGGCCGCGCACCTCGTCGTGGGAGGCCTCGATCCCGCGCGCCTCCAGCCAGCCCTTGACGAAGCCGGCGGCCTCCAGGACCGCCTCCGGCTCCGAGGTGTCGTAGCCGATCAGCCGGGTGGCGAGGGCTACCAGCTCCCCGCTCATTCAGCGGCGATGGCGAGGAAGGCCTCGGCCCGATCGCGGTCTTTCTCCGCCCGCCCCCGGGCCCCGCTGCCCTCCTCGGACTCGGCGAGGCGCTGCTCGGCGTCGGCGAGCTGCTCCTTCAGCGCCGCGACGTCGAGCTCCTCGGGTGCGATCGCCTCCTCGACCAGCAGCCTGGCGTGGTTGCCGAATACCTGCAGCCAGCCGTGCGCCTGCGCGTAGCGCCTCGTCTCCGAGTCGTCGATGTGCAGCCGCAGCTCGGCCGGTCGCAGCGCCGCCAGCAGCGGCGCGTGGTTGGCGAGGATGCCGATCTCGCCGACCGCGGTGCGGGTCGAGACCTGGCGAACCTCACCGCTGAAGACCTCCCCCTCGGGGGTGAGGACCTCGACGTCGAAGCTGTGCCGGCCGGCCAAGGCTGACTCCCTATGCGGCCGCGGCCGCCCCGGCGTCGGCGGTCACCTGGTCGATCGAGCCCTTCATGTAGAAGGCGCCCTCGGGCAGCTCGTCGTGCTCGCCGTCGAGGATCTCGCGGAAGCCGCGCACCGTCTCGGCGACCGGCACGTACTCGCCGCCGCGCCCGGTGAACTGCTCGGCGACGAAGAACGGCTGCGAGAGGAAGCGCTCGATCTTGCGCGCCCGCGAGACCGTCTGCTTGTCCTCGTCGGAGAGCTCGTCGATGCCGAGGATCGCGATGATGTCCTGCAGCTCCTTGTAGCGCTGCAGGACCTCCTGGACCTCGGTCGCGGTGCGGTAGTGGTCCTCGCCGAGGATCTCCGGCTTGAGGATCGTCGAGGTCGAGTCGAGTGGGTCGACCGCCGGGTAGATCCCCTTCTCGGAGATCGCCCGCGAGAGCACCGTGGTCGCGTTGAGGTGGGCGAACACGGAGGCCGGCGCCGGGTCGGTGAGGTCGTCGGCGGGGACGTAGATCGCCTGCACCGAGGTGACCGAGCCGCGCGCGGTCGAGGTGATCCGCTCCTGCAGGCCGCCCATCTCCGTCTCCAGGGTCGGCTGGTAGCCGACCGCCGAGGGCATCCGGCCGAGCAGCGCCGAGACCTCGGATCCCGCCTGCACGAAGCGGAAGATGTTGTCGATGAACAGCAGCACGTCCTGGCCGCCCTGCTCGCGGTAGTACTCGGCCATCGTCAGGCCCGACAGCGCCACCCGCAGGCGCGCCCCCGGCGGCTCGTTCATCTGGCCGAAGACGAGCATCGTCTTGTCGATCACGCCCGACTCTTTCATCTCGAGCCAGAGGTCGTTGCCCTCGCGCGAGCGCTCCCCCACCCCGCAGAAGGCGGAGAGGCCCTCGTGCTCCTCGGCGATGCTGCGGATCAGCTCCTGGATCAGCACCGTCTTGCCGACCCCGGCGCCGCCGAACAGCCCGACCTTGCCGCCCTTCGCGTAGGGCGCCAGCAGGTCGATCACCTTGATCCCCGTCTCGAGGATCTCCTGGGTGAGGGAGAGGTCCTCGACGTTGGGCGCCGGGCGGTGGATCGGCCAGCGCTCCTCGGTCTGCACCGGCTCGCCCCCGTCGATCGGCTCGCCGAGCAGGTTGAAGATGCGGCCCAGGGTCGCGTCGCCGACCGGGACCGTGATCGGCCCGCCGGTGTCGACCACCCTGTCGCCTCGCTGCAGGCCGTCGGTCGCGTCCATCGCCACCGTGCGCACCCGGTCGTCGCCGAGGTGCTGCTGCACCTCGCAGAC
>VRUE01000128.1 GCA_019456285.1 Solirubrobacterales bacterium | reverse complement strand
GTGCAACTGACAAAAGTGCAGAAGGAACCTGGATTTGGGATGGGGATAATGATAGTATAGGAACTAATTTCTGGAATGGTCAGGGAAACGCTGGCTCAGGAGGTGGCAGCGCTGTTGGTGGGATGTATCAAAACTGGGGGGACGACTTATTTGGGGATCCTTATGAACCTGATGATTTCCTTTCTAGTCAGGATGGTGCAGCGATTGCATTAGACAATTGGCCTTATGGAATAGCAGGAGAATGGAATGATATAAATATATCAAACACCTTATACTATATTATAGGATACGATAGTTCTGGCGCTGCAACAACAAACGGCTGCGACAGCATACATTCAACAGTCCTTACCGTAAACCCAAACTACAACATCACTGACACCGATATTGCTATATGTAATGGTGACAGCGTATCCATCTACGGGATATTCAGAAGTGTCGCGGGAACGTATTTTGACAGCTTAACTACTATTAACGGCTGTGATAGTGTGCATTCAACAGTGCTTTCAATAAACCCAACTTATTCCATCAACACACCGAATGATACAGTTTGTGATGGCGATAGCGCCTTAATATTTAGTATTTATCGCACAACTGCCGGAATTTATTATGATACTCTAACAACTATAAACAGTTGTGATAGCGTAATTGCCACAACCTTAATAGTTAATCCACTCCCTGTTATTTCTATAACACCATCTCCGGGGGTAGTGTGCAATTATGGAGACACTGTAATGTTAGTTGCAAGCGGAGCGGTTAGCTATACATGGTCACCCGCAACAGGTTTAAATACTACGACAGGTGATACGGTGTTGGCTTTCCCTTCTGCCAACACTACTTACACAGTAGCAGGAACAAACGCATCAGGATGCGTGGACTCCACAACCGTTTCGGTTCAACTAAGTGCTGCCGGTCCTGTTGCAAGCTTTACATCAAGTACAAATGTATGTGAAGGTGATAGTATCACATTCAATAACACATCTACAGACGCCACCGGTTTTAACTGGTCGTTCCCCGGAGGAACAACACCTGATACTACGATTCAAAATCCGGTAGTTACTTACAATTCAGCCGGTACTTTTGATGTTACATTAACAGCATTGGGTTGTTCTACGGATAGTACGATAACTATGGCGGGGTATATTACCGTTAATCCAATTTACAATTTCACTGACCCTGCCATAGCTATTTGCGATGGGGACAGCATCACCATCTACAGCGCTTTCAGAAGTGTCGCAGGAACATACTACGATAGCTCAACCACCATAAACGGTTGCGACAGTGTTCATTTAACAGTACTTACAGTAAACCCAACCTATTCCACCAGCACACCAGATACAACTATCTGCGATGGCGACAGCATAATGATATTCAGCATTTTCCGTACAACAGCAGGAACATATTATGACAGCTTAATCTCTGTTAATAATTGCGACAGCGTAATTTCTACAACCTTAATAGTTAATTCATTACCAACTGTTAATCTCGATGGAGATACTACGATTTGTAATGTTTGTTCAATAACGCTTGATGCGAGTGCAGGTTTTTCAAGCTATGACTGGTCAACCGGAGAAAACACACCAACCATAACAGTTGATTCAACAGCCACTTATATAGTACAAATCACAGATACAAATGGCTGTTCAGCCACAG
>VRUE01000127.1 GCA_019456285.1 Solirubrobacterales bacterium | reverse complement strand
CTCCTGTACCCACCGTTGCAGTATTACCTGCAAGCGCAGTTGTAGTTGCATTACAAATATTCTGATCCAGGCCGGCAGCAGATATAGTGGGTGAGTTATCTACAGTGATAACTACCAAACTATAAGGACTTTGACAGCCGCTAACTGTCTGTGTTACATAAAAATTGTTTGTGCCAACAGCAAGGGATGGGTTAAAGGTAGAACCTGTACCAACCAAATTGGTTAAACCTATATCATCGAACCATTCAATATTAGTTCCTGTCGCAGTGAGGTCAGCAGCAGAAGCTGTATCAACATCACAATAAGTTGCGTCAGTTCCTGCTGTTGGTACAGCAGGCGTAGCATTTACAGTCACAGTAACAACATCCTGATCTTCGCAGAAATTTGAGGCAATGCCCGTCACAGTATAGGTGGTTGTGGAAACCGGTGCAGCAATAACAGTATCACCTGAATTAGTATCCAGACCCGTAGATGGTGACCAGAAATAATTGTCAGCTCCATTTGCAATAAGCATCGTAGATCCTCCAGAACATAATGTATCGCCTGGAGGTGTAACCGTTACGATTGGATTGGCATTTATTGTAACAGTAACATAACCGGTATCATCCGCACAACCTGCAACGGCTGCTATTACGGTATAGGGGGTAGTAACTGCAGGAAATGCATTCACAGAGGAGCCTGTAGGTGAGCTTAAGCTTGCTGAAGGTGACCATGTATAGGATGTAAATCCCCCAGCGGCAGTTAATGTGGTGGTATCCCCATCACATATAAAAGATGAAGGACTCAAAGCAAGCGTTGGACAAGCATCAACAACATTTAATCTTACAAAAGGAGTTGAAAAGAGTAAATACCAGGTGCCGGTGCCGGCTGTATCTCTTAGGAATGATGTACCTAATGGTTGATCAATATCACTTCCTGTAGCAAAGGCAACAGTATCGCCAAAATTGGGCTGAGCAATTACTGCCAGGTAAAAATCAGGCGCCAGGGTTGGTATATTTAGAAATGGTAAAGTAATAAATCCTGTGGCAATATCGGCTTGAATAATTGTATAGCTGGCCGAAGAATCAACAGGTGTTAAGAAACCATCATATAGAAAGGCTTTAATGGCGCTGCCTGCAGTAGTAGCTGCATGTAAGAAAACAGAGACAGATGCTGCGCCCTGCGAATTAATTATTTCAAAAACATTGCCGGCTTCGTAACTATTCCCTGCTCCGTTCCAAAGACCAGCTCCCGTGTAAACCCCGTTATCTCTTGCATATACAGAATCGGATACTACAAAAAATGCTGAGTCTGAATTATCAGGTGGGAATTCTTCTGCCTGTGTTTGAGTTAAGGTAAAGTCCATTTTGTAGCTGCCACCTGGTGAAGGCGTGAAAGATGAAGTCATCGTTACTAATGAATCAGCGCCTGATGCTAATGAAGTAAGTGCAGCGCTGGATCCGGAAAAAGTACCACTTCCCGTAATATTAACATTCAGAACAACGTTGCTTTGAGCGTTAGCGCCATTATTGGCAACCCTGCCTTCAAAGGTAATAGGAACTACCTGGCTTTCTGGAATTGAAGAATAATATGGTACGGTATTTATGGCGAGATCATTATTATAAGGTGTATAAACAAAATTTGGACGAATAACAAATGCAAGTTGAAACCCACCTAAATTTTCAAGGT
>VRUE01000126.1 GCA_019456285.1 Solirubrobacterales bacterium | reverse complement strand
AAATAAGGACTTATTTCATTCATAACATCCATAGTTGCTAAAACAATAATAGCTAAAATAATATCTAAAGTTGATTCCATCTAATTTATCAGTTTTTTTTTAAAAGTACCATTTATTCACGCTCATTTTCCTGGATTTTCATTTTATGCAAATATTTTTTTTGTGTCAAGTTGTTTTTTGTCATATTCTCAACCTGGTTATTTTTGGATCGTAAATGACATCGTCATTTTCATAATCAAGCTTCATGCGCCATTTTTGCATGGTTGAGGCGCCAATAATTGCTTTTTCTGATAACCCTTCGATAACGAAAAACTCATCAGAAAACCGGTCGCCATTGAGAAAAAAGTCTATGCTTATACGTTGTGTAACCTCTAGTTTAGTTTTTTCATCGGCTGTACCAAATTCCCGCATTTCTGGCAAAGTTTCTAAAATAGCGAGTTTCTCAGCAATATTCTTCTGAATGCACGAATGACTCGCTCCACCGTCAAACAAAGTATTGGTTTGTTCCTTACCTTTTGAACCCTCAAGAATTATATTTTTTGTTATAATACTCATAATGCTAAAATTTTTATATGAACTTTATTAAATAAAAACGAAATATAGGGCATCAAAATTTAAAAGTCAGGTTTTTTTGTAATTATTTTTCAAATACCACCTAATTTATCAGTTTTTTTCTTTAAAAAGTACAATTTATTCACGCTCATTTTCTTGGATTTGCATTTTATGCAACTATTTTTTTATTTTTACCTACGTAGTATTACGTAAGTTATAGCCAAAGGGTTTAAATTTATCCATAATAAATAAAATTGCTGCAATAATAATAAGAACCGTGTATAAAACAAGTAATTCCATAAGTTAATCAATCTTTCACTTTGGCTTTTCTTTTGTCATAAATTAAAGTTACAATAATACCAATAATGCTAATTACCCCTAAAATGACGTATAATATTAGTAATTCCATCAGTTATTTTTAATTAACAAGAAACCCCAAATAGCTATAAATACAGTATAATAAATATTTTTTGTTTCCGGAAGAGTATCCTTCCTGATAATATTATAAAATGAACCCCTATCGAAAAGCGCCTCCACTGTTTTGGTATTGCCATCCAAGGATTCAATAATTACTTTTTGTATCGGTTTCATAGTCATTTGCCTTTATTTTTAATTATATAATACCATGACATAAAGAGTTTAGTTATGTTTTTTGTCTTTTTATACCTTGTTTCCGGTTCGTTTGCCATGGATATTTTCTTTCCTAGGTTATCAGAGATTGCATCTTCCATCTTTTTTATTTCGTCAATATAATGTTTAACCTCTTCAAAATCCTGCTCAAGGTCTTGGAAGTCATATTCACCGTGATAGAAACATTCACCGTGAAGCCGGCTGGCAAATCCTTTAAAAGCGGTTAACAGGTATCCGTTTATTTTATTTTGGTTATGCTTTCTTAGTTCATATAAAAATTGTCTTTGAGCATTGTAGCTTCTGGGAATTTTACCTTTTATTTTAATGGCAAGCGCTTTGGTTGCCTGCACTGAGGCGTTCCACGCCTTTTCGGCTCCCTGGCGGATGCTTTTGTCAAGTTTCTTTTTTTTGCCCACTGCATACTCTTTGCGCGCTATGGCAAAAAAATCATCCGCTTCGCTCAATAGTTTGTTATATGTTGTGTTGTTTTTC
>VRUE01000125.1 GCA_019456285.1 Solirubrobacterales bacterium | reverse complement strand
TCCATGGGCTTCTGGACGGGTGTAGGGCGACCGGGGCTTCCTGAGGGGTGAGCGACCGGATTCGAACCGGCGACCGCCTGGACCACAAGCGCGGTTACAAATTCTGGCGCTACGGATAGTCGTAGTGGTAGCAGTTGCAGGCGTCATCGATCTCGACCAGCCGATTGGTCATCATCGCTGCCGGCCCTTGGGAGGCTGTTTTCGCCTCTTCCTCGATACTTCGGATCACCGCAATCATCCACGCACACTCTTCGCTCCTCGTCGCAAGCGGCATCACGACCAATCCAGGATGCAAGCCTGCCTCATCCGCCAGAGCAAGAAAGTCGCTGGCGTTGTTCGTAACAAGGATTCGATCCTCCTCCATGCAGAACTCGGCCACTGCCCGATCGCCGACCCCAAGCTTGTCGCGGTCGCGGCTACAGGTGGCGTCGTAGCCAGCCTTGTGGCACTCTGAAACCAAGGCGGGCGAGAGATCCTCGTCGACGAAGAACTTCATCAAGCATCTCGCCAGGGCCGAGCTGGTCGGCCTCGACGAGGATGTGCCTGCGCGTAGATCAAAGCCGCTTCGAATGCCTTGCGGGGAACCGTGGGGTAGTCCTCGATCAGGTCATCGATCGTTTCCCCACCCTTCACCCGCTCCGCGACGGCGCGAACCGGAAGGCGCGTGCCAGATATCACCGGTTCCCCCCGCCTGATCTCTGCATTCGATTCGATGAAGCGCTGTCGCCCTTCCCGATAGCTACTCAGCTGCTTGAAAGCGTCCCGGAACGCAGGATCAAGCCGAATGACGACCACGTCGCTCAGCTGAAGCTCTGGCTTTTTCGAAGATGCGTATGGCTGCACCTCCTGGAGCCAACGCCTGATCTTCCGCTTCGCCTGCGACCGCAGCGGAAACCCCGCCTTGCCGATGACCGCGAGCGCCATCACGTCGTCGGCGTCGAGAAGAGTGCCGGCACCTCCTGACCGACGAGCTCTGACGACCTTTTCCTCGATCGCCTTGTCGACGGCTTTCAGTGGAACGCCTGCGAGCAGCGCCGCCTCGCGGCGACTGAATAGCTCTGCGCTGGTCCGGAATTTGGTCTTGGCTCGCATAAACAGCCCCTTCTGCGGGACATATTAGCATCCGTACCTGCGGAATCTGCATGTAGGACCGCGAGAGCCCTGCACGACTTCTCGCGTCATTCCTCTGTTGAGCAGACGCAGCCGATTTCACAGACAGCCGGGGTTCCCTAACGCCCCGGGTGCAATGGGTGCGCAAAAGACCGCAAAATCCAATCGGAAACCGCCGGCCAATCACGGACGAAGCGCACGCATCGCGAGGCGGACGCGGTGGCGCTCAACCACCACCTCGGCCGTCCCAGCCGCTCGCTTGTCTGCTACACGGCATAACCCCGTGGCACTACTCATCTGAGATGGACCTCTGAGCCGCTCCGCGTGCAGATGATGATGCGCTCCCGCACAAATTGGACCGGCGAATGGACCGGCGGGCGGCTACGCCGTCGCGAGGACGATCTCGCAATCGCCGGAGGCGTACGAGGTGGCTTCGAGCGCCCGCTTCCTGGGCAGCTTCGCCTGCTTGTCCTTGGGCCGGATGTCGATCATCAGCTCGATGTCGAGGCCGCTCGCGACCCGGATCAGCCGCTCGACGCTGGGATTGTGCTCGCCCAGCTCCATGCGGGCGACATCGGACTTGTAATTGCAGCGGTCATTT
>VRUE01000025.1 GCA_019456285.1 Solirubrobacterales bacterium | reverse complement strand
GCCCGGGCAACGAGCGGCTTCGCCGTCGGCCTCGTCCTCTCGGCCGCCTTCGCCTCGGTCTTCGTCGTCTCGGGGATCGTCGTCTCGATCGGGATCCGCGAGCTGCTCGAGGTCGTCCCCTGGGTCGCGGCGGCGATCGGCGTCCTGCTCCTCGCCCTCGGCCTGGCGATGCTCGCCGGGCGCCACATTGGCCTGAGCGCGGCCGGTCGCGTCCGGGTCGGTGGCGACGGCCTGCGCGGCTACCGCCGCGTCGCCGCCTTCGGGGTCGCCTACGCCCTGGCCTCCCTCTCCTGCACTCTTGCGATCTTCCTCATCGTCGTCGGCCAGGCGAGCGCGATCGGCAACCCCGTCGGGATGGCTGCCGTCTTCGCCTCTTACGCGGCCGGGGCGGCGACGGTGCTCGTCGCCCTCTCGGTCTCCGCCGCCCTGGCGCGGGGGGCGCTGGTCCGGGCCCTGCGCCGCGCGCTGCCGGTGGTCAACCGCATCGCCGGCGGGCTGCTCGCCCTCTCCGGCGCCTACCTGCTCGTCTACTGGCTGCCGCTGCTCCTCGACAGCGGCTCGACCGGGACAGTGCTCGTGACCACCAGCCAGCGGATCTCGACTGCGCTCGCCAACTTCTTCGCCGATCGCACCGGCTCGCTCGTCGCCGCCTTCGCTGCTCTTTCGGCGCTTGGCTTCGCGCTCTGGGCGCTTGCCGCGCGCCGTGAGCAGTCGACCTCCTCGGTGCGCTCCGAACTGAAAGCCACGGACCATGTACGGGCGAGGCATCGATCGCGCCTCTGATCGCAACCAAGGCCAGCTGGACCATCCCGGTAGGGAGCGTGCTGCTGGGTGGTCTGAGGGCGAGCGGGGCGAGGGCCGCAGCAACGTGCAGGTGGCGAGGGGGGCGAAGCCGGGGGCGGTCTACGGAGGAGCCGCCGCCGGGCGCAGTTGATCACCGCCGATCGGGTTCAGCGACTAACCCGCCGGTGGGCCGTGCGCCACGTGCAGAGGGAGCAGGTGCTCGACGAACCACGGCTCCTCGGAGATCCAGAACGTGTCGGTCCCGGCGCCGACGATCGTCGCCAGGTTGTCGTTGACCTCTACGTACCGGCAGGGGATGACCGCGTCGATTTTCATCGTGGGCAAACGCTATCCCACTTGAGATTTCCCGCGCATTCATCCGGGCGCGCCCGGCCTGCTCGCCGGTTTCGGGCAGCGGTCCGTCTGCCTGCCGGATCCGCTTATACAGAGGCACATGTCTCCTCTCCCCGTAGTAACCCCGGAAGCGCTCCGCTCAACTGCCGGACGACTCCGCTGCCACCGAGGAGACGGCAAACAGGCTACCCGATTGAGCGCATTGGTTCAAGCTCGCGGCGGCGGCTAGACGGCGACGGTCTGCGGGGAACGCAGCGCCGCCAGCACCCGCTCCGCCACCGACTCGCCGGTCAGGCCGGCCTCCTCACGCAGCAGCGCCGGCTTGCCGTGGGTGACGTAGCGGTCGGGGAGGCCGATCCGCAGGAGGCGGGCCCGCTCGCCCGGGCGGTCGGCGAAGGCGTCCTCGAGGTGCTCGAGGACGGCTGAGCCGAAACCGCCCGGCAGCACGTTCTCCTCGACCGTCACCACCAGGTCGTGGCCGAGCGCGAGGCGCTCCAGCAGCTCTGCGTCGAGCGGCTTCGCGAAGCGGGCGTCGGCGACGGTCGGCTCGAGGTCGTGGCCGGCGAGGATCTCGGCCGCCTGCAGCGCCATCGCCACCCCGTAGCCGTAGCCGAGCAGCGCCACCCGCGCGCCGCTGGCCAGCAGCTCGCCGGTCCCGATCGGGATCTCCTCCGGCTCCACCGGCAGCTCGACTCCCTCCGCCGCCCCGCGCGGGTAGCGCAGCGCCGCCGGGCCCTCGTGGGCGATCGCGGTGCGCAGCATCTGGACCAGCATCGCCTCGTCGCGAGGCGCCATCAGGACGACGTTGGGGATCGGGCGGAGGTAGGAGACGTCGAAGGCGCC
The DNA here is from genome assembly GCA_019456285.1 of Solirubrobacterales bacterium. Taxonomy (GTDB): domain Bacteria; phylum Actinomycetota; class Thermoleophilia; order Solirubrobacterales; family 70-9; genus VRUE01. The sequence goes on along the minus strand of VRUE01000025.1, from coordinate 27,396 downwards.
GTGATGGGTCGGGCCGTCGTCGCCGACCAGCCCCGCCCGGTCCATCGCGAAGGTGACGTCCAGCTTCTGCAGGCAGACGTCGTGGATGATCTGGTCGTAGGCACGCTGCAGGAAGGTCGAGTAGATCGCGCAGACCGGCTTCGCCCCCTGGATCGCCAGCCCCGAAGCGAGCAGCACCGCGTTCTGCTCGGCGATGCCGACGTCGTAGTACTGGCCGGGAACCTCATCGGCGAGCTTCTGCAGGCCGGTCCCCCCCGCCATCGCGGCGGTGATCCCGACCACCCGCTTGTCGCGCTTCGCCTCGGCGACCATCGCCCTGGCGAAGACCTGCGTGTACTGGGGCGGGGCGCTGGGAGGCGGCGGCTTCTCCAGCCGCTCCGGCGCGATCGACTCCGGCGCGTCGAATTCCTTCACCGGAACCGGCTTGGACGCAGCCGGGGCGCCGTTCACGATCGAGTTCGGCTTCGCCGCGTGCCACTTCTCCATCCCCTCCAGGCCACCCTCCTCGGCGGGGGCGAAACCCTTCCCCTTCACGGTGTGGATGTGGACGACGACCGGGCGGTTGGCGTCGAGGGCCTCGCGCAGGGCCTCGCGCAGGGCATGCACGTCGTGGCCGTCGATCACTCCCATGTAGGCGAGGTCGAGCTCCTCGAAGAAGAGGCCGGGCGCCCAGTAGGCCTTGATCGCCGACTTGATCTCCGGCCCGAGCCGTTCGATCCTCCTGCCGAGGCCGAGCGGCAGCTTGGTCAGCCGGTCCTCGACCCCCTCGCGGGCATGGAACAGGCGCGGGTTGAGCCGCACCCGGTTGAAGTAGCGCGAGAGGGCGCCGACGTTGGGCGAGATCGACATCCCGTTGTCGTTGAGGACGATCACGAGCGGCGTCTGGAGGCCGCCGGCGGCGTGCAGCGCCTCGTAGGCGACGCCGCCGGTCAGCGCCCCGTCGCCTATCACGGCCGCCACCTTCCCGTCCTCGCCGATCCCCTTTCGCATCGCCTCCTTCAGCCCGACCGCGTAGCCGATCGAGGTCGAGGCGTGGCCGGCGCCCATGATGTCGTGCTCGGACTCGAAGATCGAGCAGAACGGGGCGAGCCCCTTGTACCGGCGGATCGTCGGCAGCCCCTCGCGACGACCGGTGAGGATCTTGTGCGGGTAGGCCTGGTGGCCGACGTCCCAGAGGATCTTGTCGCGGGGGGAGTCGAGCAGGCTGTGCAGAGCCACGGCCAACTCGCAGGTGCCGAGGTTGGCGCCGAAGTGGCCGCCGATCTCGCCGATCGTGTCGATGATGTAGGCGCGCATCTCCTGCGCGACCTGCCGCAGCTGCTTGTCATCGAGCTCGTGCAGGTCGGCCGGGGCGTCGATCCGTTCCAGCAGGGACAGGCTGGGCTCGTCCCCGTTCTGCGGCGTCTGCGGCTTCTCTGTCACGCGTTCCTGGTGAAGATGTAGTCGGCGATCCGCCTCAGGTCGCCCGTCTCGCCTTCCGCCCCGGCCAGCGCCTCGGTCGCCTTCACGTGCGAGTCGGCGGCAAGCCGGCGGGCCCGGTCGAGGCCGAAGAGGCTGACGTAGGTGAGTTTGCCATGTCGCTCGTCGCTTCCACGGGGCTTGCCGAGCTGCTCGTCGCTCTCGGTCACGTCGAGGATGTCATCGACGATCTGGAAGAGCACGCCCAGCTCGCTGGCGAATCTGCGATAGGGGATTGTCTCAGGTTTGCCCAGTCCCTCAAGGGTCAATACGACGCCGACGCTGGCGGCGATCAACCGGCCCGTCTTCAGCACGTGCAGGTCGCGCAGGCCCTCGGCGTCTGTCTCCTCGCCGGCGACGTCGACGTACTGGCCGCCGACCATCCCGTCGACCCCGGTCGCCGCGCTCAGCTCGCGCAGGGCGGCGAGGACGCGGGCCGGATCGCCCGGCTGCTCGCAGACGAGGCGGACCGCCTCGGCGAAGAGTCCGTCGCCGGCCAGGATCGCCACGTCTTCGCCGAACTTGACGTGCGAGGTCGGTAGGCCGCGGCGCAACTCGTCGTCGTCCATCGCCGGCAGGTCGTCGTGGATCAGCGAGTAGGTGTGGATCAGCTCGACCGCGCAGGCGACCGGCAGGAAGCGCTCGGGGTCGGCGCCGAGGGAGCGGGCCGTGGCCAGCGCGAGGACCGGGCGCACCCGCTTGCCGCCGGCCAGCAGCGAGTAGCGCATCGCCTCCTCGAGCCCGGCCGTCGCCGGCGCCGCAGAGAACCGCAGCCGCTCGAGCGCGGCGTCGACCCGGGCGCGCAGATCCTCCGGGTACATCAGCGACGGGTGGCGGTGCTCACTCGGCGCTCGCCTCGCGAATCTGCCGGTTCGCCTCCTCGACCGCCTCGGAGGACAGCTCCGCCGCCTCGCGCGCCAGCTCCCCGGCGCGCTCGTCGCCGGCGTCGGAGCCCTCCAGCTCGCGGGCGACCGCCTCGAGCCGCTCGGCGATCTCGCGCAGGCGGCTCAACGAACCTCCTCCCGCTCGCGCGCGGCGGCACCGAGCACGCCGTTGACGAAGCCGGGCGTGTCGGCCCCGCAGTACTCCTTGGCGATCTCGACCGCCTCGTCGATCGCCACCTCGGTGGGCACGTCGTCGCTGTGCTCGATCTCGTACAGCGCCACCCGCATCACGTTGCGCTCCAGCGGCGCGATCCGCTCCAGCGCCCAGCCCTTGGCGTGGCGGGCGATCATCGCGTCGAGCTCGTCCCTGTGGGCCTCGACCCCCGCCGCCAGCTCGCGGGTGAAGGGACGCGACCCGGCGGCCAGCTCCTCGAGCGGGCGCCCGGTCACGTCGCGCTGGTAGCAGGCGAAGACGGCGTCGCGGCGCTGGTCGGATCGGCGCATGAACACCTATTCTCGCGCTTCGAGCGGCCCTACGCTCGCGAGACGTACTCGCCGCTGCGGGTGTCGACCCGGATGCTCTCGTCCTCCTCGATGAAGAGCGGCACCTGGACCGTCACCCCGGACTCCAGCGTCGCCGGCTTGCTGCCGCCGCCGGAGGCGGTGTCGCCCTTCACGCCGGGCTCGGTCTGCGCCACCTTCATGTCGATCGCAACGGCCACCTGCACGCCGCTGGGCCGCTCGTCGACGAAGAGCACGTCGACCTCGTCGTTGGGCAGCACCCACCGCATCGCATCGCCGGCCACATCGCGCGGGATCTCGATCTGCTCGTAGTCGCGGCTGTCCATGAAGACGGCGGTGTCGCCGGAGTCGTAGAGGTACTGCATCTTGCGCGACTCGGTGCGCACCGGCCGGAACTTCTCCCCGGCCCGGAACGTCTTGTCCTGCACCGACCCGCCCTCGACCTTGCGCAGCTTCGTGCGCACGAACGCCCCGCCCTTGCCCGGCTTGACGTGCTGAAACTCGAGGATCTTGAAGATCGTCCCGTCGACCTCGATATGGGACCCGTTCTTGAATTCGTTGGTGCTGATCACGGCGGCGAATCCTAGAGGCTTGATGTGGGTTAGGCGCATGCGCGGGGGCGTCGCAGGGCGAGCTGGGCGCCGGCAGGGCGTAGTCTTCAGGAGCAGGGTGCGATGAAGGCAACGCTTCGGTCAATCGCCTCGTTGGTCGTCGTGGCGCTTGCCGCCGCGGCCACCGCCCATGCCGCGGACGAGCCGACCCGCGAGGGCTACGTGGCGCGGGCCGAGCCGATCTGCAAGGCGAACACGCTCGCCAACAAGCGGATCCTCAAGGGGACGCGGGTCAAGATAAGGAGCGGCAAGCTGGCGAGCGCGGGCCGCCAGGTCATCCGTGCATCGACGGCGTTCGCGGCCACCGTGAGACGAATCGCGGCGGTTCCCCGCCCGCCCACCGACGACGCAAGGCTGCGGAAGTGGTTCAGGTTCCTGGGGATCGTCAAGACGAACCTGCGCAAGGTCGGCAAGGCGTTCAAGGAGGGCGACCGGATCAGGGCGATCCACGAATCGATCCGGGCAGAACGGAGCGGCAACGCCGCCAACAATGTCGGTTTCGTCTTCGGCTTCCGCTATTGCCGGATCAGCCGGTCGCGCTTCAACTTCTGAGCCGTTCCCCCGCGGCGCCGGTGGTCAGCATCGAGGCGGCGTCGCCGGAGAGGACGCGGCGAACCAGGCGCGGAGCGAGGATGCGGAGGATCGCCGTCAACACGTAGGGCCGCGCGACGGCAGGCAAGCCGCCCGCGTTCCTGTCTGCCTACGGACGAATGTTTGACTCGACATACTGCTCCGGTGACCGAGACGCCTCCCCTGCTCGACAAGCTGCTCCGCGCCGGGGCCCCGTCGGGCTACGAGGAGCCGGCGGCATCCGTCTGGCGCGAGGAGGCGGCGTTCGCCTCGCTCTCCACCGACGGCCTCGGCTCCTCCGTCGCCCGGATCGGCGAGGCCGCGCCGCTGCTGGCCGTGGTTGGCCACATCGACGAGATCGGCCTGGTGATCACCCACATCGACGAGAAGGGCTTCCTCTACTTCACCCCGATCGGCGGCTGGGACCCGCAGATCCTGGCCGGCCAGCGGGTCGAGGTGCGGGGCAGGGACGGGCTGGTGCCCGGCGCGGTCGGGCGCAAGCCGATCCACCTGCTCGACCCCGACCAGCGCAAGCAGGTGGTCGAGCTGAAGGGCCTGCACATCGACGTCGGCGCGGCCGACCGCGACGCGGCGGCCGAGCTGGTCCGGGTCGGCGACCCGGTGGTGATCGCCGCCGAGCCGGTGCGGCTGGCCGGCGAGCGGCTGACCTCCCGCGCTCTGGACAACCGGCTCGGCGCCTACGTCGCCCTGGAGGCGCTGCGGCGCTGCCACGAGCGCGACTCGGTCGAGGGCAGCTTCGCCGCGATCGCCGCAGTCCAGGAGGAGATCGGCCTCTTCGGAGCACGCACCTCGGCCTTCGCGGTGCGGCCGGACCTCGCCGTGGCCGTCGACGTCATCCACGCCACCGACGCCCCCGGGGTCGACGAGAAGGAGATCGGCAGCCACCCGCTCGGCTCCGGCCCGGCGATCGGGCGCGGCTCGACCCTCTCCCCGAAGGTCTTCGAGCTGCTGGTCGAGACCGCCGAGGAGGCCGGGATCGCGCACATGGTCGGCGCCAGCGGGCGCACCACCGCCACCGATGCCGACGCGATCCAGATCTCCCGCTCCGGCATCCCGACCGGCCTCGTCTCGATCCCCCTCCGCTACATGCACTCGCCGGTCGAGCTGGTCGACCTCGCCGACGTCGAGACGGCGGTCGAGCTGATCGCCGCCTTCGCCTCGCGGCTGCGCGACGGCGTCGACCTCAGCCGCTGAGCGTATTCAGGCGCCAATGAAGACCATGTCGCGGCCCCTCGCCTTCGCCGAGTAGAGGGCCGCGTCGGCACGGCTGACCAGGTCGTCGGTGTCGACCGCGCCGGGCGGCGAGACCGAGACGCCGATGCTGATCGTCATCGCGACGCCCACCGGCCGGCACCCGCGCACCGCCTGCCGCAGGCGCTCGGCGATCTCGACCGCGTCCGCCCTGTCGGCGCTGGGCAGGACGACGAGGATCTCCTCGCCCCCGACCCGGTAGATCGAGTCGCCGGCGCGCAGCGCGGCGCGCATCGTGTAGGCGATCTCCCTCAGGACGGCATCGCCGACGGCGTGCCCGAACTGGTCGTTGACCCGCTTGAAGTGGTCGAGGTCGCAGAGCAGCAGAGCGTGCGAGAGACCCTCCTCCTCCTCCTCGCCGGGCCGGCCGTCCAGCTCCGCCAGCCGCTGCTCCAGCGCGTTGCGATTGAGGAGGTCGGTGAGGGGATCGAGGGTGGAGCGGCGCCGGTGGGCGCGGTCGGACTCGACCAGGGCGCCGGAGAGGATCACCGTGCCGAGGACCAGCGCCGCGGCCGCGATCACCTCCTGGTGGTACTCGGACGCGGTGGCCGAGTCGAGCCCGAAGGTGGCGGCGAGCAGCAGCGCCAGGATGTAGGCGGTGCCGAGCGCGATGCCGCGCGGCTCGAAGCGGGCGCCGAGGGTGACGGCGGGCAGCGCGAACCACATCAGCACCGGGCTCGAAGCGCCGCCGGTGACGACCACGGCGCCGGCGAGCAGCAGCGGCAGGACCCCCCAGGCCATCGCCACCCAGGCCGCCGGGTGACGGCTGTCGCGCATGAAGCGGCCGGCGACCATGAAGCCCACGAAGCCGACGGCGAGCGGCGCCACCCACCACCAGCCCACCTCCGTCCCGACCGAGGCGAGGGCCAGGGCGAGGATCGCGAAGCAGGCGGTGCGGTAGCGGCGCAGCCGCACCTCCATGTCGAGCAGGCGTTCGCGGCGGGCGCTGTTGCGGATCGCCGCCAGCGACTCCTTCTGCGGGGCGGGAGCGGTAGCGGCGGCGTAGCCGGGCGCCGTGCGCATCGTTGCGGTGGTCGGTCTCACAAGACGCCGGATCGGCTCCAGCCGCCCCGCGACTTAGCGCTGCAGGAGAGATCCCGCTTAGGACTTACTCGACCAGGATCAGCTCCTTGGGCAGGCCGCTGAGGTTGCGGCAGCCCTCCTCGGTGACGACGACGAGGTCCTCGATCCGCACCCCGAGCTCGCCCGGCAGGTAGACCCCGGGCTCGATCGTCACCACCTCGCCGGCCTCCAGCACGTCCTCGGAGCGGCGCGAGAGGCGCGGCGCCTCGTGCACCTCGAGCCCGACGCCGTGGCCGAGCCCGTGGCCGAAGCGCTCGCCGTGGCCGGCGGCCGCGATCGCCCCCCGGGCGACCGCGTCGACCGCCTCGCCCCCAGCCCCCGCGACGACCGCCTCCAGCGCCGCGGCCTGCGCCTCGCGCACCACCTCGTAGACCTCGCGCGCCCGCTCGCCGGGCTCGCCGGTGGCGAAGGTGCGGGTGCCGTCCGAGCAGTAGCCGTCCAGCATCGCCCCCATGTCGAAGACGACCAGCTCCCCCCTGCCGATCTCGCGCTCGCCCGGCTCGGCGTGCGGCAGAGCGCCGTTGGGCCCGGCGGCGACGATCGCCGGGAAGGAGGGGTCGGCGCCCAGCTCGCGGATCCGCGCCTCGGCGGCGCGGGCCACCTCGCGCTCGCTGCGCCCGGCGAGGCCGCGCTGCAGACTCCAGCGCCAGACCTCGTCGGCCAGCTCGGCGGCGGCGGCGATCGCCGCCAGCTCCTCGGCATCCTTGACCCGGCGCAGCCTCTCCACCGTCCCCCCCGCGGCCTCCAGCGTGACCCCGTCGGGCAGCTTCCCCTCCAGCCGCCCCAGGGCGCGAACCGAGACGTGGTCGTCTTCGAAGCCGACCTTCCCGACCAGGGGCTCGGCGATGCCGGCCAGCCAGTCGCCGCTGACGGTGTGGACCTCCCAGCCGTCGACCTCGGCCGCGGCGCGCTCGGTGTAGCGGAAGTCGGTGAGGAGGAGACGGGCGTCCTCGCCGCAGACGCAGGCGCCGTTGGTGCCGCCGAACCCGGTCAGGTAGCGGACGTTGACCAGCTCGGTGACCAGCATCCGGTCCAGCTCGCGCTCGGCCAGCAGGCTCGCGAGGCGGCCGCCGCGGCCGCGCATCAGCCGTCGTGGAGGCCGAGCTCGCGGGCCAGCGCCGCGAGCGCCTCGCGGTACCCCTCCGGGCCCTTGCCGGAGATCTTCGCCAGCACCAGCCCGTCGAAGACCGAGACCTTGCGCCAGTCCTCGCGCGCCTCGACGTCGGAGAGGTGGACCTCGACCGTGGGCAGGCCGGCGACCTCGAGCGCGTCGGCGATCGCCCGGCTGTAGTGGGTCCAGGCGCCGGCGTTGACCAGCGCCGCGTCGGCCAGCTCGGGCAGCCGGTGCAGGTACCCGACGAACTCGCCCTCGGAGTTGGTCTGGAAGAGGATCGGCGCCAGTCCCAGCTCCCGCGCCCAACCCTTGACCCGCATCTCCAGCTCGTTGAGCGAGAGGCCGCCGTAGAGAGCCGGGTCGCGGCGATCGAGGATGTCGAAGTTGACGCCGTGCAGCACCGCGACGCGGTTGTGGGCGGTGGTCATCTCCGCAGCTCCTCCACTGCCGCCCGGACCCTATCCGGATCGAGGAGCTGCCCGACGCGGGGCGCGCCGGGCTCGGGGAGGAGGACGAAGCCGACGCCCGCGGCGGTGCGCTTCTTGTCGCGCTGCAGGGCGTCGAGGACCGCGTCGACGCCGACCTCGGGGGCAAGCTCCGTCGGCAGCCCGTGGCGGCGCAGCAGCTCCCCGACCTCCGCGGCCAGCTGCGGCGCCTCGGAGAGCCGCAGGGCCGCCAGCAGGCCGAGGCCGAGCGCCTCGCCGTGGCGGTAGCGCGAGTAGCCGCTCGCCGCCTCGATCGCGTGGCCGACCGTGTGGCCGAGGTTGAGCACGGCGCGCCGGCCGGCGTCGCGCTCGTCGGCGGCGACGACCTCGCACTTGTAGCGGGCGCAGGCGAAGACGACATCGTCGAGAGCGGCGGCGTCCAGCGACTCGATCGCCCGCACCCGGTCCCAGAGGCCGCCGCCCGCCAGCAGGCCGGTCTTGACCGCCTCGACGAAGCCCGCCGCCAGCTCCTCGCTTGGCAGCGTCGCCAGGGTCGCAGTGTCGGCGATCACCGCCGCCGGCAGGTGGTAGGCGCCGGCGTAGTTCTTGCCCTCCGGCAGATCGACCCCGGTCTTGCCGCCGTAGGCGGAATCGACCTGGGCGACGAGGGAGGTCGGGACCTGCACGACCGGCACGCCGCGCTGGTAGGCGTGAGCGCAGAAGCCGGCCAGGTCGCCGACCACGCCGCCGCCCAGCGCGGCGACGTGGTCCTCGCGGGTCATCCCGGCCCGGGCCAGCTCGCGCAGCACCCGCTCCGCCTCGGCCATCGTCTTCGCCCCCTCGCCCGGCTCGACCTCGACCCGGGCCGCCAGCGGCCCGATCCGGTCGGCGTAGAGCGCGCCCACCGCGGTGTCGGTGACGCAGAAGCGCCGCCCCTCCAGCGGCCACCACTCGGCGCCGAGCAGGCCGCGGCCGGCGAAGACCGGGTACTCCCCGGATGGGCTTGCGGCCCAGAGCATCCTCGTGCCCGCCGGCAGCTCGGCGAGCGCCTCGATCGAGGCCAGCGCCCGGCCGACCAGGCCGCGGTCGCCCTGCGGCAGGATCGCGTCGGCCAGCTCTTCGTAGAGCGGCAGGCGCTCGGCCAGCAGGCGGGCGACGTCCTCGGCGCTGCGGGCGAGCGGCCGCTCGCCGCCGGCGATCCGCCCCCAGGCTTCTTCGGCGTCGACCTGGAGCCAGACGACGACGTGGCGGGCCAGCGCCTCGCGGATCCGCGCCGAGAGCACGCTGCCGCCGCCGAGCGCGATCGCGCCGCCGTCCGCCGCCTCCAGCAGCGCGCCGACGACCTCTGCCTCGCGAGCCCGGAACGCCTCCTCCCCGTCGCGCTCGAAGGCGGCGGCGATCGGCAGCCCCAGCTCGCGCTCCATCAGCTCGTCGATCTCGACGGTCTCCATCCCCGCCTCCCGCGCGGCAGCCAGCGCAGCCGACTTCCCAGCCCCCATGAACCCCATGAAGACGAGAGCGGGCCGCGTCACGGGGTCATCCCCGGAAGTCGATTCGCTTCTTGTAGGCGTCGACGGCGGCCAGCACGTCGTCGATGTGGTCGCCGCCGAACTTCTCGCGGTGGCAGCGCGCCAGGGTGAGGCAGACCATCGCCTCGGCGACGACCGCGGCGGCCGGCACCACGGTCGAGTCGGTGCGCTCGCGCAGCGCCGGCGCGGGCTCCCTGGTCTCGGTGTCGACCGAGCGCAGCGGCTTGGTCAGGGTGGAGATCGGCTTGATCGCCGCCCGCACCGAGAGCGGCATGCCGTTGGTCATCCCGCCCTCGACCCCGCCAGCGTGGTTGGTCTCGCGGAAGTAGCCGCGCTCCCGCGTCCAGAAGATCTCGTCGTGGGCCTCGGAGCCGGGCCGCCCGGCGACATCCCAGGCTTCGCCGATCGCCACCCCCTTCACCGACTGGATCGAGGTGACGGCGCCGGCCAGCCGCCCGTCGAGGCGGTCCTCCCAGGAGACGTGGGAGCCGAGCCCGGGGACGAGGCCGAAGGCGCGCACCTCGAAGCTGCCGCCGAGGCTCTCGTTGGCCTTGCGCAGGCGGTCGATCTCCTCGACCATCGCGGCGCTCGCCTCCGGGTCGAGGCAGCGCACCGGGTCCTCGTCGACCCCCTCGAAGTCGGCCGGGCCGAGGTCGTCGCGCTGCGGCGCCCTCACCGAGGCGATCTGGACCACGTGGCTGTGGACGCTGACCCCGAGCGCGGTGAGGAAGCCGCGGGCGATCGAGCCCGCCGCCACACGCGCCGCGGTCTCGCGGGCGCTGGCCCGCTCCAGCACGTTGCGGATGTCGGTGTGCCCGTACTTCTGGGCGCCGACCAGGTCGGCGTGGCCGGGCCGCGGCAGGTGGACCTCGTCGACCTCGGCGTCGACCGGCCAGGGGCTCATCCGCTCCTCCCAGTTGGCGTAGTCGCGGTTGGCGACCAGGACCGCGATCGGGCTGCCGAGGGTGCGGCCGTGGCGCAGCCCGGAGCGGATCTCGACCGAGTCGGACTCGATCTTCATCCGCCCGCCGCGGCCGTGGCCGAGCTGGCGCCGCGCCATATCGCGGTCGAGCGCCTCGCGGGCCAGGGTGAGACCGGCCGGCATGCCCTCGACGATCGCGACCAGCCCGGGGCCGTGCGACTCGCCTGCGGTGGTGAAGCGGAGGCTGCTCATCTCGGCGCCAAGGCTATAGGTGACTATCAGGCGACGGGGGCGGGCAGACTTGGGACCTTGTCAGCCGCGCGCCGCGGCCCGCATCGCGTCGAGCGGCGCCTCGCGCCCCGTCCAGATGCGGAAGGAGAGCGCCCCCTGCTGGACGAGGATCTCGATCCCGTCGACGACCGCCGCCCCCGCCTCCCGCGCGGCCGCCAGCAGCCGGGTCGGCTCGGCGCCGTAGACCATGTCCATCACGACCTGCCCGGGAGCGAACGCCCCGGCGGCGAGCGGCAGCTCCTCGAAGGGGTCCTCTCCGCGCAGCCCGACCGCGGTCGAGTTGACGATCAGCCCGTAGGCGCCCTGGTCGGGGCCGGGCACGGGGCGCCCGCCCAGCTCCTCGCAGAGGTTGCGGGAGCGCAGCTCAGTGCGGTTCCAGACCTCGACCTCGGCGCCGGCGCGGACCAGCGCCCAGACCACCGCCCGCGCCGCGCCGCCGGCGCCCAGCACCAACGCCCGCTTGCCGGCGGGCGAGGCGGGCAGGGCGTTGAGCAGGCCGGCGGCGTCGGTGTTGTCGGCGCCGATCTCGCCGCCCGCGAAGGTCAGCGTGTTGGCGGCGCCGATCTCACGCGCCGTCTCGGAGAGCAGGTCGGCGATCGCCAGCGCCGCGCCCTTGTGGGGGACGGTGACGTTGGCGCCGGCGAAGCCCTGGCGCGGCATCGCCCCCAGCCGCTGCTCGAACCCGCCCGGGGCGACGTCGATCGCCTCGTAGCCCCACTCCCCCGCCATCCCCAGCTCGGCCAGCGCCGCGTTGTGCATCGCCGGCGAGCGCGAGTGACCGACCGGGTGCCCGAGGACAGCTAGACGTGGCATCGATGCGAATCTTTGCGCTTTCCACGGTCGACGAGTGCTCCGTTGCCCGTTCTATAGGCAGGTGAGGACCTGTCCCGGTAGGGAGCGCTCGTCCGCCCGACCCGAAGCGGGCGAGTCAGTCGCATGTGTCCGGCGATTCGCCGCCGGCTTCCTCGCGCGCCCGGTTGTAGCGGGCGACGTCGGCCTGGAACCGCGCATCGGTCGAGGAGAAGGAGTGCCTGCCGCAGGTGCCCGGCTTCACCACGTAGTAGAGGTGGTCGACCCTGGCGGGGCGCGCGGCGGCCTCGATCGAGGCGAGGCCGGGGCTGTCGATCGGCCCCGGCGGCAGGCCGCTGTTGCGGCGGGTGTTGTACGGGGAGTCGACCGCCAGCTCCGATTTGGTCAGCGGCTGGTCGTAGTTGCCGGTGGCGAAGCGGATTGTCGCGTCGATCCCCAGCGGGATGCCCTCGCGGAGGCGGTTGTAGATCACCGCCGCGACCAGCGGCCGCTCGCTGTCGAGCTGCGCCTCGCGCTCGACCATCGAGGCGATCGTCACCACGTCGTAGGTGGTGAGGTTCTTGGCGCGCGCGTAGCGCATGTCGACCCCCTTGATCCGCCGCTTGAAGTCCTGCAGCTGGAGCTGGACGAGGTCGGCGGCGGCGGCGCTCGTCTTCAGCTCGAAGGTGTCGGGGAAGAGAAAGCCCTCGAGGCTCTTCGCGCCCTTGCCGCCGTAGCTTGCCGGTTTCAGGTACTTCGATCGGACACTCGCCCTCCGGTAGCTGCCGCCGAGCCCGGCTTCCCTGACCAGCGGCGCCGTCTGGGCGCGGCTGTAGCCCTCCGGGATGGTCAGGGTGATCGTGGACTTCGCCGGTGCGGTGGAAAGGGCGTCGATCGCGGCACCGTAGGAGATCCCGCCGGCGAGGACGTAGCGGCCCGGGAAGAACTCGGAGCGCTTGCTGGCCAGGGTGACGCGAACCTGGAACAGGAGCGAGTTGGAGATCACGCCCCTGCGGTCGAGCAGGTCGCCGACCTCGGCGACGCTGGCCCCCTTGGGGATCGTCACCACGACCCGGCCCGAGCCGTCGCCGCGGAAGGGCTGGAAGAGGGCGAAGGCGAACCAGAGGACGACGGCGGCGGCGATCGCCGCCACGACCCGCAGCGGGTGGCGGGGGATGGTTGGACGGGGGAGGCCTCTCGACCGCTTCCCGGGGCGCGGTTCCCGCCTTCTCGCCTCGCGCTCGCGGCGGCGCTGCTCGCGCCCGGCCGCGGCCGGGTCGCCGGGATCGGCGAGGGGGTCGTCGGAGAACCGGTCCTCACTCATCGTCGCCGCTCTCCTCGATCGCCGCCCGCCCGGCCAGGTAGGCCTGCAGCAGGTGCGCCGCGGCCAGCGAGTCGGGGGGCGCCGTCGCCCCCTCGCGCCGGCTCGCTTCGGCCATCCGCGTGGTCAGCCGCTCGTCGTAGGTCTCGACCGACACGTCGAGGACGGCCTCCAGCTCGGTGCAGAAGGTGCGGGTGAGGGCCGCCTGAGCGCCCTCCTCGCCGCTGAGGTGAAGCGGCAGGCCGACCACGACCCGCTCGACCTCGTGCTCGGCGACCAGCTCCGCGACCGAGCGCGCCTCCGGCGGCTCGATCGTCGGCAGCGGCGTCGCCAGGGTGCCGCTCGGGTCGGAGATCGCGCAGCCGATCCGGGCGGTGCCGTAGTCGAGGGCCAGCACTCGCATCTAGCGCTCAAGCGCCCGCCGTGCCGTCGCCAGCGCCTCGTCGAGCTTGGCGGCGTCCTTGCCGCCGGCCTGGGCCATCTCGTCGCGGCCGCCGCCGCCGCCGCCGATCACCGGCGCGGCCTCGCGGACGATCGCCGCGGCGGAAAGCCCGCGCCCCACCGCCCCCTTCGAGAGCAGGACGACGAGCGCGACCTTGCCGCCCTCCGCTCCGCCGAGCGCCACCGCCGAGTCTTCGCCCAGCTTCGACTGGACCCGGTTGGCGAGGCCGAGCAACCGCTTCTGGTCAGCCGGCGCCGCCCGCGCGACCACCGCCTTCAGGCCACCGACCTCCACCGCCCCGCCGAGCAGCCGCTTCGCCTCCTCGCCGAGCAGCCGCTCCTCGGCCTGCTGCGCCCCCTCGCCGGCCTCGCGCAACCGCTCCGCAGCGCGGCGGGCGCCGGTCAGCGGGTCCTGCGGGGCGCCGAGCAGGTCGCCGACCCGGCGGAGGCGATCCTCGCGCTCCCGGAACCAGTCGATCGCCGCCGGGCCGCTGAGCGCCTCGATCCGCCGCACGTTGGCGGCGCTCGACCCCTCCGAGGCGATCTTGAAGATGCCGACCTCGGCCGTGTTGGCGACGTGGGTGCCGCCGCAGAGCTCGCGCGAGACCCCGTCGACCTCGACCACGCGCACCCACTCGCCGTACTTCTCGCCGAACAGCGCCATCGCCCCCAGCCGCTCCGCCTCGGCCCGTTCCATCTCCAGCCAGCGCACCGGGCGGCTCGCCTTGACCCACTCGTTGACGCGGTCCTCGACCGCGCGCAGCTCCCCGGGGCCGAGCGCCTGGCCGTGGGTGAAGTCGAAGCGCAGCTTGTCGGGGCGGACCGCGGAGCCCGCCTGGCGGACGTGGGCGCCGAGCCGCTCGCGCAGCGCCGCGTGCAGGAGGTGGGTGGCGGTGTGGTTGCGCATCGTCGCGTGGCGGGTCTCGCGGTCGACCAGCGCCTCGACGGCGACGCCCGCCTCGACCGCGCCGTTCGCGGGCTCGACCTCAAGCGCCTGGTCGTCCCCGACCCGGTAGACGTCGAGGACCCTCGCCTCTCCGCCCTCCCAGCGCAGCACGCCCGAGTCGGCGACCTGGCCGCCGCCCTCGGCATAGAAGGGGCTCTCCTCCAGCTTGACCAACGCCCGACCGTCGTCGGCCTCGACCGCGGAGAGTCCGGTCGTCGCGCGCAGCGTCTCGTAGCCGACGAAACGGGTCGGAGGCGCCGCGGCGGCGAAGGCGATCACCTTCTCGTGGCGGTCCTCGGAGCCATGCGCCGTCGCGGCGCCGACCCGGGCCCGCTGGCGCTGCTCCTCCATCAGCTCCTCGAAGCCGCCGTCGTCGACCGAGAGGCCCTGCTCGGCGAGCAGCTCCCTGGTCAGGTCGTAGGGGAAACCGTAGGTGTCGTGGAGCTTGAAGGCGTCGGCGGCGTCGATCCACGAGGTGCCGGACTCCTTCGCCTCGGCGACCAGCCGCTCCAGCAGCTCGGTGCCGCGCTCCAGGGTGCGGCCGAAGCTCTCCTCCTCGTCGCCGACCCAGCGGGCGATCGCCTCCCGCTCGGAGGCCAGCTCGGGGTAGGCGTCCCCCATGACCTCGATCGTCCGCTCGGCGAAGCGGCCCAGCCAGGGCGCCTCCAGCCCCAGCGTCCGCCCCTGCTGGATCGCCCGCCGCATGATCCGCCGCAGGATGTAGCCGCGGTCCTCGTTGGAGGGGACGACGCCGTCGGCGATCAGGAAGGCGGCGGCGCGCGAGTGGTCGGCGACGATCCGCATCGCCCGGGTGGTGGCGGGGTCGGCGCCGTAGGAGCGGCCGGAGAGCTCCTCGGCAAGGTCGACCAGCGGCCGGATCAGGTCGGTCTCGAAGACCGAGGGGACGTCCTGGAGGATCGCCGCCATACGGTCCAGCCCCATCCCGGTGTCGATGTTGCGCATCGGCAGCTCGGTGAGGGCGCCGTCGGGGGCGAGGTCGTAGGTCATGAAGACGTGGTTCCAGAACTCGAGGAAGCGGTCGGTGTCGTCGCCGGGGCGCTCGCCGGGGGCGCCGAACGCCTCGCCGCGGTCGAGGTGGAGCTCCGAGCAGGGGCCGCAGGGGCCCGACGGCCCCGCCTGCCAGAAGTTGTCGGCGCGGCCCAGCGGCACGATCCGCTCCTCCGGCATCCCCTGCGCCTTCCAGAGCTCGATCGCCTCCTCGTCGGGCCCCAGCCCCAGCTCCTCGTCGCCGCCGAAGACGGTCGCCCAGATCCGCTCGGGGTCGATGCCGAACCCCTGGGTCGACAGCTCCCACCCCCACGGGATCGACTCCTCCTTGAAGTAGTCGCCGAAGCTCCAGTTGCCGAGCATCTCGAAGAAGGTGAGGTGGCGGGCGGTGTTGCCGACCTCCTCGACGTCGGTGGTGCGGAAGCACTTCTGAACGTCGGCGAGGCGGGGCGCCGGCGGGCGCTCGCGGCCGAGGAAGTGGGGCTTGAAGGGCTGCATGCCCGCCGTGGTGAGCAGGACCGAGGGGTCGTGGACCGAGGGCACCAGCGAGGCGGAGGGCACGATCCTGTGCCCCCGCTCCTCGAAGAACGAGAGGTAGGTGTCGCGGATCTCCTGGGCCTTCATGGCAGGGGAGCCTAAGTGACTATCCGGAAACCCCCGCGCACGCCTGGCGGCGGCGGACGCTGCGCGGGCGCCCTCGAGGCCGGCGCTGACAGCGGGCGGGCTGGCCCGTTGCAGCAGGGGACGGATTGGCCCCCTAACCTTGGCTGGATGCCCGCGAATGCCGATACGACAGAGAGATGACACAAGCCGCAGCCTCGATTCCCTCCCTGGGACGCGCGGGCGCAAGCCGGCTGCTCTCCGACGATCGCCTCGCCCAGCGCGCGACGAAGGGCGACCGCCGCGCCTTCGCAGCGATCTACCAGCGCTACCACCAGGACCTGTACCGCTTCTGCCTGGCGATCGTCGGCAACGCCCAGGACGCCCAGGACGCGCTGCAGAGCACGATGGTCAAGGTGCTGCGGGCGCTGCCCGGCGAGACTCGGCGGATCCAGCTGAAGCCGTGGCTCTACCGGATCGCCCACAACGAGGCGATCGAGCTGCTGCGCAAGCGCCGCGACACCGACCAGATCGAGCCGGAGCTGACCGCGGCCCCCGGGGAGCTCGCCGAGACCGCCGACCTTCGCGACCGCCTGCGGCGGCTGATCGCCGACCTCGGCGAGCTTCCGGAGCGCCAGCGGGCGGCGCTGGTGATGCGGGAGCTGTCGGGCCTCGGCTTCGCGCGGATCGGCGCGGCATTCGATACCTCGCCGGCGGTCGCGCGGCAGACGGTCTACGAGGCCCGGCTCGGCCTGCGCCAGATGGAAGCGGGGCGTGAGATGAGCTGCAAGAAGGCAATGCGGGCGCTCTCCGACGCGGACGGCCGGGTCATCCGCCGCCGCGACATCCGGGCGCATCTGCGCGCCTGCCCGAGCTGCCGCGGGTTCCGCGACGGGCTGACCGGGCGGCGCCGCGACCTCGCCGCCCTGGCGCCCCTGCCGCTGGCGGCCTCGGCCGGGTTGCTGCAGGGCATCCTCGGCGGCGGCCAGGCCGGCACGAGCGGCGGCCTGGCCGGAGCGCTCGGCGCCGGAGCGGGCAAGGCGGCAGCGACATCGGCGGTCGTCAAGTCCGTCGCGACTGTCGCGGTGGTGGCGACCGTCGGCGTCTCGGCCGCCGACCGGGGAGGGTTGGTCGACGTGGGCCTGCCGGGCGGAGGCGGCAGCTCCCGGAGCGGCTCGGAATCCACTCCGGCGCCGGCGTCCAACGGGGAGCCGGAGTCTCGCCCCGCCGCAAAGGCCGGCAAGCCGGCAAAAGCAAGTCGCGCGAAGCGCCGCGCAAACGCGAAGCGCCGCGCAAAGGGTGGGCGAAGGGGCGCTGCCACCGCGGCGCCGGCGGAGTCCGCCCCCGGCCATGGCGCCCCGGCGGTTCCCGCCGAACGCCGCGGACCGCCGGAAGGGCTGCCGGAGGCGTCCAGCCACGGGCAGCAGACCGCCTCGGCGCGCCGAGGCGGCGCCGACAAGAAGCCGCGGGCCAGGAGTCGCCCGGCGCCATCGAGGCGCGGGCGCCCCAAGGCCAAGTCCCCTCGGCCGTCGCCGGCTCGCAAGGTTAAGCCTGACAAGACGAAGGGAACTCCGTTAAAACCTTCGAAGCGGTCGAACAAGAGCGCTTCCGCCAGCGGAAGCGCGGATTCATCAAATGCACCGAAGGAGGCACGATGAGACTAGGAGTCAAGATCGCCCTCGTCACCGGCGCCCTCGCGCTGGGCGCCAGCCCGGGGCTCGCGGTGGCCATGCACGACGGCAACTCACCTCACGGCAAGGGCGCCGCGAATGCCAAGACGCCCGGGCCGAAGGCCGGCCTGCCGGCCAAGGCCAAGGCGTACGGCCGCTACTGCAGGGGCACGAGCAAGAAGCACGTCAAGGGCGAGAAGGGCACCGAGTTCTCGCGTTGCGTGACCGCGATGGCCAAGGCCGCCAAGAACGAAAGGATGAACCCGCGCAAAGCCTGCAGGGGGCTGAGCAAGAAGCACGTCAAGGGCGAGAAGGGCACCGAGTTCTCGCGTTGCGTGAAAGCCGCGGCCAAGCTGAGGCGTCGGTAGAGGCAAAACCGCCTAGCCGGAGGCGATCGTGCCGTGGCCGACGATCGCCTCGCCGGCCAGCAGCACCGCCGCCTGCCCCGGAGAGGCGCCGGCAAAGGCCTCCGACAGCTCGACGTCCAGGGTGGAATGCCGGCCCGTCCCCGCCGCGGAGACCGCGGCGGGGACGGCGCCCGAGTGATAGCGCAGCCGGACCGCGTCGACCCTGTCGCCATCGCGATGTAGGACCGCGTCGCGGATGCGCAACCTGTGCGTATCCAGCTCCTCGCAGGTGCCGACCGTGACCGTGTTCGCCTCGGCGTCGGTGGCGAGCACGTAGAGCGGCTCCGGCGCGGAGACCCCGATCCCGCGCCGCTGGCCGACCGTGAAGTTGTGGTGGCCGCCGTGGCGGCCGATCGCCCGCCCGGAGCGGTCGAGCACGGCGCCGTCTCGGTCGCGGAGGCCGCCGTGGCGGCGCAGGAACTTGCGCTTGCCCTGGCCGGCGAGGAAGCAGAGGTCCTGGCTCTCCGGCTTACGGGCCACCGCGAGGCCGTGCCGGGCGGCGATCTCGCGCACCTCGGGCTTGGTCAGCTCGGTGAGCGGGAACCGCAGCCGCCCAAGCATGGCCGGAGGCAGCGCCGCCAGCATGTAGCTCTGGTCCTTCGCCTCGTCGGAGGCGGCGGCGAGCAGCGGCCCGGCGCCGTCGTCGACGATCCGCGCGTAGTGGCCGGTGACAAGGTGGGTGGCGCCGAGGCGCTCGGCGAGGTCGGCCATCGCCGCGATCCGGACCTCGCCGTTGCAGACGATGCATGGGTTGGGCGTGGCCCCCGCCGCGTAGCCGGAGACGAAGGCGCCGACGACGCGGCGGCGGAACTCCTCCTCGAGGTCGAGCGTCAGATGTGGGATGTCGAGCGAGTGCGCGAGCGAGCGCGCCCCGACCACCGCCTCGGGGGAGCAGCAGGCCTTGGCGCCGTCGGTCTCGGGATCGGCCCACAGCTTCAGCGTCACGCCGACCACCTCCGCCCCCCGCTCTCGTTCCAGCAGCACCGCGACGGCGCTGTCGACGCCACCGGACATCGCGACCAGGACCCGGCCGTCGTTTGCCGGCGCCAACCGCTCGGAGGAGGCGGCGGCGCTGGCCAGCGCCCGGTGCAGCGCGTCGGCGGCGAGCTGGGCCGCGTGGCGCTTGGCGGGGGTCAGCCCCCCGATCGCCGCATCGACCTCCTCGACTCCGACCCGGGCCGCGTCGAGGACCGTCTCGCCGTCGACCAGCTCGGTGGCGGCCGCCGCCGCCGCCCGCGTCGCCCCGCATCCCTCCGCGTCGAAGGTCGCCGCGGCGACGCGACCGCCATCCAGGACGAGGGAGACCCGCGACAGGTCCCCGCACGCAGCCCCGCCCGCCGCACCGGTGAAGGCGCCCTCGCCGGCCGGCCCGAGCCGCGTCTCGTCCCGCAGGCAATGCTCAAATAGCTCCACGCTCACCCCTTAATAGTAGGAGGCCGGAGCGCGGACCGCAGCTGCTTCCGACGAAACGAGGCTCCAGCCCGCCGGTACCGCCCCTGGCTTTGATCCCTTCAAGTAAAGGGTGGG
The DNA here is from genome assembly GCA_019456285.1 of Solirubrobacterales bacterium. Taxonomy (GTDB): domain Bacteria; phylum Actinomycetota; class Thermoleophilia; order Solirubrobacterales; family 70-9; genus VRUE01. Next base: position 8,006 of record VRUE01000025.1, on the reverse strand, counting down.
GGCCTCCTCTCGGCCCCACGGGATCGAGAGAGATCTGCCCCCGCGCCGTTTGTGTTGGGTCAAACGGTGAGACGGCTCACGCACGGGCTCGGGCCTCTGGCCAACCGTACCACCGCGCGGCTGCTGCGACGAGGGGCAATCAGTCAAGATTGGAGAGCAGGAACTCGGCCTCGCTCCAGTCCTCCGGCTGCACTCGCAGGGCGATGTCGCCGCGTCCGAAGCGATCCAGCGGCCAGTCGGCGGTGAGGGCCGCGTCGATTCCGGCCTCGTTCAGAGCCTGGTGCCAGGCCCGCGCCGTCTTGACGTCGGCGAAGTCGCGCACCACCTCCCAGCCGTCGAGGCGGGGGTCGTGGATGTGGACCGGGGTCCGCCCCGGGCCGGGCGACCGGCCCCGAAATACGCCTCGCAGCCGGTCGAACAGGCTCATCTCAGTGCCCGGCGAGGCGGCGCTGGTGAACAGAGATCCCGAGGTCCTTCAGCTGGACCTCCTCGACCGGGGCCGGAGCGCCGGTGAGCAGATCGAAGCCCGACGCCGTCTTCGGGAAGGCGATCACGTCGCGGATCGTCTCCGCGCCGCAAAGCCGCTGGACGACCCGGTCGATGCCGTAGGCGATGCCGCCGTGCGGCGGAGCGCCGTAGCGGAGCGCCTCCAGCAGGAAGCCGAATCGCGCCTCGGCCTGCTCGGCGTCGATCCCCAGCGCGCCGAAGACGGCCTGCTGGACGTCGGCGCGGTTGATCCGGATCGAGCCGCCGCCCAGCTCCTGGCCGTTCCAGACGACGTCGTAGGCGAGCGCCCGCGCCTCCCCCGGGTTGTCGGGGTCGAACTCGCCCACAGGAGCGGTGAACGGGTGGTGCAACGAGTCCCAGCGCCGCTCGTCCGCGTTCCACTCCATCAACGGCCAGTCGACGATCCAGGCGAGCCTGTGCTCGTCCCCGGGGATCAGGCCGAAGCGCTCGGCAAGGTCGACGCGAAGCTGCCCGAGGATGGCATCGGTGACGCGGCGCTGGTCGGCGACCAGCAGCAGCAGGTCGCCCTCCTCGGCCCCCAGCCGCCGGTTGAGGTCCCCAAGCTCTTCGTCGCTGAGGAACTTGGCGGTCGGCGAGCGCCACCCCTCGCCCTCGCGGAAGGCCCAGACCAGCCCCTTCGCCCCCAGCTCCTGGGCGCGGGATATCAACCCGTCAAGCTCGGAGCGCGGCATCTCGCGCCGGCCGGCGTTCAGTCCCCGCACCGCGCCGCCGCTCTCCAGCACCGAGCGGAAGACCTTGAACTCCGTCCCCCGCAGGGCGTCGCCGAGGTCGACCAGCTCCAAGCCGAAGCGCAGGTCCGGGCGGTCGGTGCCGAAGCGGTCCATCGCCTCGTCGTAGGACAGCCGCTGCATCGGCAGCTCGATCGCCGGCCCGCCGGCCCGTTCGAAGACGTGCGCCAGCAGGCGCTCGTTCACCTCGATCACGTCGTCGACCCCGACGAAGGACATCTCGATGTCGAGCTGGGTGAACTCGGCCTGGCGGTCGGCGCGGGTGGACTCGTCGCGGAAGCAGCGGGCGACCTGGTAGTAGCGCTCGAAGCCGGCGACCATCAGCAACTGCTTGAAGAGCTGCGGGGACTGGGGCAGCGCGTAGAAGGACCCCCGCTGGAGGCGGCTCGGCACCAGGAAGTCGCGAGCGCCCTCGGGGGTGGAGCGAGTCAGCACCGGCGTCTCGACATCGAGGAAGCCCTCGCCGTCGAGGAACTCGCGCATCGCCGCGGTCACCCGGTGGCGCAGAACCAGCGCCTGGCGCATCGGCTCGCGGCGCAGGTCGAGGTAGCGGTGGCGGAGGCGGGCGTCCTCCCCAGCCTCGCCCGAGAACCCCTCGATCTGGAAGGGCGGCGTCTCGGCGCCGGCGAGCAGCTCGGCGCCGGCGACCTTCAGCTCGACCTCTCCGGTCGGCAGCTCCGGGTTGACGGTCTCCGCGGAGCGGCGGACGACGGTTCCGGCCGCGGTCAGCACGTCCTCGGCGCGCAGCCCGTGGGCGAGCTCGAAGGCGTCGCCGGAGGAGTCCGGGTGGAAGACGAGCTGGACCAGGCCGGTGCGGTCGCGCAGGTCGATGAAGATCAAGCCGCCGTGGTCGCGGCGGCGGTGCACCCAACCGGCGACCCGCGCCTCGGAGTCGACCCGGTCGCCCAGCACCTGCCCGCACCAGGCGTCGCGGTAGCGGTTGGCGCGCAGGGCGGGTGAGGTGTCCGGCGGCGCGCCCGCGGTCTTCCGGTTGCTCGGCGGTAAATGTCCATACAGCACGTCGTCGGACTCGGGGCCGTTCATGACCCACCTCCTGCGACCTCGTCGATAAGGCGAGCGGTGTCGACCGGGCGCTGCCTCCCCGTCCCCATGTCGCGCAGCTGCGCCGATCCGTCGGCCTCGAGGATCAGCGCCCGCCGGGCCCCGAGCCGGTCGGCGTGCTTGAGCTGCCCCTTGAGGCTGCGCCCGGCCAGATCGACCTCGGCCGAGAGCCCGGCGTGGCGCAGCTCGCCGGCCAGGGTCAGCGCCCGCTGACGCTGGCCGTCCTCGGCGACCACGACGAAGACGTCGCGTCCCGGCGCCCCTCCGTCCTCTCCCAGCGCCAGCAGGATCCGCTCGATCCCGGCCGCCCATCCCACCGCGGGCGTGGGTGGCCCGCCGAGCTGCTCGATCAGACCGTCGTAGCGGCCGCCGCCGCCGATCTCCGACTGGGCGCCGAGCCCCTCGCAGACGAAGGAGAAGATCGTCCGGGTGTAGTAGTCGAGGCCGCGCACCAGGGCCGGGTCGATCGTGTGCTCGATCCCCGCCGCCTCGAGCAGGGCGCGCACCTCGGCGAAGTGCTCGGCGTCCTCGCCATCGAGCCGCTCGACGATCGTCGGCGCGGCCGCCATCACCGCCTGCGTCCCCTCGTCGTCGGCGTCGAAGGCGCGCAGCGGGTTGAGGTCGATCCGCTCGCGCACGTCCCTGGACAGCTCCCCCTCGTGGGCATGCAGGTGCGCCTTCAGCTCCTCCAGGTAGGCGCGGCGCGAGTCCAGCGAGCCGAGGCTGCCCAGCCGCAGCTCCACCCCGGGCGTCCCCAGCTCGGCGAGCAGGTCGGCCAGCAACATGATCGCCTCGACGTCGGCCAGCGGCGAGTCGGTCCCGATCGCCTCGGCGCCAAGCTGGTGGAACTGACGGTGGCGACCGGCCTGCGGGCGCTCGTGACGGAAGAACGGGCCGAGGTAGGAGAGCTTCACCGGCTGCGCCAGCTTGTGCATGCCGTGCTCGATGTAGGCGCGGCAGATCGGCGCCGTGCCCTCCGGCCGCAGGGTGATGCTGCGCCCGCCCTTGTCCTCGAAGGTGAACATCTCCTTGCGGACGATGTCGGTGGAGCGGCCGACCCCGCGCTCGAACAGCTCGGTGTCCTCGAAGGCGGGGGTGGCGATCGGCTCGTAGCCGGCGCGGGCGAATATCGCCGCCGCGGCGCGCTCGATCCGCGCCCGGGCGCGGGCCTGGGCTGGCAGGATGTCGAAGGTCCCGCGGGGCGCCTGGTACTTGCTGGCCACTGTGGCCGCGACCTTACCTGCGCGGGAAGGCGACCGGTGGGCTCTTGGGCCCTACCGGGATAGGTCCTTACTCCGACAGCTCGGCGAGGAACGGGTTGCCGGCGCGCTCGGCGCCCAGCGTCGTCACCCCCATGTGGCCCGGGTAGACCCCGGTTTCGGGCGGGAGTGACTCGAGCAGGGTGCGAATCGACCGCATCAGGGTCGGCCCGTCGCCGCCGGGCAGATCGACCCGCCCGACCGATCCCTGGAAGAGGAGGTCGCCGGAGAAGATCGCCTCCTCGCCGCGCACCGAGTAGGTGACGTGGCCGGGGCTGTGGCCCGGAGTGGAGATCACGTCCAGCGCCAGGTCGGCCAGCTCCAGCGTCTCGCCGCCCGTCACCGTCTCGTCGGCCTCATAGCTCTCGTAGGGGCCGATCCCGGGAACCGGGACGTAGGCCATGATGTCGGCGAGCAAGGATGTTTCGAACTCCGGGCAGTAGACGGGGGCGCCGGTTATCGTCGCCACCGGGGAGACAGCGCCGATGTGGTCGAAGTGACAGTGAGTGAGGAGGATCGCCTCGATCCTCGCTCCCATCTCCGCCACCGCGTCGAGGATCCGATCCGGCTCCTCCCCGGGATCGACGATCAGCGCCCGGCCGGAGCCTTCGCGGCGCACCAGGAAGCAGTTCTCGGCGATCGGCCCGACCGTGAGCATCTGGACATCGAGGGTCACTTCCCCTCCCCGGCGCGAATCCGGGCCCGCTCCCGCCGCCTCCACATCATCGTGTCGATGTAGTAGCCGGCCGGGATGTAGAAGACGAGCATGAAGGCGCCGAGGCCGAGCGCCGGGCCGGCCGAGCGGCCGAAGAGGAGGACGAGGAGGACGATGAAGATGGCGGCGGCGACCACGCCGCGGATGACCGCGCTGCGCCAGGTGGGAGGGCGGTCGCCGCGTGGGGAGCCCTTGCGGCCGGCGCGAGCACGGGCCCTGGCCTCCTCGCGGTTTCGCGGGCGGGCGGCGCGGCGCTTGGTGTCGATGCGGCCGCCTTGGGTGCCGCGATGCTTGCGGCGGCGCTTCCTCTTGGTCTGTGCCATGGCCTGAATCTAACGGTCCACGCCTTCAGAACGCGGCCGGAAGGCGCCGCTCGATCGTCTGCAGGGCGGGGTCGAAGCCCCGGATCGGCACGTCCTCGGGATAGCCGGCCAGGGCCGCCGCCGGGATCAGGCCGACCAGCTCGGCCTCGACCGGGCGGGCGCCGAGCGGCACGGCGAGGGCGCGGACCCGCCCGACCACCTCCGCCAGCGACACCGCGAGCGGGTCGTGGACGTTGGCCGAGACCTGGGTGCGGCCGCCGGCGAGCGGCAGCCCGATCGCCCGCACGCCGGGTAGGCCGCCGCCGGACTCGCGCAGCCCGGCGGCGACGGCGCGGGCGAGATCGAGATCGCCGCTGTCCAGCTCGACGTTGAAGGCGGCCAGCGGCGGGCGGGCGGTGACCAGCGCCGCCCCGGCGGTGCGGTGGGGAAGGCCGGGGCCGTGGTCGGGGCGCAGCTCCCCCCCTTCCATCCGCAGCCACAGCTCGGCGAGGCCGCCGTTGCGAAAGTAGGCGCGCTCCGCGTGCTCGGGGCGGCTCGCAAGCGCCCCGTAGAGGAAGACCGGCACGCCGAGCCCGCCGACCTGCTCGGCGACCTCGATCGCCTCGGTCCGGGCTGCGTCGCGATCGGCGGGATCGAGCCAGACGACCGGGCAGACGTCGAGCGCCCCGATCGCCGGGTGGACGCCCTCGTGCGCGGTCATGTCGATCGTCCCGATCGCCTCCTCGGCGCCGCGGACGAGCGACTCCCGCAACGGCCCCGGGCCGCCCGCGATGGTGAAGACGGTCCGGTTGTGACCAGTGTCGGAGTGGCGGTCGAGCAGGGCGGCGCCAGCCGCGAAGGCGTCCTCCAGGGCGGCGATCAGGGCCGCGTCGCGCCCCTCTGAGATGTTGGGGACGGAGAGCAGCGGCAGGCCCACCGCTCAGACGAGCAGCTCGCCCTCGCGGACGATCACCTTGTCGTCGATCTCCACGGTCGGCTTGAGGATCACGCAGTCGAGGTGGACGGGAACCTGGACCGTGCCGCCGATCGCCGCCGAGGCCCCGAAGGCGACGTGCGCCGTGCCGAGGATCTTCTCGTCCTCGAGGATGTTGCCGCTCAGGATCGCCTCCTCGTTGGTCCCGATCCCCAGCTCGGCGACGTTGGTGCCCTCGAGCCCGTGCTTGGTCAGCAGCTCTATCAGCAGCGCGCCGTCGGCGCCGGTCGCCTCGGTCAGGTGGCCGTCGCGGATGGTGAGCGAGACCGGCGTCTCGACCCGGCCCACGCCGGCGATCGAGCCGTCGACGATCAGCGTCCCCTCCGCCGTCCCCTCGACCGGAGCGATGAAGCCCTCGCCGCAGGGGAGGTTGCCGAAGGCGCCGCGCCTGCGCAGAGCGCCGGCGTCGGCGATCGCGGTGCGGCCCTCGAGCCCGAGCCGCAGGTCGCTGCCGTGCGCGCAGGTGATCCGGGCCTCGGAGCCCGCGCTGAGCGGAGCGCAGACCGCCGCCCCCTGGCGCCGCAGCCGCCGCATGTCGGCGCCCATCACCCGGGCGAGCATCTCCTCGGTGACGCCGGGCATCGATGCGATCCTGACGCCGGCCTCGGTTGCCGCCCTGCGGGCTTCGGTGTGAGAGATCGACTGGATTGTCGGCGCGAGAACGACATCGGCGGCGAGCATCGCGGCGGCGACCGGCTCGGATGGCTCGGCGGCATGCGAGTCCCGCTCGGAGATCACGGCCAGCGTCCCTTCGGCCCCGTCGCCCTGAGCCACGATCCGCAACAGTTCGCCGATCTCCTCGCTCACCGGGTTGCAGACGATGAGCACCTCTTCGGCGGGTTCCACCTCCATGCAGTCCCGGATCACTGCCCGCACCGCCCTGTCGAGCTCCTCCACCACAACCACCAAGGATATGCGCTCCGCGCCGCCCTCGCCAAGCGCCATCGCCCCGCCGCTACGATTCCCCTCCCGCCGGAGTAGCTCAGCTGGTTAGAGCAGCGGAATCATAATCCGCGTGTCGGGGGTTCGAGTCCCTCCTCCGGCATCGCTCTCTGCCTGGGTTTGCGCCGTTTCGGCCCTCCTGGGAGACGCCGACGCGCCCGCGGGCGCGGAGCAATGCCTCCTTGTGGTCAGGCCCTCGGCTGGCGTTGACGCGCCGCCGGGGGCCGCTTCTTCTGGGGCCGGCACCTCGATACCGTCTCCGCTGCGGCCGGCCGCCCGCGGCGCACGCTTTCTCAGGCCGGACCGCAGGGACGAGAAGTCGCGCTTCGGCCCCCCGGGCCGCGTGCGCAAGTGGATCGAGTCGGTGTCCTGGGCCTGCAAGGGCCAGCTCGGCCTGGAGCGCCACGGGGCGCGGACCCTGCCGGGCCTCTGCACCCGCGTCGGCATTTGCCTGCTCACCCTCGCGGCGGGCCTCTGGCACAATTGGCAGAGCGGTGAGCCCGGGCGTCACTTCACCGCCTATGCCCACTGATTCGGAATCAGCCACCCAGGGGGTGAGGACGGAGCGTGACCGAGGACCGAGGTGCCGGACACCACGTGATCGTGACCGAGAACGGCCCCTACCAAGTCGAGGGGTCGATCGAGATCCGCACCCCCGCCGGGGAGGTGGTCTCGGCCAACGAAGGGGCGTTCCTGTGCCGGTGTGGGCAATCGAGCAACAAGCCTTTCTGCGACGGCACGCACGCCAAGGTCGGGTTCGAGGGGACCGTGTCCGCGGACCACGGCCCGATCGCTGAGCGCCGGGACGCGTACGAGGGTCGCGGGATCACGATCTATGACGACCGCTCGGTGTGCGCTCACGCGGGCGAGTGCACCAACGGGCTGCCATCGGTGTGGAAGCTGGACGCCGAGCCCTGGATCGACGCCGGCGGCGCGGGCGCCGATCAGATCGCCGAGGTCATACCCCGGTGCCCCTCGGGCGCCCTCGCATACGCGCTGGAGGGCGCCCGACCGGGCGAGACCGTCGAGGCGAAGCTGAGCCCGGCGATCATGGCCTCGAAGGACGGTCCGTACCACGTACGGGGCGGGATCGAGGTCCGCTCCAGTGACGGGAGCGCGTACGAGCCCCGCAACCGCCAGACGCTATGCCGGTGTGGGGGCTCGAAAAACAAGCCGTTCTGCGACGGAACCCACTACCAGATCGGCTTCAAGGACGGTTAGGGGCGGACTGACCCCGAGTTCCCCCGACACCTTCCTGGGGATCGATAGACACTTGGGTGTCGGACGCCCGGGCCGGCTGGTCTGGGCGGCGATCGCGCGGCTACGCTCGCTGGAGCGCGATCTTCAGCTCGCGACCCCCGACTTCTTGGCGAGCTGCTTCTGGGTCAGCTTCTGCTCGCGCCGCAGCGTCATCAGCTGACTGGCGATCGAGAACTCGCGCCGCACTCCAGAAGCCCGGTAGGCACCCACGAAGCT
>VRUE01000024.1:4268-30046 GCA_019456285.1 Solirubrobacterales bacterium | reverse complement strand
CGGATCGTCGGGCTGACGATGATCAACCCGCGCTTCATCCTCGAGCGCGACGGTCATCTCACCGTGACGATCCCCGAAACGATCGAGACGACCGCCGAGGACCTGGCGCCCGCCCTTACCGCAGCCTGACTCTTTGGGTGACATCAGCCGGCAGGTCGCGCCGGCACGCCCATCCACCTGGCGCCGGGCGGGCGTGATCGTGCTCTGCTTCGTGGTTACGGCCGGCGCAGCGTTCGGCTTCTCGTCGCTCCAGCAGAAGCAGTATTCGGCGTCGGCGGAGCTGCCCTTCCTGGAGAACGAGGCCTTCCGCACCCTGCGGGCATCGCTGCGCTACTTCAACGTCGAGGCGGAGCGGCTGCGCGAGCAGCTCGGCCGGCTCGAGGCTCCGGTGCTGGGGATCGTCGCCAACGCCGTGAAGCTGAAGCGGCGGGGGAGGTACGGGTACGGCTACTGCGGCGGCTACTACGGGCCGGCGGCGGAGCAGCCGGCGGAGCGAGCGGGCGGCGCCGGTTCAGGCTCGGGGTCGGGCGAGACGGCGTAGGGCCGGCTTGCCCCATCGCGGGCAAGCGCCAGATCAAGCGTTGGCGTCGCCAGCCGGAGCGCCCCATGCCCACGCACTTGCAAGTAGGTGGGCATGGGGCGCTTTTTCGTCTAGGAGGGGGGCGAAATGGCCCTCTCCAACGTCTTGTTGTCGTGGAGGGACGACTTTTGACAGCAGATCAGGTGGCTCAGATGCTCGGGGTGCCCAAGTCGTGGGTCTACGAGCAGTCGCGCAAGGGGCGCATCCCGACCATCACGCTCGGCCGGTATCGGCGCTACCGGGCGGAGGCGATCTCAGCATGGATCGAGACGCGAGAAGCGGCGGATGGCGCGACCCTACCGGCGAGCGGGTCGACTCAGGGGCTTTCGTAGTGGCGGGTAACTCGGCGACCTGGTTGGTCGACTTCGAATACGATAATAGGTTTGTTATCATCAAGCGCAAGCAAAGGAGACTTCAATGGCAGCTTCGACAAAGACGTTCGATGCGCTTGTGGCCGAGGAGCAGATTGCCGACCCCGGCTTTCGGGCCGAGTGGCAGCGACTCGCGCCGGCCCGCGAGTTTGCCGCGACGCTCCTGCGCTACCGCGCCAAGCACGATTTGAGCCAGCGCGCTCTGGCGGAGCAGCTTGGCGTCTCCCAGCCGCGCGTCGTGAAGCTGGAGTCGGGGGAGCACAATCCCGAGATCGACACGATCATCAACGCCGTCCGGCGCCTCGGGATCGAGTTCTGCCTCGATGTCGCACCGACCGGGCGCAAGCCGGCGCTCGTGACCGCGCGGGCGCAGAAGCAAGGTGCGATCGATCACGACGATGTCTCGGTGGTTGCCGCGGCCTCAGCGGTGTGATGCGTCCGTTCAGATGGTTACCTCACCCACGGGAACGTCAGGGGAGCCGGTAATTCCCTGGTCATGAGCGTCTCACGTGACGTTGGCAGAGAGGGGTCAATCTAGCAGCTTATGGGCAGTTATAGGGATATTGCTATAACTTGCTATAAGTAGCGAGAGACATGGACCCCATCGGGAACCCTTACACCCCGAACGCTGGCTCTCGTCCTCCCGAGTTGGCCGGCCGTGAGAGCGAGATCAAGCAGTTCGAGGTTCTCGTTGGGCGGCTGAAGCGAGGCGCCACCGAGCAGAGCATCATCGTGCGGGGGCTGCGAGGCGTCGGGAAGACGGTCCTGCTCAATGCTTTCGAGGACCAGGCCGAGAGCGAAGGGTTCTTGACTTTCTACCACGAGCTGACTCCCGACACGAACCTCGTTGACGAGCTCGCGCGAGATGCGGAGAGGGCGCTCGACAGGCTCAGTCTCGGGGCAAGGCTGAGCGGTCGTATCCGTGGTGCTCTTGGGCATCTCAAGACGATCACGCTCACCGGCCCGGAAGGGTTCGGCCTCGCCGTTGACCTTCAGAGCGCGGATGAGGGAACGATCACGGCGGATCTCACCGACCTCCTGCTTCAACTTGGCGCCGCTGCGCGGGAGAACGGAACGGGGATCGCAATCTTCCTCGACGAGTTGCAGTTCGTGGAGGAGGTTCAGTACCGGGCGTTGATCAGCGCGCTGCACCGCGCCACTCAGAAGGAGCTGCCGATAACGGTTGCCGCTGCGGCCCTGCCGCAGATTCCCCTCCTGACCGGGGAGGCACGGTCTTATGCAGAGCGGCTGTTCGACTTCCCGACGATCGAGAACCTCGATGAGCCGGCCGCCGCGATGGCACTGGTAGAGCCGGCGCGGCGCCAGGGCGTGAAGTACTCGCCTGATGCCTTGGCAAAGGCCCTCGAGTGGACTGCGGGCTACCCGTTCTACATCCAGCAGCTCGGAAAGCATGCGTGGAACCTGGCGACCGAGTCACCGATTACCGTCGATGATGTCGAGCGGGCAATGCCTGCCGCGCAAACCGCGCTGGACAAGAGCATCTACGAGGTCCGGGTGCAGCGCGCGACCGAAGGCGAGCGCCGCTATATGCGAGCTATGGCCGAGCTCGGCCCGGGCCCATACCGATCCGGGCAGGTGGCGGAGAAGGCCGGTCAGTCGGTTACTCAGGCCTCTCCCACCCGTCAACAGCTGATGACGAAGGGCCTGATATATGCGACCGAGGACTTCGGCTACGTTGACTTCACCGTGCCGCGGTTCGCCGAGTTCATGCGTCGCTACATGCCATACCAGGCACCCGATTGACCCCTCAGTCCCCCCGCTGAGGCGCTGGAGTCCCCGCTGGGGAGTTGAGTCGCCGGGGCGGCCCCGCCCAACCCGGCCGCCGATCCCGACATTCGCTATCTCGATCTCAGCGAGCTGGAGGCGCTGCTGCGGGCTGTGCCCGACGACGTTCTCGGTCCCACCGAGCACGTCGTCTACTTGGTGGCCGCGATGACCGGCCTCCGGCAGGGGAGCTGGTCGCGCTGCGCTGGATCGACATCGACTGGCAGGCCGGGAGACGCCGAGCCCTCACGAGGCCGAGCTGGTCGAGCGGGCCTTCCGCTTGCCGGACCCCGCCGCGTCAGAGAGACTGTCCTGAGTAGCCTGCGCCGGATGGCGACGCAGCTAGACAGCACTCCAGAGAGCGAGGCCTCGGGCCTCGCCTTCGAGCGCTTCCGCGACGCCCTGGAGGGGCGGGCTAGCGGCTACCCGCGAGGGGCGATCTTCGTGCCCTCCGACGCCCCCTACACGCGCAAGACGTTGCTCCGAGCCCTCAGGGAGGGTCAGCCGGTCGTGCTCGTCTTCCCCGATGGCCAGGAGCGAATCGTTCACGGGGAGACCCGCGACGAGGGCGGCTGGCTTTCGGGCATGCGGGACCGGCTCGTCAGCCTGCGCGGGCTCCTCCATTAGCGGCGACCGTTGCGTTGATGCCCTCCTCGCCGCTCTTCGCCATGCGCTTGCTCGCTTTCTCCTGAACCTCGATGGTTTGCCCCAGAGCCGTCGGCGTGCGGGAGAAGCTCGTCACATACTCGCTGGACATGGCCCACGAGCACGGTGGACCGAAGGCGCGGGGTTTCCAGCGCATCCTCGGAATCACGATCGACGATGTCGACTACCTGGAGGCGGCGATCCGGGGCGGCGCCGCGAATGACAACCGCCTACCTCAAGCCCTAGACTGGAGAGGCGATGGCTACCGTCAAGCAGATGATCAAAGAGAGCGATGTCGTCGAGCTGCTCGACCCGGTTGAGAAATGGTCGGTGGGCACCGCTGGCACCGTGGTCAGCGAGCGCGGCAAGTTGAAGCTGATCGAGATCTCCGACGATCGCGGCGTGGCGCTGGACTACGTCTCGGTCTCCGAGCCCCGGCTGAGATTGATCGCCAAGCACAGCGACTAGCTTTCCGCGAGTTCGTGGATGCGGGAGGACGTAGGTCCTTCGGTGCCCGGGCGCGGCTGGGTTAGCTCCAGAGCGCCGAGACCGGCAGCGCCCACATGCGGTCTCCGAAGGGGATTGTCTGCTCGCCGGGATGCATCACGACGCCGGCGAGGAAGTCATCGCCGCGACTGTCGCGAAGCTCCTCCAGGCCGCGGAAGTCCCGCTTCGAAGGCGTTGCCGAGGCCTTCACCTCGACCCCGACGAGCTGTCCGCCCCGGCGCTCCAGCACCGCATCGACCTCGAAGCGCCCCGCGCGCGTCCGAAGATGGAGGACGTTCGGTCGTGCCTCGCTCCAAACCGCAAGCTTGACGAGCTCCATCCGGACGAAGGTCTCGAAGAGGCCGCCCCCCAGCGCTTCGTCCGTCGCCAATCTGCGACGGTCGAGGTTGAGCAAGTGGGCGGCCAAGCCGGAGTCCACGAGCTGGCACTTCGGCGCAGCGGTTGCCCTTCGTCCGAGGTTGCGACGCCAGGCCGGGACTCGCAGCAGCAGGAATGCGGCTTCCAGCAGGGCGAGGTACCGACGCACCGAGGCTTCCGAGACGCGCAGCTCGCTGGCGAGCGCGGCGATGTTGAGCGGCCCCGTGCTGCGAGAGGCGACAAGGGTCAGCAGGGCGGGGATCTCATCCAGCGCGCGAATGTCGGCGAGGTCCCGAACGTCCTTCTCGAGGAGCGTTTCCAGATACGACGAGAACCAGGCGTCCCGTCGAGAACCCTCGAGTCTCTCGCGAGCCTCGGGAAGCCCACCGGCCAGCGCCCTCCCCAGCCAGGCCTCACGGCCGGCGGATGCGCCTGAGACCATGGGCGGCACGCCGCTGAAAAGCGCGTCGACGAGGTTCCGGGTCGAGCTTTCGATCTCAGCCTGGGACAGTGGCCAGAGCGCGACCGTCTCCACCCGCCCGACGAGCGCGTCGGCCACGCGAGGCAGCGACAGCACCCTCGCGGAGCCGGTCAGCAGGAACTGGCCCGGACGAGGGTCCCGGTCGACGATCCGCTTGATCTCCAGCAGGACCTCCGGCGCTCGCTGGACCTCGTCGATCGCGACCGGGCGCTTCAGTCCCGCGACGAATCCGACGGGATCTTCGGATGCGGCGCGACGGGCGCCGGCTTCGTCGAAGGTGACGTAGGACATCGGCAGGGCGCCCGCTGCGAGCTCGCGCACCAGGGTCGTCTTGCCGGCCTGCCGAGGCCCGACGACCATTACGACGCGCGAATCCTTGGCGGCTTCGAGGATCAGCCGGCGTGCATGACGTTCGATCACCCGACAGATGATGACAAATCCGTCAGCTGCTGACGGATATGGCTACTACAGGCAGGCGGCGGGGCGGGCGGCACCGGGGTGGGGGCAGGTTCGGGGTCGGGCTCGGGGTCGGGCGAGACGGCGTAGGGCCGGCTTGCCCCATCGCGGGCAAGCGCCAGATCAAGCGTTGGCGTCGCCAGCCCGGTGTACGGCTGCTGTCCTCCCCTACACGAGCGAGCACTGCGTCGTCGACCTCGGCGCGGGCCTCGCCTCGCCGGCGCGGCGCCCTGGCTCCGTTCTTCTCCATCAACGACGTCACGTGCTCCGATCTCGCCTCCAGGGCTCAGTAATTCCCTGGTCATGAGCGTCTCACGTGACGTTGGCAGAGGGGGCGTTTCTGGACGCTCCACTAGTGCTAAGTGTTGTCAGGGGGTCGCCTCCGGCCGGCTCTCTCGAAGCCCATCATGGCCACGATCGCCGAGAAGCCGGTCTCGCCAGCCTCGGCCAAGCGAGCGATGCTCTTGGCCTCAATCTCCTCGACTTCGCCGAGCGAATTGGCCAGCATCGCCATGAGTTCCTGCCAACCCGCCTCGTCAAGGCTCAGCACCCTCCAACTCAGGTGCCGATCCTCGCGCGCGTCGAGCTTCCCCGCTCGAAGGGAGCCCAGCCCCTCGCCGACGATTGCCTGAAAGACGAGAGTCGAGATTTCCTGCCGGGACTCTTCGGATAGCTCGCGCCACTCCTCATCGCTGATATGCGGGCGCGTCGTGGCCCTGTAGTAGTGCTCGACAGCGCCGCGCCGCGGCTCGGTTTTGACCGGCTCGATGCAGCCCGTTTTCAGCAGCTCTATGACGTGGTAGCCGACCAGGCTTACCCCTTCGCCCAGCTCCTTGGCAATTTCGTTCGGGCTGGCCGTCCGTTCGTTGAAGATCGCCAGCGCATCGATTCGGATCGGATGGCCGACGGCCTGGATTACCAGCTCGTCGACGCCCTTCGCCTGTTTCGCCTTCGCCGTCAAGAATCTCTCCCTCTGCTCAGAAGTTGCCGGTCGCTGAATTGTATTCGTGCTAAAGCGGATTTGTCGAGCGATAGCAGGGCTTTTCGCTACTCCGCGCTCAAATACTGGAACCCCCTTGAGTAATGCGCCGGTCTTAGCCGATGCACGCAAGTCACGGAGCAGAAGGGAGGTGAGCCGAATGAAGATCAGCAGCGTGGAGGCCGTTGTTCCGGCGTTGATCACCAAGCACAACTAGAGGCCTGATGTGGGTTAGGCGCGTGCGCGGGGGCGTCGCAGACCGAGCTGGGCGCCGCAGGCGGGCGAAGCGGGTAGCCGAGTGCTACCCGCGAGCCCGTGGGTGGCGATCCAGCGACGGTATGCGGCGTCATCCGCGTGCGTGGATAACCCACATCGGGCCGCTAGCTGCGCACGCACTTAGGCCGATCTCCAGCCCCTCGCTGGGGAGGGGGATCGGCTCCAGCGCCGCGATCCCGAGCGTGCGACGAAGCGCCTCGTTCGCCAGCTCGAGGCGCTCGGACACAGCGTCACGTTGGAGGGGGCGGTGGCTGCCTGAGGGCTATTTTCCTGTCAGTCACTTAACTTTGGGTCCCTGGTCGCACACACGATGTATGTACAATGTCGTCATGGCCGCCTCGAAGACCCAGCGCCTCAACCTCCGCATCGCGGAGCAGGACCGGGCGCTCTTCGACAAGGCGGCGCTCGCCCAGCATGAGTCCCTGTCGCAGTTCCTGGTCGAGAGCGGTCGCGAGCGCGCCGAGCGGCTGATGGCCGATCGAGCCGGCTTCCCCGTCGGCTCCAAGCAGTGGGAGGCGCTGGTGGCGGCGATGGACAGGCCGGCCCGGGCGCGGCCCGAGCTGACCAGGCTCTTCGAGCGATCTCGACCCGGGTAGCGCGTGCCACGCTTCTCCGATCCCGAGCCCCTCGGCCCGGGACACTCGCTCAGCGGCTTCGAGTGTGGCGTCGGCTCCCTGAACATCTGGCTCGAGCGCCACGCCCGCGCGGCGACGGGAGCCGGCTCCGCCAGGACCTACGTGGTGACCGACCGCGTCCAGAGCCGAGTGGTCGGCTACCACGCCTTGACGGTGGCCTCGGTTGAGCATCGCGACGCGACCCGCCGGGCGTCCAAGGGAATGCCGCGGCACCCGATTCCAGCCGTCCTCCTCGCTCGCCTGGCTGTCGATGAGTCGGTGAAGGGAAGGGGGATCGGGGCCTTTCTCCTCCGCGACGCGATGTCCCGGGCTCTTGCCGTCTCCGAAGAGGCCGGAATCCGCCTCCTGCTCGTACATGCCCTCGGTGAGGACGCCCGCCGCTTCTACTCGCACTTCGGGTTCGAGCCGTCACCGACCGACGAGATGAACCTGCAGCTGATCGTCAAGGACATCCGCGCGTCGCTGGACGCGGTCGCCGGCGGTTGAGCCTGTCGCGGCCGCCTATGGGGAGATTCCCATGGCCGCCGTCACTCGTAGAGCTCCAGGGCGTCGAGGGCACCGCGGATGCGCTCGAAGTCGGAGTCCAGGCTCCAGAGAGCGTGGCCGGCACGAGCTGCGGCGACGGCGATCGCGAGGTCGGTGAGAGGCAGGGCCTGGCCGCTGCGGCGCAGGCGGCGGGCGGTGTCGCCGACCTCGCGCCAGGCCGCCGGGTCCAGCTCTGCCCAGGGCAGCGAGGACAGCGTCTCCCACATCCGCTCCGCCACCTCGCCCTCCGCCCCGGCCAGCAGCTCGGCTGCGACCGGGCCGCAGGTCGCCACCTCGCCAGCGTCGAGCAGCGCCCGCATGCCTGCTGCCCGACCGCGGGAGCCGCGGCGGGAGAAGTCGACCCAGACGGATGTATCGGGTAGGACCACCTCGACGATTCCCCGATCAGATCCGCCGGTCAATCGCGCGCAGCTCGGCGGAGACGTCTTCGATCTCGATCTTGCCGGCGTTCTCGAGCAGCCAGTCGACCGCGCCGCGGCGAACGTGATCGGCGATCGCGGCCTCCACGGCCTTGGTCTTCGACTCGCCGGGGTGACGGGCCATGAGCGAGCGCATGAGGTACTCGTCGAGGTCGAGCGTGGTGCGCATGGCATAAGTATGCCATAGCATTTGCGCAACCGATGCGGCGCGACGCCGTCGGCCCTCCAGCGGACCCCTGGCTGGCCGGGATAAGGACTCGACGCCTCAGCCGCGGTCGGGGCGCTCGGGGTACAGCTCGTCGATCGTGACCAGGGCGCGGTAGGGGGCGCCCGCGGCGGCCTCGATCGCGGCGGCGGCGCCGGCGAGGCGGTCGACGATGCCGAGCACGGCGGCGATCTGCAGGCCCTGCTCGCGGATCCGCTCGATCGCGCTCACGGCGGAGCCGCCGGTGGTGACCGTGTCCTCGACCACGAGGACACGGGCGCCGGCCTCGACCGGGCCCTCGACCCAGCGCTGCAGGCCGTGGTCCTTGCGCTCCCTGCGGACGAAGAAGCCGACCAGGTCGTCGCCGTCCGGGACCGCGATCGCCGCGCAGGCGAGTGGGATCGCCGCCATCACCGGGCCGCCGACCGCGCTCGCGCCCGCCTCCACGGCGGCGGCGGCGATCAGCTCGCCGGCGGCGCGGAACCCGGCCGGCCGCAGCAACGCCCGCCGCGCGTCGACGTAGTACTGCGCCGTCGCGCCGCTGGACAGCGTCACCTCGCCGATGACAAGCGAGTGCTCGCGCAGCTCGGCGAGCAGCGTCCGCTTGGCGGCGTCGAGGTCGGTCACAGCGGAATCCTATGCGGGGCGACCGCGATGGAGGAGGGAGAGTTCGGCGCTCTCGGGACTTTGACCCGCATGGAAGGCCCGGCCGCCAGGCGCGAATCCGTTGGGAGGTGTACCGCTGTAGCGGTACACTTGCTCCATGGCGACGTCCAACCCCCGTGTGCAGGTGACCGTCGACCCGGAGCTGGGCGAAGCGTTGACGGCAGTTGAGCCCCATCCCAAGAGCAAGTCGCGGCTGATCCGCGATCTGGCCCTGCGGGGGGCCCGGGCCGCCGAGGAGGAGCGGCGGAGGCGCGGCGAGGCGATCGAGTTCCTGTGCAAGGTCGCCGACGGCGAGATCGATTACGACTTCGATGCCCTCGGCGAGGTGCTCGAGGAGCGCCAGCGCATGACCTGCAAGCAGCCGCCCCGATGAGCGCGGCGCTCTTTGGCTCCGGCGTCCCGCTGGTGATCGACACCTCGGCCTGGAACCGCCAGGCTCAGCATCGAGTTCGCGAGCGCTGGAAGGCGACCGCAAGGGCGGGAATGCTGGTCGGCTGCCCGGCCTCCACCCTCGAGATCCTCAGCGGGACCCGCGACGAGCGCCAGTTTGCCGCCTTCGATGCAGCGCTTGGCGCCCTCCCCCAGGCCGCGATCACCGCCTCGGGGTGCCGGGCGGCGCTGGCTGCGGCGGCGGCGCTGAAAGGCAGCCGCCGGGTACCGGCCATCGACTACCTGATCGCCGCCGCCGCGGCAGAGCGCGACTTCGGCGTCCTCCACGCCGACCGCCACTTCGACCTGCTGGCCACGGTGCTCAACTTCGAGAGCGTGCGCCTGCCGGAGTAGCCTCGGTCCCCTCGTTGAGGATGTCCATGTACTCGCCATAGACGTACGTCTTCCCCCGTGCCCGCCCAGTCACCTCGCGCAGGATGCCCGCATCCTCGAGACGGGAAACCGCGGCGTAGACGGGAGGCTCGGACAGCTTCAGCTGCGCGGCGATCGTGGGAGGCTTGACGACCACCCGTTTGACCGCCAGATCGTGGACGCGCAGCGCCGTCGCCGCGCCCCGGCCGAATCCATGAATGCGCCCCCTGTCTCGCTCGATCATCGCGACGATTCCGCGGGTCGCCTCCGCCGTCGAGCCGGCCACGTCGATAATCCCTGCCAAGAAGAAGCGAAGCCACTCCTCCCAGGCCCCCTCGGTGCGGACTCTCTGGAGATGCTCGTAGTACACGTCTGAGAACGGCAACCTGCACTGGCCCCGGCGCGGCGAGACGTCTGTCCGCCTGCGCTCAGGATCGCCTTCCGAAGCGTTCGCTCATTAGCCAAAGAGCTTACTAAAGGATAAGGCGTTATCGCTTAGTAACGGCAGCCCAGCTGAACGGTTCCTTGGATAGCGCCCAGACCCCGCTCAGAAGACGAAGATGCTCTCGCCGTGGTCGATCCGGTTGTGGACCTCGGGCTGGTCGGCCATGAAGGTGCGGATGCAGCCGTGGCTGGCCGGGTAGTTGGGCACCGAGGAGTAGCCGTGGATCGCGTAGCCGCGGATGAAGTAGAAGGAGTCGTACATGCGCTTCGAGTTGTAGCCGGGCTGGGTCAGGTAGAAGCGGAAGCGGCCGCGCACGGTCGGGGTCGCCGGCGCGCCGGAGGAGATCGGGTAGATCGCGCTCGGCCTGCCGCCCCTGGCGAAGACGAGGACCTGCTTGGAGAGCGGCGCCTCGAGGTGCTCGCCGGCGTCCGGATGGCGGACCCGGTAGCCGCCGCGGCCGGCAAAGACGCGCTTCACCAGGCCCCTGCCGGCCCGCGAGCTGCGGGTCATCCAGTTGACTTTGCGGTAGGCGAGCACGCCGCGGGCGGTCTTGGCGGTCAGCCGGCTGCCGTTGAGGTAGTAGGTCACCCTGACCTTCTGGTTGGGCTCGAAAGGCGTCAGCGAGCCGATCGCCGGCACCGAGCTGAGGATCCGCGCCCTGCCGCCGTGCAGGTGCCCGACCCGGATCTTCACCGTCGCCTTCGGCGGCCCCTGCGGCGCCCTGGCGGGCGCGGCTGCGGCGCTCGCCGACCCTCCTGCCAGCACGGCCGTGAGGACGAGGATGGGCAGGAAGCAGCGGCCCACCGACCGGATGCTACTGGGCAAGCAGGGCGGCGGAGTTGTTGAGCATGTGCAGGAGGATGCAGGGGACGACCGAGCCGGTCTTCTCGTAGAGCAGGGCGAGGATGAAGCCGAAGGCGATCAGCGCCGGCACGGCGCTGAGGCCGGTGACCGCGTGCAGGCCGCCGAAGATGACGGCGCTGAGAAGGGCCGCTGCGATCCGCGGCAGCCGCTCCCGCAGGCCGCCGAACAGCATCCCCCGGAAGCAGACCTCCTCGCTGATCGGCGCCGCGAGGACGATCAGTGGGACCTGGACCGCGATCGGGCCGAACCCCTCGGCGATGTCTTCCTGCTTCGGTTCGCCGAAGACAAGCGTGTAGACGAAGGCGAAGAGCAGGTAGGCGCCGGCAGCGGCCGCCATCCACTTCAGCGCCGAGAGCCGGAACCCCCGCACCCCGAGCCGGCTCAGCGCCTGCCGGAAGGAGGCGCCGTGCCGTGCCGCGATCAGCATCGGCACCATCAGGAACCCGAGCGCCGTCCCCAGCTGCACGATCACGTTGGCCCCGGTGCTGAGGTCGCCTTCGGCCGGGTTGTCGACGATCACCGCCGGAACCCCGAGCACGATCCCCACTCCCAGGGCAAGCAACACCCCGAGCACGGCGGCCCGAGGTCCCCAGTTGGAGTACGGGAAGACGCGACTTGGAGGTAGGTTGGCCTCCATGCCGCCGGCAGTCTCACAGGTCTCGCGGTCCACAAGGACCCGGCTGCGCCTGCTGCGCCGGCTGCTCTTCCTCGTCGTCTTCCTGGTCCTCGCCGCCCTGGCGCTCAGTCAGTTCACCGAGTTGAAGCGGCTGGCGGCCGGGATCCTCGCCTCGACCGCGGTGATCGGCCTGATCGTCGGCTTCGCCGCCCAGCACACGATCGGCAACATGGTCGCCGGCGTTCAGCTCGCGGTCGCGCAGCCGATCAAGATCGGCGACCGGATCTCCTTCCAGGAGGTGGACGGCCGGGTTACCGACATCTCCCTCTCCTACACCTACGTGGACCCCGGAGACGGCAGCACCGTGGTGATCCCCAACCAGATGCTCGTGGACGGGATCGTGCACAACCTCTCCACCGACGACACGCAGGGCTGACCGGGATCCGCGCCGAAGTACCCTTTCCCCGATGACGCAGCGCAATCGTCGACGTCACCGGCGCCGCGGCGGCGCCCGCAGCAAGCTGCTGTTCGTCGCCGGGGGCGCTCTCGCCGTGGGCGCCGTGATCGCGATCGGCGTCGCCTCCTGGGTGCTGGACGTCGCCGCCCAGGCGCCGCCACTCTCCAGCTGCCGCCCGATCGACAAGGGCGGCAACTCGATCCTGATCGCCGCTGACGGCAGCCGCCTCGGCTACATCGCCTCCGACGAGGCCCGCACCCCGGTCTCGATCGACCGCGTGCCCGAGGACCTCAAGCACGCGACGGTGGCGATCGAGGACGAGCGCTTCTTCCAGCACGACGGGATCGACTACGAGGGCGGCATCCGGGCGCTGATCGAGAACCTCGAGGCGGGGAAGATCGTGCAGGGCGGCTCAACGATCACGATGCAGCTGATGCGCAACCTCTGCATCTCCGACCCGAAGCGCAACCTGGAGCGCAAGATCCAGGAGGCGGAGCTGGCCCTGGAGTACGAGACCAAGTTCCCCAAGCGGGAAATCCTCGGCAAATACCTCAACGGCGCCTCCTACGGGACGATCAACGGCTCCACCGCGGTCGGCGTGCAGGCGGCCTCGCAGATCTACTTCTCGCGGCCGGTCTGGAAGCTCACCCTGGAGCAGGCCGCGCTGCTGGCCGGGCTGCCGCAGGCGCCGTCGGACCACAACCCGATCCTCAACCCGAGCGGGGCGCTGGCGCGGCGCAACGAGGTGCTCTCCAACATGGCCAAGCTCGGCTACATCTCCCGACGGCGGGCGCTGGAGGGGCAGCAGCGGGGCCTCGGGCTCAACCTCTCCGACACCTACTTCACCCGCCGCCAGCCCTACTTCTTCGACTACGTCGAGGACAAGCTGATCGAAGAGTACGGCGTCAACACGGTGCGCAGGGGGGGGCTGCGCGTCTACACGACCGTCGACCCGGCGCTGCAGGAGGTCGGGATGGAGGCGATCGGCTCCGCCCTCCCCTACTCGACCGACCCCGCCTCGGCGCTGGTCGCGACCGACCCCGCCACCGGTCACATCAAGGCGATGGTCTCCAGCTCCAACTACGAGCAGAGCCAGTTCAACCTTGCCGCCCAGGGCCGCCGCCAGCCGGGATCGGCCTTCAAGACCTTCGTGCTGACGACGGCGATCAAGCAGGGCATCGACCCCTACTCGACCTACTACACGTCGAAACCGCTCAACCTCGACCTGCCCGAGTGGGGGCGCTGGGAGGTGCACACCGCCGACGAGGGCTACCGGGGGACAGTCAACCTCCAGCAGGCGACGGTCGCCTCCGACAACACGGTGTTCGCCCAGCTCGACCTCGACATCGGGCCCGAGAACGTCGCCGCGACGGCGAAGTCGATGGGCATCACGACGCAGCTCGACGGGATACCGGCCGAGGGGATCGGCGGGCTGCGGATCGGCGTCTCGCCGCTGGAGATGTCGAGCGCCTACGCGACCCTCGCCGCCGGCGGCATCCGCCGCAACCCGATCGCGATCCGCCGGGTCGACTTCCCCAGCGGCCGGGTCGGCCGCCCCGAGCAGGCCGACCCGAAGCGGGTGGTCCCAGAGGCGGTCGCCTACGAGGTGACGCAGCTGCTGCGCGACAACATCACCGGCGGCACCGGCACCGCCGCCTACACAGGCTGCGGCGGGCAGGCGGGCAAGACCGGCACGACCGACAACTACACCGACGCCTGGTTCGCCGGCTACCAGCCCAACCTGGCCACCGCGGTCTGGGTCGGCTACCCGCAGTCCAATGACGTCGCGATGACCAGCGTCCACGGGTTGACGGTGTTCGGCGGCACCTTCCCGGCCCAGATCTGGAACTCGCTCTACGCCAACGGGGGCGTGCCCTGCGAGGAATTCAGCCCGCCCGCGACGCCGATCAGCTGGGCGCCGTTCTTCGGCAAGTTCACGGCGACGGGGCCGAGCGACGGCGGGTCGTTCTCCGGCGACGAAGAGGGAGGCGGGAAGGGCAAGAGGAAAGGCCGGGACGCGACCGGCGGCTACGACCCGGACGCCTACGCCCCGGGGGTGGGGCAGGAGCCGACCCCGACCCCGTCGCCCAGCCCACCGCCCTCGTCCGGAGGCGGCGGCGGCCAGGCCGGCGGCGGCACCCCCACCGGCGGCGTCGAAAGCGGGTAGCCGCACCCGGGGGGCCTACGCCCCCCCGGGCACGAAGCGCAACGGGCCGCCTACAGAATCTCGGGGGCGTGCCCGCTGGACTCGCCGTCAGCGGCCTGCTCCTGCGGCGAGGCGTGCAGCACGCCGGTCGGGATCGACCACCCCGCCCGTTTGCCCAGCGCCGTCACCGCCCCCACATAGAGCACCTCGACCACGGTCAGCACGCCGCGCACGGCGATCGCGATCAGCGAGCCGATCGCGAAGCTCTGGCCCGGCACCGCCACCTTCACCGCCCAGGCGAAGGCGGCGTCGCGGACGCCGAGGCCGGCCGGGGCGACGAGGGTGACGAGGGCCGCGATGTACCCCACCGCCTGCGCGGAGCCGACGATCGGGATGTCGCCGAGGGGAATCGCGCTGACCGAGCGGGCGACGCAGTAGATGCCCACCGCGACGACCCCCCAGTTGAAGGCGTAGAAGGCGAGCAGCGCGATCACCCCGCGCAGCGAGACGACGGCCGGCAGCGGCTCGCGGCCGAAGGCGCGCAGCACGCGGTCTGCGAGCGGGTTGAAGACGCGCGGGTGCAGAACCGTGATCGCGACCGGGACCAGCAGCAGCACCGCCCAGCGCAGCGGCTGGCCCTGCAAGTCGGGGTGGCTGATGAAGAAGTAGGCGGCGACGACGATCGCCGAGGTGGCGGAGATCGCCTGCTCGTAGACGATGCTGGCGATCGTGATCCGACGCGGCACCCCTGCCCGCTCGGAGAGCAGCACCCTGCCGAGGACGTAGAGGACGCTGCCCGGCACGTAGCGGGCCAGCAGCGGCTGCCCCCAGGCCACCTGCGCCCGCCCCAGCCCGATCCGGTAGCCGAGGAAGCGCAGGATCAGGTCCCAGCCGAGGGCGCTGAGCACGTAGAAGAGGGGCAGGACGAGAAAGGCCGGGATCAGCCAGAGGACGTGGAAGTGGACGCCCTTGGCCTCGATCTCCGCCCACTGGTTGACCACGGTGAGGACGAGGAAGCCGAAGATGAGGATCGCGATCCCGAGCTGGATCGCGAAACGGACCCGCTTGCTGCGCGGCGGTCGCGCCCCGAACCGCGCGCCGGCCTCACCGATGCGGTGTAGAAGTGGCTGGCTGCGCTCCACGTGCGCCGCACCTTAGTTAGTGAGGGCAGGGGCCGCCCATCCCGGCGCCCGCAGCGGGACAATGCGTGGATGGGCGAGTTCGAGCTGCTGGCGCGAGTCCGGGAGCGGCTGCCCGCGGCCGGCCCGCGGGTCCGGGTCGGGATGGGCGACGACGCAGCGGTCACCGTGCCGGGCGGGGCCACCGCCACCTCGGTCGATGCCCTGGTCGAGGGGGTCCACTTCCGGCGCGACCAGGGCAGCCTGGCGCAGATCGGCCGCAAGGCCCTCGCCGCGGCGCTCTCCGACCTGGCGGCGATGGGGGCCGAGCCGGGCGAGGCCTACGTCGTGCTCGGGGTCCCTCCCAACCTCGACGAGGACGGTTGCGTCGAGCTGCTCGACGGGGTCGCCGAGCTGGCCGCGGCGAGCGGGACGACCCTGGCGGGCGGCGACGTCACCCGCGCCCCGGCGCTGACCGTGGCGATCACCGCGGTCGGCCATGCGCCCGGCCCGGAGCTGCTGGTCACGCGGGCCGGGGCGCGGCCGGGAGACGCACTGGTGCTGAGCGGCGAGATCGGCGGCGCCGCGGCGGGGCTGCTGGCGCTGGAGCGGCCCGGGGCGGCGGCGGGCCTTGCCGCCGAGACGGCGGAACGACTGCGGGACCGCCAGCTCGAGCCCCGCCCCCGCCTGGACGCCGGGCGGGCGCTGGCCCGGGCCGGGGCGACCGCGATGATCGACCTCAGCGACGGGCTGGGGGGCGACGCCCGCCACCTGGCGGAGGAGAGCGGGGTGGGGATCCGGATCGACGCCGGCGCGCTGCCGCTGGCCACCGGGGTCGCGACGGTCGCCGCGGCGGCGGGGCGGGACCCGCTGCAGCTGGCGGTCTCCGGCGGCGAGGACTACGAGCTGCTGGCGGCGCTGCCCACCGGGCGGCTGGAGGAGGCGACCGCGGCGGTCGCGGCGGCGAAAGCGACCCTTGCCCGGGTCGGCGAGGTCGTCGCCGGCCGGGGGGTCGAGATCAGGCTGCCCGGTGGCCGGCTGCTGGAGCCGGCGGGATTCGACCAGCTGGGTTGAGCGCCGACGGCTCGCTCGTCAGCAGCTCCCGCACACCGCGCCGGCGCAGCATCGCCTGCGCGACGAGCGCGGGCTCCGGCCTGTAGTGGCCGGTCTCGACCAGGCTCTTCAACTGTCGCGGCTGCATCCTGCGCCTCATATCGGCTCCACGCCCGCGACCCTTAGTTCCCGGTGCTAGCACATACGTCCAACCAGCCGACTTGGGCGCGGGATTACCCTTTGCCTATGCCCAACGGGTCTGAGCGAATCCTCCTCGTCGACGACGAGCAGTCGATCCAGACCCTGCTCGGCTACCCGCTGCGCAAAGACGGCTACCACGTCACCTCCGCCCTGGACGGCAGGGAGGCGCTGCAGCGCTTCACCGAGGCGCGCTTCGACCTGGTCATCCTCGACCTGATGCTGCCCAAGCTCGACGGCGTCGAGGTCTGCCGCGAACTTCGCTCCCGCAGCCAGGTGCCGATCATCATGCTGACCGCGAAGGGCAGCGAGATGGACAAGGTCGCCGGCCTGGAGGTCGGGGCCGACGACTACATAACCAAGCCCTTCTCGATGCGCGAGTTCCGCAGCCGCGTCAAGGCGGCGCTGCGCCGCTCCCGGATGGTCGGCGACCTCCCCGAGCAGGAGTTGATCGACCACGGCGAGCTGAAGATCGACTTCGGCCGCCGCATGGTGACGCTGCGCGGCGAGGAGACGAAGCTGACGTACGTCGAGTTCGAGATCCTCGGCGCGCTCGCCCGCTCCCCCGGGCGCGTGCTCAGCCGCAGGACGCTGCTCGAGCACGTCTGGGGCGACTCCGAGTACCGCGACCCGCGCACCGTCGACGTCCACATCCGCCACCTGCGCGAGAAGCTCGAGCGCGACCCCGGGGATCCCAAGTTCCTGTTCACGGTGCGCGGGGTCGGCTACCGCTTCCGGGAATGAAGAACCTGCGCCTCACCCCGCTCGGCCGCGGGATCACGATGGTCTCGCTGGCGGTCGGGACGGGTACGTCGATCGTCATCTACGCGTACGTGGCGGCGATCGCCGGCGACTCCGGCGCCATGCACGAGATCCTGATCGGCGGCCTGATCGCGCTGCCGCTGGCGCTGGGGATCGGCTTCTACTTCGCGCAGGTGGTGGCGATGCAGGTGAGGCAGATCGAGAAGGCGGCGCGCAAGGTCGCCGACGGGGACTTCGCGACGCAGATCCCGGTCGACTCCTCCAGCCAGCTCGGCCAGCTCGCCCGCACCTTCAACGAGATGCAGCGCCGCCTCGCCGAGCTCGACAGCGCCCGCAAGCAGTTCATCGCCAATGCCTCCCACGAGCTGCGCACGCCGATCTTCAGCCTCGGCGGCTTCGTCGAGCTGCTCGAGGACGAGGACCCGAGCCCCGAGGAGCGGGCCGAGTTCGTGCACACGATGCGCCAGCAGATCGAGCGCCTCACCAAACTCACCGGCGATCTGCTCGACCTCTCCCAGCTCGATGCCGGAGGGATCGTGATGGCGGCGCGCAGCATCGACCTCGGCTCGATCGCCCGCGAGGTGGCGCGGGAGTTCGGCCCCCGCGCCGACCGCCGCGGCTCTCGCCTGGAGCTGCGCACCCCGGACCGCCCGGTGATCGCCAGCGCCGACCCCGGCCGGGTGCGCCAGATCATCCGTATCCTGCTCGACAACGCCCTCACCCACACTCCGGAGGGCACCAAGGTGACCGTGACCACCTACTCCGCCAACCGCCGCGCCGAGCTCACCGTCTCCGACGAGGGGGCGGGGATCCCGCATCGCGTCCAGGGCCGGATCTTCGAGCGCTTCTACACGGCGGACTCGGCGGGGGGCTCCGGGCTCGGCCTGGCGATCGCCCGCGAGCTGGCGCAGCGGATGCACGGCCGCATCGCGATCACCTCGAGCAAGCGCTTCACGGCCTTCACCCTCGACCTGCCGCCGGCGCGCGGCAGGGTGGCGCCGCGGCCCACGGCCGCCGTCCCGTCCAGGGCGAGCGCGTGAGCAGGCGATCAGCCTCCGCGGCGACGCTGCTGGCGCTGCTGGCGCTCGCCGGGTGTGGCGGCCCGGGGGGCGACTCCTCGACCACGGGGCAGGCAGGGAGCGCCAAAACGACGACCGAGCGGGTGATCGTCCAGGCCGCCGAGAGCGGCTTCGACGCCGCCAAGGTCTACCGCGAGGCGGCGCCGGGGGTGGTCACGATCCGCTCGATCTTCGACCCGAGCGCCGCCGAGGGCTCCGGATTCGTGCTGGACACCAGCGGCCGGATCGTCACCAACGCCCACGTCGTCACCGACAAATCGGGCGGCGACCGCGAGCCGGCCAAATCGGTCTTCGTCGAGTTCTCCGACCGCAACGTGCTGCCGGCGGAGATCGTCGGCTTCGACCCCTTCGCCGACGTCGCCCTGCTCGAGGTGGCGCCGAACGGCTTCGACCTGCACCCGCTGA
This sequence comes from Solirubrobacterales bacterium, assembly GCA_019456285.1. GTDB lineage: Bacteria > Actinomycetota > Thermoleophilia > Solirubrobacterales > 70-9 > VRUE01. Next base: position 11,194 of record VRUE01000024.1, on the reverse strand, counting down.
AGCTCGGCGACGACGAGGACCTCGTCGTCGGCCAGCCAGTGGCGGCGATCGGCAGCCCGTTCGGGGAGCAGCAGTCGCTCTCGGTCGGGATCGTCTCGGCGACCGACCGCTCGGTGCGGTCGCTGACCCAGTTCCAGATCGAGGGCGCGATCCAGACCGACGCCTCGATCAACCCCGGCAACTCGGGCGGCCCGCTGCTCGACGCCGGCGCCCGGGTGGTCGGCATCAACCAGCAGATCGAGACCAGCTCCGGCGCCAACGACGGGGTCGGCTTCGCGGTCCCGATCTCCGCGGTGAAACGCTCGATCGCCCAGCTCAGGGAGGACGGCACGGTCGAGTACGCCTACATCGGCGTCTCCAGCCAGGCGCTCTACCCGCAGCTGGCGGCCAAGCTCGGCCTCGACACCGAGTTCGGCGGCCTGCTCGCCGAGATCGTCCCGGACAGCCCCGCCGACCGGGCGGGACTGAGGGGGGGCGGCAAAAAACTGCGCTTCCAGGCCGGCGCCTACCGGACCGGCGGCGACGTCATCCTCTTCGTCGAGGGACGCAAGGTGATCCGTCCCGACGACCTGGCCCGCCACATCTCCTCATTCCGGCCGGGGCAGAAGGTGACGCTCGAGGTGCTGCGCGACGGCGGTGGCAGGGAGAAGGTGGAGCTCACCCTCGGCAAGCGGCCGGAGAGCGGCCCGAGGGGCTGAGTGACTATCCGAGCGGTCTAACCGCCGCGGCCTGTAGAACTCCGCGCGTGCTTCAGAAAGTCGCCCTCGGCCAGAAGTCGCTCGCCGACTACACCCACATCGCCAGCGAGGGGACGATCGAGCGTATCCGCGCGCTGGCCGAGCCGCTGCAGGGCCACCGCGTCCTGCACGTCAGCGCCACGGCCTTCGGCGGCGGCGTCTCGGAGATCCTCTACACGATCGTGCCACTGATGCGCGATGCCGGCCTCGACGCCCACTGGCGCGTGATCTTCGGCAAGGAGGAGTTCTTCAACGCGACCAAGCTCCTCCACAACTCGCTGCAGGGGGCGGAGGAAACGCTGACCGACGAGCAGTGGGCGCTGTTCGACGAGGTCAACGCCCTGAACGCGGAGGACCTGCACGGCGACTGGGACACGATCGTCATCCACGACCCGCAGCCGATCGGGCTGTGCCGCGACGCCCCGCAGAAGAGCCGCAACTGGATCTGGCGCTGCCATATCGACCTCTCCGAGCCCAACCCGGCGCCGATCGCCCGCCTGCAGCCGTTGATCGAAGCCTACGACGCGAGCGTCTGGCACATGCCGACCTACGTGCCGAGCGGGATGAACGGAAACGGCGGGGTCCGCATCGTGCCGCCGGCGATCGACCCGCTCTCGCCGAAGAACATGGCCTTCTCGCCCGAGGACGCCGCCTTCGTCTGTCACCAGTTCGGGATCGATGTCGACCGGCCGCTGATCACCCAGGTCTCCCGCTTCGACCCCTGGAAGGACCCGATCGGGGTGATCGACGCCTACCGCGGCGTCACCGAGGAGATCCCGGAGGTGCAGCTCGCCCTGGTCGGCTCGATGGCGACCGACGACCCCGAAGGTCGGGAGTTCTTCCAGCACACCGTCGAGTACGCGGACGGCGACCCCGACATCAAGATCCTCAACAACCTCAACAACGTCGGCGCGATCGAGGTCAACGCCTTCCAGTCGCAGTCCGACGTCTGCGTGCAGAAGTCGATCCGCGAGGGGTTCGGGCTGACCGTCACCGAGGCGCTCTGGAAGGGGCGGCCGACCGTGGCCGGCAACGTCGGCGGCATCCCGCTGCAGATCGAGAACGGCGAGAGCGGCTTCCTGGTCGACTCCCCGGCCGAGTGCGCCCGGCGCTGCGTGGAGATCCTCTCCGACCCGGAGCTGGGCAAGCGGCTCGGGCGCGCCGGCAAGGAATACACCCGCCGGCACTTCCTATCGCCGCGCCTGCTGTGCGACTGGATGGAGCTGCTGACGGAGCTCGACTCATAGAACCTGCCCCGATGGGGCACGCTCCCTACCGGGATAGGCTCATAGCTCCTCGGCGGTGAGGGTAGGCTGGGATCATGCCCGACTCCGATCCGCTCATCATCGTCTCCAATCGCGGGCCGGCTCAGTTCGAGCGCAACGACGCGGGTGAGCGCACCGTGCGGCGCGGCGGCGGCGGCCTCGTCACCGCGCTCTCCGGCCTCGTCTCCCACCGCAACGCGTTCTGGATCGCTTCGGCGATGACCGACGAGGACGTCGCCGTCTCCGAGGAGCGGGGTGGGCCGGTCGAGCTCTCGATCGACGGCATCGACTACCGGGTGCTGCTGGTCGGCAGCGATGCCGCGGCCTACGAGCGCTTCTACAACGTGATCGCCAACCCGATCCTCTGGTTCATCCAGCACTACCTCTGGGACCTCTCCAACGCCCCCGACATCCGCCAGGAGGAGCTGGACGCCTGGGACTTCGGCTACCAGGCGGTCAACCGCGACATCGCCCAGGCGGTGCTGGGCCAGGTCGAGGGGCGCGAGCGGCCGCTGGTGATGCTCCACGACTACCACCTCTACACCGCCCCCGGAATGATCCGCGCCGAGCGCCCGGACGCCTTCCTCCACCACTTCGTCCACATCCCCTGGTCCCAGCCGGACAGCTGGCGCATCCTGCCGGGGCGGATCCGCGAGGCGATCTTCCGCGGCGTGCTCGCCAACGACATCATCGGCTTCCACACCAGCGCCTACTGCATCAACTTCCTGCGCTGCTGCGACGAGCTGCTGGAGGCGGACGTCGACTACGACCGCTGCCTGGTGCGCCACGCCGGTGGCCAGACCCTGGCCCGCGCCTACCCGCTCTCGATCGATGCCGAGCGACTGCGGCGAGCGGCGGAGTCGCCCGAGGTGGCCGAGGCCGAGCGCGAGGTGCTGGAGCGCCGCCGCAAGCACCTGATCATCCGGGTCGACCGCGCCGACCTCTCCAAGAACGTGCTGCGCGGCTTCACCGCCTTCGACACCTTCCTCACCCAGCACCCGGAGTTCCGCGAACAGGTCACCTTCATCGCCCACCTGCAGCCCTCGCGCCAGGACGTGCCCGAGTACGCCGAGTACCTGAAGCGGATCGAGGCCCTGGTCGCCGTCGTCAACCACAGCCACGGCACCACCGACTGGATGCCGATCGACCTGAAGATCTACGAGAACTTCCCCGAGGCGGTCGCCCGCTACAAGCACTTCGACCTGCTGATGGTCAACTCGCTCTTCGACGGGATGAACCTGGTCGCCAAGGAGGCGCCGGCGGTGAACACGTGCGACGGCGTCCTGATGCTCTCCGAGAACACCGGCTCCCACGAGGAGCTGGCCGACTGCGCGCTCTCGGTCAACCCATTCGACATCCAGGAGCAGGCGGACACGATCTACCGGGCGCTGACCATGGACCCCGAGGAGCGGCGGGTGCGGGCGCGGCACCTGAAGGAGATCATCTACTCGCGGAACCCCGGGGACTGGGTGGACGAGCAGCTCGCCGACATCGCGGAGCTGCGCGAGGCGGTTGCGTAGAGGGGGTTGGGGGGGAGGACTGGGGGCGCTCTTGGCTTAGAGGGGTATGGGTGGGATGCGAGTGCGATGGGGGGCGGCGGCGAAGGTCGTCGGCATCGGCATCGCATGCCTCGTCGCCCTGCAGATAGTCCCAGCGCTCCTGAAGCCGCCCGAGCCGACGCCGTTGCCGGCCGACGTCGGGCTGCCGCGGGTGGCGTCGGGGTGGGACGGACTCCGCCGCCCGGAGGCTGCGGAGGGCAAGGTCTCAGCCCGCCAAGCGAAACCGTCCCGGCGCCCGGAGCAGCGCGCAAGGCAAGGAGGCCGCCCACCCCGGCGACAGGACCCGCCCGCCCCTCCGGCGGAGGCGCCTGCGCCGCCACCCGAAGCTCCACCCCCAGCGCCTCCGCCGCCCGCGCCGGCTGCCGCTCCCGTGCCGCCGGCTCCCCCTCCCGTGCCGCCGGCTCCCCCTCCCGTGCCGCCGGCTCCCCCCGACGACGGCTCGATGGAGTTCGCCCCGCACTGATCTCGTGGTGCGTTCGCAGTTATACGCATACCGGGCAAAAGTGCGAACGCACCGGCGCTCACCCCGGCGTCGTTATAGTCCCTCGCCGTTTTGGTAGCCGCACGCGAATACGAGCTGGTCCTGATGCTGGACCCCGGGCGGGAGGAGCCCGCCCGCGAGGCCCTCGCGCAGGAGGCGCGCGGGCAGATCGAGGCCGCCGGCACGCTGAAGCACGAGAACAGCTGGGGGCTGCGCAAGATGGCCTACGAGATCGACAAGCGCAACGATGCCGACTACCGCTGGTTCCGCTTCGAGGCGCCGACCGAGCTGCTCGAGTCGCTCGACCACAACCTGAAGATCGCCGACGGCGTCCTCCGCTTCCGCATCTTCAAGGTCGATCCCGACGCGCCGGTCATAGCCCCGCCCGCGGTTGCGGCGCCTGGTCCCGCGCCGCCCCGCGAGCAGGCCGCCCAGAGCGCCGCCCCGGAAGCCGCCCCGGAAGCCGCCGACGAGCCGGCCGATTCCGCTCCGGAAGTCGCCCCGGAAGCCGCCGACGAGCCGGCCGATTCCGCCGACGAGCCGGCCGATTCCGCTCCGGAAGTCGCCCCGGAAGCCGCCGACGAGCCGGCCGATTCCGCCGAGTAGGCCTCAAACGTCCCCGTGCGGGACGGAATCGGCCCATCGACCTGGTTGTCGCCATCGTCGGGTCGCCGCGTTTTGCGGAGATTCCCCGTCGAGGGGGGAGAGATGCGCCGCCGGCGCTCTTAGACTGGTGTCCAGGCAAGCAATCCCAGAGGAGTGAGAGCTGTGGCAGCTTCGAACGTGAACGTGGTGGTCGTCACCGGGAACCTGACCCGCGACCCGGAGCTGCGCAGCACCCCGGGCGGGACCTCGGTCTGCAAGCTCCGGGTGGCGGTCAACAGCCGCCGCAAGGACGGTCAGACCGGCGAATGGGTCGACAAGCCCAACTACTTCGACGTCACCGTCTGGGGCGCGCAGGGCGAGAACTGCGCCAACTACCTCGCCAAGGGACGCCCGGTCGCGGTCGAGGGACGCCTCGACTGGCGCGAGTGGGAGGCCAAAGACGGCGGCGGCAAACGGCAGGGCGTCGAAATCATCGCCAACTCGGTCCAGTTCCTCGGCTCGCGCGACAGCTCCGGAGGCGGCAACGGCAACGACGGATTCAGCCCGAGCAGCGACGTCCCGGCGGACACCTCCGACTTCGAGGGCGCCGCGGCCGGCGGTGGTGGCGGAGACGACGACATTCCGTTCTAGGTAAGCTCCTTCACGCCCTGTTTTCCGTCGCTCGGCCCCGCCGGGCGACTTCCACGTAAGGGACCGACGGAGTGCCAAGAACAAGAGACGCAGGAGGAGGAGCGCCGCGGCGCGGGCGCCGGGCGCCGGACCGGATGCGGCCGCGCAAGTACACGCGGATCAACTCCGACGCGGTCGACTACAAGGACCTCAACCTGCTGCGCCGCTTCCTCTCCGACAAGGGGAAGACCCGCGGCCGCCGCGTCACCGGCCTCTCGCGCAAGCACCAGCGCCAGCTCTCGGTGGCGGTGAAGCGGGCGCGCGAGCTCGCCCTGCTGCCCTACGTGGGAGAGCGTTGATGACACAGGCCATCCTCCTCGAGGACGTCGAGGATCTCGGCCAGCGCGGCGACCCGGTCGACGTCGCCCCCGGCTATCTGCGCAACTACCTGATCCCCCGCAAGCTGGCCGCTGCGGCCACCGCGGGCGCGCTGAAGGAGACGCAGCGGCGGCGCGCCGCGGCCGAGAAGGCGGAGCGCCAGCGGGCCGAGCACGAGAAGCAGGCGACGACGCTGCTCTCCAAGACCGTGCTGACGATCTACCAGAGGGCGGGAGAGGACGGCAAGCTCTTCGGCTCGGTGGGCGCCAAGGAGATCGTCGAGGCGATCCGCGAAGCACGCGGCCTGCACATCGACCGCCACAAGGTCCGCCTCGAGCAGCCGATCCGCGAGATCGGCACCCACACGGTGGAGATCGAGCTGGCCGACGGCTCCGTAGCCGCGGTGAAGACGATCGTCACCCAAGAGAAGTAGCGCGCCGGAATCTGCGACGGCGCCCGGTGGCCTCGCTTCGACTGCCCACCCGGCTGACCCGCCGCGCCAGGGCGAGGACGCGGTTTGGCTGGGCGCGCTCCGAGCGGGCGACGGTGGGGCTCGCCGCGGTCGCGCTGGGCAGCGCGGGGGCGGTCATCGCCGGCCAGTTCGGCCGCATGCTGCGACGCCGATCCCGCCAGCACCGCGAGGGCGACAGCCTGGTCGAGGCAGCGCCCGCCGCGGCCGTCGACACCGTCGGCATCGCGGTGAGCGGCTACGCGGCGACCCCCCGCAGCGAGACCGTCCTCTTCAACCTCCTGGCCGGCTTCCTTGCCTCATTCGCGCTGGTGCGGCTCTCGACCTGGGGAATCCGCGACGAGTGGTGGCCGTTCCGCAACGTCCGGGTGGGCGACCGTCATATCCATCACTTCGTGCCGGGCATCCTGATCGCCTTCGCCTCCGGCACCGCGGCGCTGCTCACCGACAGCGACGCCCTCGAGGACCGCCTCGCCGTGCCGATGGGCGCCGGCATGGGGCTCACCTTCGACGAGGCGGCGCTGCTGCTCGACCTGCGCGACGTCTACTGGACGCGGGAGGGGCTGCTGAGCGTCCAACTCAGCCTGGGCGCCACCGCGATCCTCAGCGTCGCCATCCTCACCCAGCGGATGCTCCGCCGCGGCGAGCGCCGCCAGGAGGAAGAGGGTCAGATCCCGCCCCCCGCAGACCGCCTCGCCTCGGGCCCGGGCACGCCGGCCTGAACGGGCCCGGATTCTTTCCCCGTAATTGCAGACACAGCCGCTGTGCCGGCGGATGGCCTCTGGTTTGCTTGAGGCGTCGGTGCTGGGGGCGAATCCGCCG
>VRUE01000024.1:0-4168 GCA_019456285.1 Solirubrobacterales bacterium | reverse complement strand
CGACGGCGAGCCGCGCGAGCTGTCGGAGCGGGCCGAGAAGCTGCTCTTCGACGTCGCCCACAAAGAGCAGGCGAGCGACTTCCGGCTCCTCTCCGCGATCCTCCACGACGAGGTCGACCGGCTGGAGAAGCTCTCGACCGGCGAGGCCGAGCTGACCGGCACCCCCTCGGGCTTCCGCGACATCGACGCGATCACGGGCGGCTTCCAGCCCGGCAACCTGATCATCGTCGCCGCGAGGCCGGCGATGGGAAAGTCAGCGATGGTCGCCAACATCGCCGAGAACGTGGCGGTGAAGCGCGGCCTGCCGGTGGCGTTCTTCTCGCTGGAGATGTCGGAGGTGGAGCTGGCGCAGCGGTTCATCGCCTGCCGGGCGCGGATCTCCGGCGACAAGCTGCGCAAGGGGCAGGTGGCGCATAAGGACTGGCCCAAGGTGGTGCGCGCCTGCAACGAGCTGGAGGAGGCGCCGCTGTGGTTCGACGACTCCTCCGACCTCGGCATCCTCGACCTGCGGGCGAAGGCGCGGCGCCTGCACGCGCAGGAGCAGGACAGGGGGGGACTGGGGCTTGTGATCGTCGACTACCTGCAGCTGATGCGCTCCGACGACCGGCGCGCCAACCGGGTCGAGCAGGTCGGGCAGATGAGCCGCGGGCTGAAGATCCTCGCCCGCGAGCTGGAGGTGCCGGTGCTGGCGATCTCCCAGCTCTCGCGCGCGCCGGAGCAGCGCCACCCCCCGAAGCCGCAGCTCTCCGACCTGAGAGAGAGCGGAAACTTGGAGCAGGACGCGGACCTGGTCGCCTTCCTCTTCCGCGAGGACTACTACCGCGATCCCGACGACGAGCCCGATGGGTTGGCTGACGTGATTGTGGCCAAGCACCGCAACGGGCCGATCGGCACGCGCAAGCTGGTCTTCCTCGACCGCTTCCCCAAGTTCGCCGACTTCTCCGGCCAGGAGCGCCCGATCGAGCAGCCCGTCGGCGAGGGGACGCCGATCGAGGACGTGGCGGCGGCGGGGCCTGAGTTCTGATGGCGGCGGTCGCGCGCAGCGAGCCCTTCGCCAGGCGGGTCTGCCCGCTCGGCGCCTGCGACGGCTCCGGCTGGATCCTCGGGCCGGAGGACGTGGCGCGGCCCTGCGAGTGCCGGGAGCAGCGGCTGAAGCGGGGCCGCAGCCGCGGCGTCGCTTCGGTGATCCCGCCCCGTTACCGGGGCGTCTCCTTCGACCGGCCGCCGGTCAGCGACATGGCGCGCGATCTCGAGGCGAAGGCCGCCGTAACCGAGACTCGCAAGTTCATTGATTCGCTCGACGAGAACTTGACTGCCGGAAAGGGCATCTGGTTTCTCGGCGAGGTCGGCACTGGAAAGACAACCCTGGCGATGCTGATCTCAAAGACCGCGCTGGAGCGAGGACACTCGGTAGCGATCTACTCGCTGCCGAAGCTGCTCGCTCGCATCCGACGCACGTACGAAGGAGAGCCCGGAAGTGATTCCTATCCGCAGTTCTTCGAGCGGCTGACGTCGGTGGATCTGCTCCACATTGACGACCTTGGAGCCGAGAGGCAGACCGAATGGGTCATCGAGCAGCTCTACTCGATCGTGAACGAGCGCTACGAGGCACAGCGGTCGATCATGTTCACGACCAATGCCGAACAGGTCGAGGAGAAAGACGAGGAACCCGATCGCAGGAGAGCAAGGGGGGGCGGGCCTGAAATGGCCGTCGAGAAACAGATAGGCAGGCGAACCTTCTCCCGGCTCGTCGAGGTGTGCGGAGATCCCGTTTCGCTTTACGGACCAGATCACCGATCACATACCAAGGTCGCCTAGCCTCCTGGGGGCGCGCGTGGCCAAGCAGATCGAGGACGCAGGGAGCGTGGCGTGCTCCGCACGCGAGCGACCGAGGACGCGGATATGCGCCGCGCCGCGCGCGTCAACCAGGCACAATCCCTTCCCGTCATGCCAGGCATTGTCATAGTCGGGGCCCAGTGGGGCGACGAGGGGAAGGGCAAGGTCACCGACCTGCTCGCCGAGCGCGCCGATGCGGTCGTGCGCTTCCAGGGCGGCAACAACGCCGGCCACACGATCGTCCGCGACGGCGAGGAGTTCAAGCTCCACCTGATCCCCTCCGGCATCCTCCGCCCGGAGAAGGCCTGCGTGATCGGCAACGGCGTCGTGCTGGACCCGAGCATCCTGCTGGGTGAGATCGACGGGCTGCGGCGGCGCGGCGTCGACGTCGGCAACCTGCGGATCTCCGCCAACGCCCACTTGATCATGCCCTACCACGTGCTGCTCGACACGGCGGGCGAGATGAAGCTCGGCAAGCTCTCGATCGGCACCACGCGGCGCGGCATCGGGCCCTGCTACGCGGACAAGGCCCTGCGCCTCGGCATCCGCGTCCAGGACCTGCTCGACGAGAAGATCCTGCGGACCAAGATCCGCGCCGCGCTGGAGCCCAAGCAGCAGGCGCTGCGGGAACTCTCGGTGCGGCGGCGAAAGCTGCGCAAGGAGGCGGGCGAGGAGGCGGGCGAGGAGGGAGCCGAGCAGGCGATCGAGGAGGCCCCCGACCCGCGGCTCGACCTGCACACGATGACCGAGGAGCACGTCAGCTACGGGCACCGCCTCGAACCTCACATCGCCGACACCGCCCGCCTCTGCTGGGAGGCCCTCGACAGCGGCCGCACGGTGATCTTCGAGGGCGCCCAGGCGACCCTGCTCGACCTCGACCACGGCACCTACCCCTTCGTCACCTCGTCCAACCCGGTCGCCGGAGCGGCCTGCGTCGGCGCCGGGGTCGGCCCCACCGACATCGACGAGGTCTGGGGAATCGCCAAGGCCTACACGACCCGGGTTGGCGCCGGCCCCTTCCCGACCGAGCTCGACGACGGCGCCGGGCAGCAGCTGCGCGAGCGGGGCCGCGAGTACGGGACGACGACCGGCCGCGAGCGTCGCTGCGGCTGGATGGACCTGGTCGCCCTGCGCTACGCGGCCCGCCTCAACCGGATGAGCGCCCTGGCGATCACCAAGCTCGACGTGCTGAGCGGCATCGACCCCCTGCGCGTCGCGGTCCGCTACCGCTCCAGGGAGGGCGCCGTCTTCGACCGCTTCCCCTACCACCAGTCGATCCTCCACTCGGCCCAGCCCGAGTACGAGGAGCTGCCCGGATTCGAGGCCGACATCGCCGCCTGCCGCAGCGAGGCCGACCTACCGCCGCAGGCGCGCGCCTACCTCGACCTCATCGCCGACTTCGTCGGGGTCCCGATCCGCCTGGTCGGCGTCGGCCCGGACCGCGACCAGGTCGTTTGGCTGGGCGACGAGCCCGGCCTCCGCGCCGCGTAGCGGACCGGTCCCGCTCATTCTGCGGCCCATCTGGATACACCGAGGTACAGGAGTCGCGGTTTTTGGCTTTCTGCTCTACAGTTTTGGGGTGGCTTCCGGTGGACGCACAGCCAGAGTGGGCAAGCGGCTGCCCAGGGGACGCCACGGGTTGCCGCGGCAGGTCGTGACGGCCTCCCAGCGCGGCAGGATCCTTCAGGCGATGATCGGCGTGGTCTCGGAGCGGGGCTACCCCGAGACGCGGGTGGTGGACGTGATCGGCACCGCCGGGGTGTCGAGAAAGACGTTCTATCAGCTGTTCGCCAGCAAGGAAGACTGCTTCCTGGCCGCCTACGACCTCCTGCTGGGGAACCTGCTCAGGGACGCGACAAAGGGCTTCGAGTCGAGGTCCGGGGCGCCGTGGGCAGGGCGGGTTGCGGCGGGGCTGGCGGCGCTGCTCGAGCACCTTGCCAAGCACCCGGACGAGGCGCGGTTCGCGATCGTCGAGGTGCTGGCGGCGGGGCCGAAAGCGCTGGCCCGGCGGGACGCCGCGCTGCGGCAGTTCACCGGGTTCCTGGATGCGGGGCGGGTGGAGACCTCGGTGGAGCTGCCGGGGATCACCGCGCTCTCGCTGGCCGGCGGGATCAACGAGCTTCTCTACAGCGAGATCCTGCACGGCGAGGCGGCGCGGCTACCCAACCGCCTGCCGGATCTGATGTTCTGGATCACGCTGCCCTTCCTGGGACCGGACGGGGCGGCGGCGGAGCGGGAGCGGGCGGTGCGCTCGATGCTGGAGCGCTAGATGAATGATTCATCTGCCCGCGGCGTGTTAAGCCGCTCTTTTCTGTGAGTGCATGGGTTTATC
>VRUE01000124.1 GCA_019456285.1 Solirubrobacterales bacterium | reverse complement strand
CTTGCCGCTCGGACAGTTGTTGTGGACGTGTGTACTGTAAAGGCGCCGCGCGCCAAAAGCGGGCAGCGGGGCGGTGGCGCTATCCCCTTCGCGGTCCAGTGGTGCACGGCCTTGCGGACGTGCTCCATGAGCACGGGGTCCTGCGAGAGGCTACGCACGTCGAGGTTCTGGATCAGGGCCACAGGCTCCTTCCAGGGCGAGAAGAGGGCCCTTGGGAGGCAGGTGCAGAGAAGGCGATTGGTCTGCGGGAGCCGGGCGCCGGGGCTTGGCTCGGTGTCGTCCCGGGGCCGCGGTGGCGGGAACTGGACCGCCACGAGCTTGCGGCCGCCGCACTCGTGAATGGCGACGATCTTCTGGTTGGCCTCTGTCAGGGCATGGCGCCAGGCGCGGAAGGCGCCGAGCGGCTGCACCAGGTGCAGGCCCTTGAGCTGGTGGTAGAGCTGCACCAGCCCGGCCGGGTGCGACACGGCGAGCCGGAGCACCTCGTCGCCCTTCATGACGTACTTGATGGCCTCGCGCACGCCCTCGAGGCGGCCGTTATCCTTCCAATGGGCGCCGAAGTGCGCGCGGGTCTGGCGCAGGAAGCGGCGCCACTCGCGCGGCCGCAGGTGACGGGTGGGCTGGTAGATGACGTTGGCGTGGACGTGGAAGGTCTCGGCATCGTCGCAGGGGAGCTCGACGCCCCTGAACAGGGCCTCGATCCCCAGGGGCCCGCAGATTTCGTGGTGCCAGCGCGAGACCTTGCGGTCGAGCCGCACGACCCGGTCGCGGACCTCCGAGACCTGGCAACGTTGGCCGGTGGTGATGACGCCGTAGCGGGCGTAGGGCGCCTCGAGCAAGAGGTAGAGCTCGAGGGCGTTGGCGAGCTCGGCGCGCAGGGCCGCGGCGACCGAGGGCAGGAAGTGGATGCGCCGGTACTCGCGCTCGGCCAGCTTGACCAGGCCGGTGACCAGTCCGACGAGCGCGAAGCCCGGGCCCTGGCGGAAGGGATCGACGCCGCCGGCGACCAGGACACTGGCGACCTTGGCGGTCAAAGCGTCCTGAGCGAGGTAGCGATCTAGACGTTCCTCCCAATCGGCAAGGCTACAGAGCTCAACGCCGCCCTGGCCTTCCCCGATGTCGGCGCGAGCGCGAACGTGGGGGAAGGGGACCGGCCCGCGAGGGGCGCCCGTCACGGCCGGTTACGCGGTTGCGAGGGTTGCGGTGTTGAAACCGGCGATGACGAGGAGCGCGATGGCGTGGTCGCGATCGTCCTCGAGGAGGGCCTTATAGACTCGGATACAGAGGTAGAACCACTGATCTTCGGTGAGGTTCGCTGGCTGGATCATGGTGGTCTCCTGGGCGGATGGTCGTGACGGTGCCGGATGTCGGGCGGTCGCCGGCGATCGGCGCGCCGATCCGACGTTGCTGGTCTGTTCTGCAATGGGGACAGCCGGTTACGCGAGACTTTAGAGCTACCGTAGGGAACGCGATAACCCGTTGTTTCAGCACGAGGAATTGGGATGAGAGTAGGAAAACCGTTGGACCTTCTCGTTTACACCGAGAAGGACGGCGGTTCGAGTCCGTCATCGCCCACCCCCCCTTGACACGGGTTATTCCTGAGCGGAGTATCAAGACGCGCCCCCCCTCCGGGGTTGGGTGTCCACACAGCAAGGCGGCCTCGTGTACTCTACGCGGGGCCGCCTCTTATGGGGAAGCCGGAACGTATCGTGAATCGTGGATAACTCTAGCCGGTCCGGACCACCATGATCCGGCCCTTCTCGCTAAACAGGCCGATGGGGACGGCCTGGCCGACCAGCTCCCAGACGATCGCCCCGCCGGCGCCGCCGAACAGGAAGAAGTCGGCCTTAAAGAGCAG
>VRUE01000123.1 GCA_019456285.1 Solirubrobacterales bacterium | reverse complement strand
GCCGTTCCCGCAGCCAACATCGGCATAACCAGGACATCGGCATAATTGGTCTTATCCCGATATCGGGATAACACCAATAACGCCGCGGAGCGGGCGCTCAGGCACGCGGTGATCATGCGCAAGGTGCAGGGCGGCACCCAGTCCGATGCGGGCAACCGTTGGATCGAGCGCATCCTCTCGGTCCGCGAGACCTGCCGCCTGCAGGAGCGCTCGGCGCTCGCCTATCTGATCGAGGCGGCAAGCGCCGCCCACCACGGCCGGCCTGCGCCGTCGCTTGTTCCACCGTAGAGCGCCGTCACGCCGTCAAGCCAGCCGCGACCCGGTGAACGGGTACCAATCAGCAGGGGCGGGTTATCCACGACCTCGCGGGCACTCGTCCCGAGAGCGACAGCAACGATCAGCGCCGCCGCGATCCCAACGCCGACCCACACGCCGCGCGTCGAGAACCGCGCGCTCAACGTCACCACGGGGATCGCCAGAAGCGACAGCATTATCGTCGCCGAGTCGCCGGTCAGCGCCAAGCTGAGCGCGATGATCGCCTCAGCTCCCGCCCAGGCCGCGAGCATCCAATACTCAGGGTGCGCCGCCCGCTTGATCCGCATTTCCGCGACGCGGAACAGCGCCGCCGCCAGGGCGAGCGGCCCGAGCGTCCACCACCCCACCCACGGACTCGCTACCACCAGCGCCACCGCCAGGACGGCGAAGGTCCGCAGCCGAACCGGCCGCAGCCGCCGGTCCATATCAAGCAGCCGTTCGCGGTCGGGGTCGCCCTCGATCAGCCACGACGACCCCGCCACCGGCTCGTCCAGCTCGCCTAACTCGTAGCCGTTCCTACCCATGTCAGGCGCGCATCAGTCAGGCGCGCAATTTCGTCCGACCCGTTGAACACTTCGCGCCATGCCGCAGCGGCAAACGCATCTTGGGGACCGTGCCAAAGGCTCGCGCCATCTGTGAGGTATTGGGGTCTGGAATGCCAGCGCCGCCTGCAAGAGCGCTCGGCTACCGCCTACCTCCGAGGGACGCGGTAGCCCGGACCGGGCGGTGCGAAGCCCCGGCCCGGGCGCGACTGGGCGTCAGGCAGGCGCCCCGGCCGCCCGTTTGGCCTTCACGTCCTCGGCGCTCAGCGCCTGACCGCCGACCGCCCACTCGCCGCTCGGCGTCTCGGTGATCGCCGTGTGGGTGACCGCGCGCAGCGGCTCGCCCTCGATCGCGATTACCGCCTCGGAGACGCGCTCGACCATCTCGCGCTTCTCCTCCGGCGTAAAGACTCCCTCGATCACCTTGATGTCAATGAATGGCATGAATTGCACCTTTCTCTTTGCTTTCGTCTGCTTCAAAATCCGTCTCGACCTCGATCCTCGCGCCGCGCCGCAGCGTGTCCAGGTTCACGCAGGACCGCTCGGCCACCGCGACGACCTTCTCGACCAGGCGCGGGTCGCTGCCCTCGGCTGCCCGCAGCCGCACCGTACACCAGTTCAACGGGGTCGCGCCGGGCCTGAGAGAGTAACGGCGCTCTACGGCGGAACGAGCGATGGCCGGTTGCCGTACCCGTTCACGAGGTCGCGCCGGGCTTGAGGGCGTGACGGCGCTCTATGGTGGGACGAGCGACGGCGCGGGCTGGCCGTGGTGGGCGGCGCTCGCCGCCTCGACCAGGTAGGCGGTCGCCGAGCGCTCTTGCAGGCGGCAGGTCTCGCGGACCGAGCAGATCCGCTCGATCCAGCGGTTGCCCGCATCGGACTGGGTGCCGCCCTGCACCTTGCGCATGATCACGGCGTGCCTGAGCGCCCGCTCGGCGGCGTTATTCGTGGGGTCTATGCCGGGCGCCGCGCAGAAGCTCCACAAGGCCTCGTACTCCTCCAGCAGCCCGGAGCAGAAGT
>VRUE01000122.1 GCA_019456285.1 Solirubrobacterales bacterium | reverse complement strand
CGCAGATCCGCGAGCCGCATCGGCCCGTCCGCCAGGGCCCGCAGAATGAGGGCGTTGAGCGGGGCGGAGAAGAGCAGCAGCACCCGCCCGCCGGCTCGGAGGTGGCGCCCCGCCGCTCCGCCCGGCCCGGCTCTTCCCGTCCCGGTCTCCGCTCCCGTGCCGATTGCTCCGTCCCCTCCGTTCGCCCCGGTCGCGCCGCTCGCAGACCCGCTCTGGGGGCGGGCTTCCGGCGATGCTGTGTGTCTGCTAACCGCGGACTCCGGTCAAGGTACAGCAGGAGCTGTCTCCATAAACCCCCAAGGTCAGGGGAGGCCGGGCGACAGGGTCGTCGAGGTCGACGACCGTCGCCTCGTCGGGCCTTGGAGGCGACCTCCTCGACGGCATCCGCGTAGCCGCGGAGGCAGAACTAGCTCGCCCGTCGCGGGCGCACCGCGGATTGGCTTTCCCTGCTCCGAGACCGATGGTGTCGGTGGGTTCGTGCATGAGCGCGGCGTGGCCGCGAAGCACGGAGACGCACGGTTCGTCGCGCAGCTCGTTTGCCGTCGATCTTGACAATCATGCGGACACGCCCCGGCCCCAGGCGCGCCAGAGACTGGCGCGAGAGCCGCAGCCTCGTCCGAGTCAGACCGTCTCATGGGAGGCAGCTTGCGCGCGAGGCGTGCTGCCCTACGCCGTCCGCGCTTTGCGATCAGCACGGGTGGCGCAGAGCCGAGCATGTGCCTGAAGACGCGTCCCTGCCACCCCTCGTCGGTATCGAAGCGCTCAAGGGCGTCGAGCAGCGCCGGATCGTGGACCACGACCGCGGCGCCTACGCGTAGGCGCCGTCTCGAAGCTGGGCGATCAGCGCCAGGACATCATCGACGTGGTCCTCCTCGATGCGGTCGGCCGGGCGCTGGCCTTCCAGCAGTCGATGGGGGGAGAAGAGCCACAGCCGGGCCTCGTCGGGCGGGTAGAACTCCGCCAGCTCCTCGGCAAGCCATGCAAGGGTGAGCAGACGGTCGAGGCTGCGGCGCTGGGGCTCGGCCTTGCCGGTGCGCCAGCGAGAGACCGTCTGCGGGGTCGTGCCGAGCAGCTGCGCGATCTCCCGACCTTGCACGCCGGCTTCCTCTCGGATTGCGTCGAGCTTGCGAGAGAGGGCGCTGGCGCCTGTCTTTGCGGCGGCCTCCATGGCTATGCAGATCTCAGGGTTGCGATTAACACGTTAATTAACATTTTGCTTAACGATTTAATCGACAGAATAGCAGGGCCTACAACCCCATCTGCTTGCCGAGGATCTCCTTCATGAGTCCCGAGCATGGAACGGGCGGTACCTGTCAACGCGAATGAGACACTCGGCAGTCGAATTTAGTGAGCAACCTCCTCGAGCGCGAGTGGGCAGGCGGCTCGCCGCCGCTCAGGCCGAGGGGCCGGCGATCCAGAGCGCTCGCACGCCGAGCCGCTCTTCAGGCCAACGCGGACAGCAGCTCGCGCAGCTCGTCGTTCATCACAGGAGGCTTGCTCGCGTTTTCGCAGCAGGCAGGCTTGTCGGAGCGACGCCGGCCAACGGTTGAGAGGCCGGGCAGAACTTCGGCGAGCTCCGCAGCGGGATTGTGGTCGCGGTCGTGCTCGTCGAAGACGACGATCACAATGCGCTCGTCGTCGGGGTAGGCGGTGAACATCCGCCACGCATAGGCCAGGTGCCGGCAGCACAGCGGGTAGTCATCGCCGTCGACGGCCGCCAGGCGGTAGCCGCCGGCTCTGCAGCCTTCTCCTCGCAGCGCGTCGCGCGCTGCCTCGTACGAGCGCTTCTCCCGGGCGGACATCCTTCGAAGCGCCGTCGTGACCTGCGCGTCCGGAGGACTTCGTAGGGCATCAGGCGGGCTCGAGCTGACCGCGCTTGAGCTGGGAGATTCCCTTTCGCAGCG
>VRUE01000121.1 GCA_019456285.1 Solirubrobacterales bacterium | reverse complement strand
GCACTGCCAACGGGTGTGCTGAGCGGCTCTGCTACCATTATTGTGGGCGGATCTGCCACGCTGCAGGTAGATCTTACGGGAGTACCCCCATGGAGCATTACTTATTTTGATGGTGTAACTTCTACAACAATTAATGGGATTACAACAAACCCTTACTATTTTACGGTCTCCCCTGCTGATACCACTACTTATACTTTGACAGCAGTAAGTGATTCATTCTGTACAGGGGTGGCTTCGGGGAGTGCTGCTGTGGTTGTTATTCTCTCTAATACATCTTGTCCCAGCGTCAATACCCATCAAAAAATATCTGATACGCAGGGTAATTTTACAGGTATTCTTGATGACTCTGACATGTTTGGTTATTCTATGGATTCAATTGGTGATCTGGATGGAGATGGCATCATTGACATGGTTGTAAGCGCTTATAGAGATGATGACGGAGGCACTGATCGGGGAGCGGTATGGATTTTGTTTTTAAATGCAAATGGAACCGTAAAATCACAGCAAAAAATAAGTGACTCACAAGGTAATTTTACAGGTATCCTTGACAACAATGATTATTTTGGACACGGGGTTACTAAAATTGGCGATTTAGATGGAGATGGTATATACGATATTGCTGTGAGCGCTCATTGGGACGATGACGGAGGAACGGATAGAGGCGCTGTATGGATATTGTTTTTAAATATAAATGGAACGGTAAAATCTTATCAAAAGATCAGTGACACACAAGGGAGCTTTTCAGGCATACTTAATAATTCTGATAACTTTGGAGCTTCTGTAGGATATTTGGGTGATTTGGATGGAGATTCCGTTACTGATATTGCTGTTGGGGCTTTTAGGGATAATGATGGCGGTTTTGACAGAGGAGCTGTATGGATATTGTTTTTGAACAGTAATGGTACAGTAAAATTATCACAAAAAATAAGTGATACACAAGGTAATTTTACCGGAATTCTGGATGATTCAGATTTATTTGGTAGATCGGTTGCTTCTTTAGGGGATCTGGACGGAGATGGTATCCGGGATATTGTGGTAAATGCTGCACGTGATGATGATGGTGGAACTGATAGAGGAGCAATATGGATATTGTTTTTAAATAGCAATGGGACCGTAAAATCACAGCAAAAGATCAGCGGTACACAGGGGAACTTTTCCGGCATACTTGATAACTCTGATTATTTTGGTTATGAAGTTACCTCCTTAGGTGATTTGAACGGAGACGGAATTAACGACATTGCAGTAGGCACCACAGGTGATGATGATGGAGGAACCGACAGAGGAGCTGTTTGGATATTGTACTTAAATACAAATGGTACAGTAAAATCATACCTAAAGATAAGCAGCACACAGGGTAATTTTTCAGGCGTTCTTGACAACTCCGATCATTTTGGTATTTCAGCAGCCTCTTTGGGCGATTTGAATGGAGATGGAAGGACTGATATTGCAATTGGTGCACGTCTTGATGACGATGGCGGCACAGACAGGGGCGCTGTCTGGATACTTTTCCTTGAAGATACTTGCGCTCCACCAACCCCGTGTAACATCTCTGCTTCCTTTACAGTAAACGACACATTAATATGCGACAGCACCACCCTGTTTTTTATAAATACCAGCATTAACACAACTGAATATGAGTGGCAATTAAATGCTGTTTTTTATGATACCAGCGCCAATGTATCCATCACTTTTGACACTGCGGGAGTTTATACGGTTACGCTTATTGCTCAAGACAGTCTTTGTCCGGATACTTTCAGCAAAACCATCACTGTACTTCCAAATCTGATTGCCAATGCATGGGCTGATACTACAATATGCTTGTACGATTCTGTGCAATTGTACGCTTCACCGGGCACCTCCCATGTTTGGATTCCTTCTAAAGGTTTAAATGATACGCTTATCCCTAACCCGATAGCTAAACCGGATACAACCAC
>VRUE01000023.1 GCA_019456285.1 Solirubrobacterales bacterium | reverse complement strand
CTGGCAAGTTTGTAGCACAACTTGGCGAAAACTTGTGCATCTGCAGGAAAACTTGTGCAGAAATCGGTAGTACACCTGGCCACCAATGCGTAGATCACGCCTCACCGACCCCCTCCGGCGCCCCGCCTTCCGGCGGCTCGCGACGACCTACGCGGTCAACGAGCTGGGCGACTGGATGGGGATCGTCGCCCTCTCGGTGCTGGTCTTCGACCGCACCGACAGCGCCTTCGCCGTCGCGGCGCTGTTCCTCGGCACCCGCTTCCTCCCCGCCCTGCTCGTCCCCGTGCTCGTCGCCCGCGTCGAGCAGCCGCCGCCCCGCTTCGCGCTGCCGGTCGTCTACTGCGGAGAGGCGGCGGCGTTCGGCGCCCTGGCCCTGCTCGCCGACCAGTTCTCCCTTGCCGCCGTGATCGTCCTGGCGACGATCGACGGCGCCCTGGCGCTGACCGGCAGGGCGCTGACCCGGGCGGTGGTCGCGACCCTGCTTGCGCCGGTCGGGGAGCTGCGCGCCGGCAACGCCGTCCTCAACGTCGCCTTCACCGGCGGCGCCGCGATCGGCCCCGGCATCGCCGGCCTCGTCGTCGCCGGCTTCGGCGTCCAGTCGGCCCTGCTGCTCGACGCCGCCTCCTTCTACGCGATCGCCTGGATCCTGTTCACCGCCGGGCCCCTGCCGCAGCCCGAGCCGGACCCCGGCCGCCTCCGCGAGCGGCTCCGCGCCGGGCTCGCCTACATCAGGGAAAAGGCGACCCTGCGGCGGCTACTGATCGCCCAGGGCGGGGCCTTCGTCTTCTTCGCCGCGGTGCTGCCGATCGAGGTGATCTACGCCAAGCAGACGCTCGGCGCCGGCGACTCCGGCTACGGCCTGCTGCTGGCCAGCTGGGGGGCCGGGATGGTGCTGGGGAGCCTCGTCTTCGCAGCGGTGCGCCGCGCGCCGCTGCCCCATCTGCTCTTCTTCAGCACGCTCACGGTCGGCGCCGGCTACCTCGGCCTCGCCGCGGCGCCGTCTCTGGCCGTCGCCTGCGCCGCTTCGGTCGTCGGGGGTGGCGGCAACGGCGTCCAGTGGGTGGCCGCGATCAGCGCCATGCAGGAGCTCACGCCCGCTGGGATGCAGGCGCGGGTGATGGGCGTGCTGGAGTCGATCGGCGCCGCGATGCCCGGGGTCGGATTCGTCCTCGGCGCGCTGATCGCCACCGGCCTGGACCCGCGGGCGGCCTTCCTCGTGGCCGGGATCGGAGTGCTCGGAATCGCCGCGATCGCGGCACCTCTGCTGGGGACGAAATGGCCTCAGCACGGTGGCACAGGTCGTCCAAATGACCTTGACGCCGACGGCGAGGTTATGGTGGAGTTGATTTCAGGAGGCAGGTCTACCCGGCTTGAGGGGGAAGGTTCTACCCAGTCCAAACCGGAGGTCACGCGTTGAAGAAACTAGGCACAGCATTGGCGATGGCAGGGGTCGCGGCGGCAATGGCGCTTGGCCTTGCCTCATGCGGCGGCTCGGGGGACAAGGAGGGCGGCACCCTGAAGGTCAGCTTCGCCTCCTTCCCCGACTACCTCGATCCGCAGCTCTCCTACACGGCCGAAGGCTGGTCGGCGATGTACAACACCTACATCCCGCTGCTCACCTACGCGCACGCCGACGGCGCGGCCGGCAGCGAGGTGATCCCGGGCCTCGCCGAGGGCCTGCCGGAGATCAGCAACGGCGGCAAGACCTACAGCCTGACCCTGCGCGACGGCCTCAAATACTCCGACGGAACGCCGGTCAAAGCGTCGGACTTCAAGTCGACGGTCGAGCGGATGTTCGAGGTCGAATCCGGCGGCTCCCCCTTCTACACCGACATCGTCGGCGCCGAAGAGTTCCTCGAAACAGAGGAAGGTGGCATCGCCGGGATCGAGACCGACGACGCGACCGGCGAGATCACGATCGACCTGGTCACCCCGCGCGGCACCTTCACCAACGAGCTGGCAATGCCGTTCGTGGCCCTGGTGCCAGGCGACACCCCGGCCAAAGACCAGTCCGCCGACCCGGCGCCGGCCACCGGCCCATACGAGATCGTCGAGTCCAACCCGGGACGCGGCTGGTCCTACGCGCGCAACCCGCAGTGGGCCGACAACAACTCGGAGCTGACGTTGGACCTGCCCAGCGGGCACGTCGACAAGATCGAGGCCGCCGTGATCCGCAACCAGTCGACCCAGGTCAACGACGTCGAACAGGGCAAGACGAACTGGATGTTCGACCCGCTGCCGGCCGACCGCGTCGCCGAGGTCAAGCGGCGCTACGAGGGAACCCAGTACCGACCCGAGTCGTCGATCAGCACCTACTTCTTCTGGATGAACACGGCCCAGCCGCCCTTCGACGACCTCAAGGTGCGGCAGGCGGTCAACTACGCGCTCGACCCGGCCGCGCTGGAACGGATCTACGCCGGCGAAGTCAAAGCCTCCCAGCAGATCCTGCCACCCGGCATGCCCGGCTACGAGAAATTCGAGCTGTACCCGCACGATATGGCGAAAGCGAAAGCGCTGGTCGAGCAGGCCAACCCGTCCGACCGCGAGATCACGGTCTGGACCGACAACCTCAACCCCAACGACGACGCGGGCGCCTACTACCAGGACGTGCTGAAACAGCTCGGCTTCGACGCAAAGCTGAAAGTCCTCAGCGGCGACAACTACTTCACGGTGATCGGCAACCAATCGACGCCCGACCTCGACACCGGCTGGGCGAACTGGTTCGAGGACTACCCGCACCCGAACGACTTCTTCGAGCCGCTGCTCGCCGGGTCGAGCATCGCCCCCACCAACAACGGGAACTTCGCCCAGATCGACGTTCCGTCGCTGAACGAGAAGATCGATGAGCTCGCCGCCCAGCAGCTCGGGCCCGAGCAGGAAAGGCAGTACGCGGCGCTCGACAGGGAATACATGGAGCAGGCCCCGTGGGCGCCCTACGGCAGCCGTACGCTGTCGGCATTCGTCTCCAGCGACATCGACCTCGACGAGGTGATCTGGAACCCGACCTTCTCAGGCGATTTGACGAGCTTCCAGTTCAAGTAGCGGAAGACCGCAGCCCCTGGTATCTAGCCTACCGGCGGCTGCGGTCCAACTGGGTAGCGCTCGGCTTCCTGGGGCTGTTCGCGGCGATCGTCCTGTTCGTGCTGGCGGCGCCGCTGTGGGCGAGCCACGTCGCCCACACCGGGCCCGACACGACCCACACGACGGAGAAGATCACGGTCGACGGCGAGCGCCGCGAGGTGGTCAGCCCCGACGGAGCGTCGATCGGGCCGGTCTGGTTCGGCGCCGACGGCCGCTTCTTCCTCGGCGCCGACGGCCGCCTCGGCCGCGACGAGATGGTGCGGCTGATGTACGGAGGGCGCACCTCGCTCTTGATCGGCGTGGCGGCGGCGCTGATCACCACCTTCCTCGCCGTCGTGCTCGGCCTGCTGGCCGGCTACCACAGGGGCTGGACCGACTCGGTGATCTCGCGGGCGATGGACATCGTCTGGGCCTTCCCGGTGCTGCTGCTGGGCATCGCGCTGGGCACGGCGCTGGCGGTCGGCGGGCTGCAGATCGGGCCGCTCTCGATCTCCAGCGGCTCGATCTGGATCCCGATCCTGATCATCGGCTTCGTCTACACCCCGTACATGGCGCGGCCGCTCCGCGGCGAGGTGCTGGCGCTGCGCGAGAAGGAGTTCGTCGAGGCCGCGGTCGCCCAGGGGGCCGGGCCGCTGCGGGTGATGTTCGGCGAGCTGCTGCCCAACCTGTGGTCGAGGATCATCGTCCTCTTCACCCTCAGCATCGCCAACAACATGCTGCTGGAGTCGGCGCTCTCCTTCCTCGGCGCCGGGGTGCAGCCGCCCGCCTCCTCCTGGGGGGCGATGATCTCGACCGGCACGGAACTGATCTACAGCGCCCCGCTGCTGACGATCATCCCCGGCACGATGATCGTGCTCACGGTGCTCTCGCTGAACGTCTTCGGCGACGGGCTGCGCGACGCGATCGACCCCCGCTCCAGGGTGCGGCTCGAGGCGCACGCCGGCACCTTCGAGCCGGAGCGCGAGGGTGCCTGATGGGCCGCTTCGCGGTCAGGCGGCTGCTCGGGATGCTGCTCGTCCTGTTCGCGATCTCGATCATCGTCTTCCTGATCTTCAACGTGATCCCGAGCTCCGACCCGGCCTCGCGGATCGCCGGCAAGAACGCGACTCCGCAGCTGGTCGCCAGCATCGAACGGACCTGGGGCTTCGACGACCCGCTGCCGGCCCAGTACTGGACGATGATGAAGCTGATCTTCACCGGCGAGCTGATCTCCTACTCGAGCCAGCTCAACGTCGACGAGCAGATCTGGAAGGGGATCCCGGCGACCTTCTCGCTCTGCATCGGCGCCGCGGCGATCTGGATGTTCTTCGGAATCCTCTTCGGCTACCTCTCCGCGGTGAAGGCGGGACGGCTCACCGACCGGGCGCTGACCATCCTCACCCTGGTCGGGATCTCGGTGCCGGTCTTCTGGCTCGCCTCGGTCCTCCTCTACTACCTGACCTTCAAGGTGCAGCTGTTCCCCTCGGGCGGCTACGTGCCGCTGACCGAGAACCCGCTCGACTGGGCCTACCACCTGATCCTGCCCTGGACCACCCTGGCGGTGCTGTTCATCGGCTTCTACAGCCGGGTGCTGCGCTCCAACATGCTCGACGCGATGAACGAGGACTACGTGCGGACGGCGCGCGCCAAGGGCCTCAGCGAGCGCCAGGTTCGGATGCGGCACGTACTGCGCAACTCGCTGATCCCGATCGTCACCCTGTTCGGGCTCGACTTCGGGGCGGTGGTCGGCGGCGGCGCGATCCTGATCGAGTCGATCTTCAACCTCAACGGGGTGGGCCAGTACGCGGCCGACGCGATCTCCAACCTCGACTTGCCGCCGATCATGGCGGTAACGCTGTTCGGTGCCTTCTTCGTGGTGCTCTTCAGCACCCTGGTCGACATCGCCTACGCCTACCTCGACCCCCGGATCAGGCTGGAGGCCGCGTCGCGATGAGCGAGAAGCTGCTCGCCGTCCGCGACCTCAGCGTCAGCTTCGCCACCGAGGGCGGGCTGCTGAGCGCGGTCGACCGTGTCTGCCTCGATCTCGCCGCCGGCGAGGTGCTGGCGATCGTCGGCGAGTCCGGCGCGGGCAAGAGCGTCACCGCGCAGACGATCATCGGGCTGACCCGCTCACCCAACGCGCGGATCGAGGGCTCGGTGCGGCTGCACGGCGCCGAGCTGCTGGACGCAAGCGAGGCCGACCTGCAGAAGGTCCGCGGCAAGCAGATCGCGATGGTCTTCCAGGACCCGATGACCTCGCTCAACCCCGTCTACCGCGTCGGTGACCAAATCGTCGAGGCGATCCGCGCCCACCGGGAAGGGATGGGCAACGCCGAAGCGCGCGGCCTGGCGGTGGAGATGCTGAGCGCGGTCGGGATCCCGGAGCCGCAGCGGCGGGTCGACGACTACCCGCACCAGTTCTCGGGCGGGATGCGCCAGCGGGTGATGATCGCGATGGCTCTGGAATCGAGCGTGCTGATCGCCGACGAGCCGACCACGGCGCTGGACGTAACGATCCAGGCCCAGATCCTCGACCTGCTCGGGCGGCTCAACCGGGAGCGCGGCCTGGCGACGATCCTGATCGCCCACGACCTGGGGGTCGTGGCGAGGATCGCCGACCGGGTGCTGGTGATGTACGCGGGGCGGGTGGTCGAGGAGGGGACGCTGGACGAGATCTTCTACGACCCCCAGCACCCCTACACCTGGGGCCTGCTCGGCTCACTGACCCGGCTCGACCGGCCCCGCCCGCACCGTCTGCCGCAGATCCCGGGCACGCCCCCGTCGCTGCTGAGTCTGCCCCGAGGCTGCGCCTTCCGGCCGCGCTGCCCGCATGCCTTCGGCCGCTGCACGGAGCCGCCGGGGCTGGAGGCGAGGCTTCCGGATGTCCCGGGGCACCGCGACCGCTGCTGGCTCTCCCCCGAGCAGAAGCGCGAGCTGCGCCAGGTCGAGGGACGGATCGGGCTGGAGGAGCCGGCGGCATGAGCGAGCCGCTGCTCGAGGTCGAGGGCCTCGTCATGCACTTCCCGGTGAAGCGGGGGCTGCTGGTCGACCGCGAGGTCGGCCGGGTGCGGGCGGTCGACGACGTCAGCCTCACGATCGGGCGCGGCGAGACGCTGGGCTTGGTCGGCGAGTCGGGCTGCGGCAAGTCGACCCTCTGCCGAACCGTGCTGCAGCTGCTGAAGCCGACCTCGGGCTCGGTCCGCTTCGAGGGCCGCGAGATCGCCGGGCTCTCGCGCCGGCAGATGCGGCCGCTGCGCCGCGAGATGCAGATGATCTTCCAGGAGCCCTACGCGTCGCTGAACCCGCGCAAGCGGGTCGGGCAAATCGTCGGCGACCCGCTGAGGCTGCAGGGCGCCGGCTCCGGCGCCGAGCTGCGGCGCCGCGTGGGGGAGCTGCTGGAGCGGGTCGGCCTCTCCCCCGAGCACTACGAGCGCTACCCGCACGAGTTCTCCGGCGGCCAGCAGCAGCGGATCGGGATCGCCCGCGCCCTGGCGCCGAGCCCGAAGCTGATCGTCGCCGACGAGCCGGTCTCCAAGCTCGACGTCTCGATCAGGGCGCAGATCGTCAACCTGCTCGACGACCTCCAGGACGAGATGGGCTTGACCTACCTCTTCGTCGCCCACGACATCGGCGTGGTCCGCCACGTCTCCGACCGGATCGCCGTCATGCACGAGGGCAGGATTGTCGAGCAGGGGCCGGCCGATCGGGTCTGCGAGCACCCGGCCGACCCCTACACCGAGTCCCTGCTCGCAGCCGTACCGGTCCCCGACCCGCGGCAGGCCCGGGCGCGGCGGGCGGGCGGGCGCCGCCCTGGCAGCTGATGTAATTCCTAACAACGTTGTTCATCCGGGCCTCCTTGGAGGCTGGGGGTATCAAACCACCCAGCACCAAGGAGGACACCGGATGAAGCTTCACGCTAATGCCCCCTTCGGCCCGAAGGGAAGGCTGACGATGGTCAGGCGCGTCACCGAGCAGGGGTGGTCGCTCACGGAGGCGGCCGAGGCCGCCGGAGTGAGCGAGCGCACCTGCTCGAAGTGGGTCGGCCGCTACAGGGCCGAGGGAGAGGCGGGCCTCGAGGACCGCAGCTCGGCACCGCGCTCGCAGGAGCGGACGCTCGCCCCCGCCATGATCCGCTCGAAGGCCAGGTCGGTGAGCGGATCGCGATCGGCGAAGTGCAAGTAGGTGTCAAGCGGCAGCTCGCGGTCCTCCTCGGCGCTTCGCATCCGCGGACGAGAGACGGGCACCCGGCGCCCGCCGAGTGTCACCCGCCCGGCTTCGTGGCCGTGGCGCACAGCGCTTCGCTCGGGTTCGTGCTTGTCCTTGGGGCCGACGACCTCGGTGACCTCGGCCTCCATCAGCTCGTGCATGACGCCGAGCCCGACGCCGACCGAGAGGGCCAGCAGGCCCTCCTTCGCGGCGCCGGCGAGATCGCCGAGCGCTGCTTGAACGGATCCGGGCAGGTCCCCCTTCGTTGCCTCGTTGGCCGTGGCGACCTGCGGTGCGGTTACCTTCTTCATGGCGGTTCCTCCTGCCTCGCAGTGGACTTCGACACCCCGCACGCTTCCAACGGGAGCGGACGGGGCGGGAGAACCGCCGTCTCAAGTTCTACGGGCTACAGGACGACCTCCGCGAGCAGCTGCCCGAGGCCGGCCTCGACGCAGAGACCCTGGTCCGCTCCGACATCGGTGAATGACCCGAGCGACCCTTGTGCTCTTTGGATCAATCTGTGATAGCGTCGCGCCGCAATCGGTGAAGGTGCCGATATAGCGAGGTTCTACCGGGGAAAAGGGGACACCCAGTGCGTAGCGGCTCGCAGCGGAGCATCGGTTCGACATGACCAACCGGAACACAGCCGTGATCGGACTGGCGCGCCCATTCGTTGTTGTGTTGCTCGCTTCGGCTTGCTTTTCCGCGTCGCTAACCGCCGGAGCTACCGCCGCACCCTCGCCGAACGACAACTTCGCGAACGCCCAGGCGCTCCGCGGCAGCCCTGACAGGGATGGCGACATCCACGATGGCGACTTCGGGATCACGGTTGGCGCCAGCAAGGAGACGGGCGAGCCGGACCATGCCGGGGACGCGGGCGGCGCTTCGCTTTGGTACTCGTGGACCCCGACCCGGAGCCGTCGCGTGGAGGTCGATACCTGCGACGAGGACACGTTCTTCGACACGCTGTTGGCGGTCTACACGGCGAGCGGGCCGGTGCCCCCGTTCTCGAACCTGACTTGGGTTGCAAGCAACGACGACTCCGATGACCCGGAGTGCGTGCGTTCCGGCCAGAGCTTTGTGAGGTTCAACGCCACGGCGGGGGCTACCTACTACATCGCGCTCGACGGGTTCGAGGGCGCCACGGGCGGTTTCTGGCTCTTTCTCTGGGCGCCCACTCCTGGCTCTTCGAGGTCGGACGGTGTGACCCGCCGCGAATACATAGCTCGGGCCGATCCGATCTGCGCTCGCTACATCCGGGCGGCAAGAAAGCTCCATCCCAGGTACAGGAGGGCGACGTTCGATAAGTTCAAGTTCGGCAAAGCCGCGCGCATACTTGGCCGCGAGGGCCGGCACTTCGGTCGCATGATTGTCAACTTGGGGTCCGTCAAGTTGCCCCGGGAGAACGCCTCGGTGATCAAGCGCTGGCTTCGCGGACTTCGCTCCCAGCAGCCGATCAGCCGCAGGGTGGGTGCGGCGTTGAAGAAGATGGACGTGGGCCCATTGACGCGAAAAGAGATCAGGCGATTCGACAGGACCGCCCGGAAAGTGGATAGGGTCAGCGCCCGCACTAAGAGGCTGGTCCGCCATTACGGTTTCAAGCACTGCGATGACGCTTGACGTTTGCGTTGGCCCAGATCCTGCACCAAGCCCCCTCGCCTGAGCCGGCATGCCCAGCCTCGTGGCCGTGGCGCACAGCGCTTCGCTCGGGTTCGTGCTTGTCCTTGAGGCCGACGACCTCGGTGACCTCGGCCTCCATCAGCTCGTGCATCACGCCGAGCCCGACGCCGACCGAGAGTGCCAGCAGGCCCTCCTTCGCGGCGCCGGCGAGATCGCCGAGCGCTGCCTGGACGGACTCGGGCAGGTCCTTCCTCGTTGCCTCCTCGGTCGTGACGACCTGCGGAGCGGTTACCTTCTTCATGGCGGTTCCTCCTGTTTCGCAGTGGACTTCAACACCCCGTCCGCTCCCAACGGGAGCGGACGGGGTGGGAGAACCGCCGTCTCAAGTTCTACGGGCTACGGGACGACCTCCGCGATCGGCGGCGAGAGCGGCAGGGTCATGCCCCGGCGAGCGGCCAGCTAGGACCGGCGGGTCCCGTCGTACGGCAGCTTGCCGGTGATCACGTAGCGCAGCACGTCGACAACCTGCTCGGCGCTCCGCGCTGTCGCCTGGGCGGCGCGGTCGACCTCCTTCAGCGCGTGGTCGAGCTCGGCGTCGTGCAGGGTGACGATCGGCTTGGCCAGGGCGGCGGCGTAGCCGGCGTCGAAAGCGGCGTTCCACTGGCGGTACTTGTCACCGAAGCGGACGACGACGACATCGGCGGCGCGGATCAGCGTCTGGGTGCGGATCGCGTTGACCCCCGCCCCCATATGGTCGCGCCAGAACGGCTCGCTCTCCTCCCCCAGCGTCCCGACGCCGGCGTCGTCGGAGGCGGCATGGTCGGTGACCGGCGCCGAGAAGGAGACCGGCAGCCCGGCCTGGCGCGCCCCCGCCTCGATCCGCTCCCGCCAGTCGGAGTGGATCTCACCCGACAGGTAGACCCCCCAGGTCCGCTCGCTCACAGGTCCATGCTGGCCACTAGAACATGGGGGCGGTCGGCTCCGGCGATTCGTCGCCGCTCTCGTCCCCCGCTGGCGCCCCCGCGGTCTGCTCCTCGAAGTGCTTGCTGAGCGTTGTGACCTGGCCCTGATAGTTGGAGCCCAGATCCCTGCCGTAGAGACGGTCCGGCGGCGCGGCCATCCGCTCCAGCGCCAGCTTGCAGACAGGCTGGCGGTGCTCGACCATGAAGGAGACGTCGCGGGCCCGCACCTCCAGCGCCGCGCAGCTTCCGTGCTTGCCCCCGCTCGCGTCATAGCCGAACCCGGGGTCGAAGAACCCGGCGTAGTGGGTTCTCAGCTCCCCCGCCGTTGGGTCATAGGCCATCATCTCCGCGGCCACCTGCGGCGGGATGCAGACCCCCTCGGCCGAGAGCAGCAGGTAGAAGATCTCCGGCTCCAGCACGATCCGCCCTCCGGACTCCGGTCGGACGGGATCCCAGAAGTCGGCCCAGCGGTACGCCTGTGTACGCGAGAGGTCGATCGGCGGGCTGTTCTTCTTCGCCCGGTAGCCGACGATCCGGTCGGTCGGGCCGGCAAGGTCGACGCTGAGAAAGAGCCCGTCGGCAAGCGCCAGCTCGGACTCGCGCAGGGCGTGGGAGTCGAGGTAGAGCAGCGGGAACTCGGCCTGGAGGCCGCGGATCTCCTCGTCGCCGAGCCGCACGTCGCCGCGGGCGAGACGCAGCTGGTTGAGCGAGAGCCCGGTCTGCACCTGAATTGCGAAGGAGCGGGGCACCACCTCCAGGTAGAGCTTCCCCCGGTACCCTGGGCGGATCTCGTCGAAGCGGTGGTGGCGGTCGGTCAGCACGCGGGTGAAGACATCGAGGCGGCCGGTCGAGCTCTTCGGGTTCGCCTTGGCCCGCACGTCCGGCGGCAGCGCCAGCTCCTCGATCAGCGGCACCAGGTAGGGCCGGTCGCGCTCCAGCACCGCGCCGTCGCGCAGGTCGATCTTCTGGAAGGCGAGCCCGTCGCTCTTCTCCTCGACCGTCGAGTCGACGTCGGGGAGGAAGCTGCAGCGAAGCGCCCAGGCGAAGTCGTCGAGGCGCAGGTCGATGCTGGCCGGCTGGATCGCCTCCGGCAGAATCCGGTAGTCGCCTGAGGTGACCCACTCGCGATCGATCGCGCGACGGAGCGCCTGGGAGGGGAACACGCCAGCGCGGGTCTCGGAGGCATCGCCGCCGACCTCGCCCGCTGTCGCCGTTGTCGTCTCCGTCATCCGGCAGAGAATATGCGGCGTGCCTTGGCGGCTCCGAGGTAAGGAGGGGCAACCCCGCAACGTCCGGCAGGAACTCATCGAGGCGCTCGGCGGCGCGGTGCGCTGACGCGGGGTGGCGCTCAGCGCCGGCGGCGCTTCCCCTTCTGGGACGGCTTGCGGGCCGCGAGCCGCAGGGTGCGGTCGCTTGCCTTCTCGGTCGCTTCGGCCATCGCGATCTGGAAGACCGCCAGCAGCGCATCGGAGGCGAGCGGGCGCATCCGCTCGAGCGCCTCGCGCATCTTCGGCCAGTCCTGCTCGGGGCGGCCGGCCTTGTCGAACGGCTCCCAGACCTCCTTGACGAAGAGGTCGACGAAAGCGCGGGCGACGCCGTCGGCGTGGCGGCGGAGCTTCTCCGCTGTCTCGAGCGCACCTTTGGGGCCGACCCCCAGCTCGGCCAGCGCCACGGCGGCGCGGCGGAGGCGGGGGGTGATCATCTCGATCCGCCCGTCGGGGAGCGTGCGCAGCACGCCCAGCTTCTCGAAGCGCCGGATCAGCGCCGGATCCGGCGCTCCCCCGGCCCCCCATATCTCGGCAAACTCCTCCGCCTCGAAGATCTCCGGCGTCTCGTCCTCGAAGGGGGCGCGCAGGGCGCGGGTGAAGTCGAAGATCTGGGCGGCGGAGCCGTCGCCGCTGTCGAGCACGCGGCGAATCGCCTCCAGGTTGAGGCCGTCGGCCTGCATCTCGCGGGTCAGTGCGACCCGCGCGACGTGCTCCTCGTTGTAGTAGCCGGTGCGGCCGCGCACCACGGGCGGCAGCAGCAGGCCGCGCGTCTGGTGGGCGCGGATGTTGCGGACCGTCATCCCGGTCCGCTCCGCCAGCTCCCTGATCGTCATCTCACCCTCAGCGGCTTTGCTCATCGGAGAACCTCATCGTAAAGCGGGAAACGCTGGCCGTTCATCTTCTCGGCGGTGTCGGAGCAGAGGAAGGCGATCGCCTCGGCGATGTGCTCGGCGGGGGTGAAGGTGGGGAACTCCTTGCCGGGATCCTGCTCCCGCATCTGCGGGGTGAGGATCGCGTCGATCACGACGATGTTGGCGGTCGCGCCGTTGCCGGCGAAGCCGTCGGCCAGGGCCAGCGTCCACGCCTCGGCGGCGGCCTTGGCCGCCGCGTAGGCGGCGTTGGCGTTGGACGGCGCCTGCGCCTGCCTGGCGGAGACGAGCACGAAGCGGCCGCGGCCGCTGTCGAGAAGCGCATCGTGGAAGGCGCGGGTGGTGTGCTGGACGGTGCGGATCAGCAGGTCGTGCAGCAGCTCCCAGTCCGAGAGTGGCTCCTCGTGCAGCGGCTGCCCGCCGCGCCAGCCGCCGACCAGGTGCAGCAGCCCGTCGACCCGCCCGAACCGCTCGACCAGCGCCGCGCGCCATCCCCGCGCCGCCTCCTCGTCGAGCAGGTCGACGGCGCGCCCGTCCCAGCGCTCCTCGGGCAGCCCGAGCCCGGCGCCGATCTGATCGACCCGCTCCCGGGAGACGTCGGCCCCGGCAAGAACCGCCCCGGCGCCCGCCAGCCGCTCCGCGACAACCGGCCCCAGCCCCCCGCCGATTCCGGCGATGGCGATCACGCGGCCGTCGAGGTTGCTCATATGGGGGAGGCAGGATTCGAACCTGCGTAGGCATAGCCAACTGGTTTACAGCCAGTCTCCTTTAACCACTCGGACACTCCCCCGAATACGGAGCCGATTCTAGTTGCTGGGTACATCGACGCCCAGCCGGGTCGCCATCCGCTCGTTGAAGCGGGTCAGGGCCGACATCTTGCTGGGGGCGCTGACGCGCCAGCTCTGCTCTGAAATACTCGCCGCCGTGCTCAGCGACAGATTCTACTCGCGCATGTCGATGGCGATCGGCGGCGCCGGGCTGCGGTGGACCGGGAAGTTGAACGTTCCGGTCTACCGAGCCACGGGCGGGCGGCTGATGGGCAA
The DNA here is from genome assembly GCA_019456285.1 of Solirubrobacterales bacterium. Classification (GTDB taxonomy): domain Bacteria; phylum Actinomycetota; class Thermoleophilia; order Solirubrobacterales; family 70-9; genus VRUE01. The sequence continues at coordinate 17,191 of VRUE01000023.1, read as the reverse complement.
GGTCGGGCGGGCGCCGGTGCTGCTGCTCACCACGACGGGGCGCAAATCCGGAAGGGCTCGAACGGCCCCGGCCGTCTACCTGGCCGACGGCGAGCGGCTGGTCGTGATCGGCTCCAACGCCGGCAACAAGCGCCCGCCGGCCTGGTCGCTCAACCTGAAGACGAACCCGGACGCCGAGGTCGAGGTCGGCCGCGAGCGCCGCCCGGTGCGGGCCCGGGTCGCCGCGGGCGAGGAGCGGGCCGACCTCTGGCGCAAGCACAACGACCAGTACGCGGGCTTCGACGAATACGAGGAGCGGACCGACCGCGATATCGCGGTCTTCGTCTTGGAGCCGCGCTAGTAGCTCAAGCCGTCCTACACATCGACGGCGAGAGCTACCGGATGCGGGGACGCCGCGAGAAACTCAAGATCCGTGAAAGCCGGGATGGCTCACTTTTCGGCCGGCGGTTCCAGATGACGAGCTGGTAGGGCCGCCAGATGTAGCTGAGCGGCACGGTGACGACGTGTACCAGGCGCGTGAAGGGGAAGAGGAAGAGGATCAGGAACCCGCCGAGAGCATGGGCCTTCACCGCCCACGGAAGGACGGTCATCATGTCGATCCGGGGCTGGAATTGCGCCAGCGAGGTGAGCCATGGGACGGCAGTGTGCAGGTACCAGTCCGATCCCCAGCGGTAGACCACGGTGACGTAGATCCCGAGGCCGACCTGGGCAAGCAGGAGCACCAGGAGCAGCCAGTCGGCCCTGGAGGTCACGCTGGCGACCCAGGCGTTCGTCAGGCGCCGCAGGATGAGTATCGACAGCCCGAAGAACGCGAGGAAGGCCAGCCCGAGACCGATCGCCTCCAGCGTGTAGAGGCGTGTCGGGTTGGCGATCAGGGCTGCCCAGGCGCCCGTGGCCAGGAGCCCGGCGAGGTGCGCGAAGAGGACGAGCAGGATCCCGTAGTGCCACGCGTTGGAGCCCCAGAAGAGCGTGCGGTTCTCCAACAGCTGTGAGGACTGGCTCGAGAAGGAGAAGCGGTCGTAGCGGTAGCGGAGGATCCCTCCGCCGACGGCCAGGACGACCGCAGCGTATGGGATCGCTATGAACAGGAACGTATCCGTCATTGCACAGACCTCATCAGCTGGCCTCCTCGAGCGCGTTCTCAGTAGCAGCAGCCCGTGCCAGCGCCTCGGGCCACAGCACCTCGCCGAGCGTCAGGCGCAGGGCCTCGAGCACGCGCAGGTAGACGCTGCGGCCTTCCTCGCCCGCGAGCGCGTCCTGCTGCTGGTCGTCCCGGGTCATCTGCGACAGCGCCGGCAGGATCGCGTCTGCGACGAGTTCTTCGGCAAGCTCGTCATCGGGGCAGACCACGAGGAAGCGCAGCATGACGACGAGGTGGTCGGGGAGCTCGCGCTCGACGACGAACTCGTGAGCCGTGTAGCGCTGCTGCAGCTCGAGCATGAAGGTCGAGCGTTTGTATGTCTCGCCCAGCAGGTGGTGCCCGACGTACGGGTAACAGGTCGCGTCGAGGTCGGAGAGCGTGTCGAGGTCGAACGCCCCGGTGTAGATCTCCTCGATCCTCGCGAGCGGGATCCGCTCGAGGTCACGCGTGAACCGGTCGAGCATCTCCGCGGCCCGCTGGCTCCCGTCGCCGAGCAGGGCCAGGCACTCGTGCGCCTGCTCGATGACCCCCGTGCGGGGGTACTCGAGCAGGTCGGCGAACAGCTCGATGAGCCGGTTGCGCTCCGCCACTGAAGCGGCGCCTACCATCTGCGCTCCGCCGCCTGTCGGGAGCCGAAGCCCGTCTCCTGTTTGCGCGTGTAGGGGTCGACCGTCTCCTCGATCGCCTGCTCGCGTGCCATCGGCGGGAGGACGAAGCGCTGCTCGAACGTCGGCATCGCCGTCAGCCGGAAGATCGCTTCGGCCTCCTCCCTATCGATCTCTCCCGCCGTCATCACAGCGGTGAGGTCCGCGGGGTCCACGTCGCCGACGGTCTTCGCGCGCATCTGCACGCGCACGGCGAGGAGCTTGCGGTAGGCGGCGGCGACGACCTCCTCGTTGCCGGCGCTGAACAGGTTCGCCATGTAGCGCAGCGGGATGCGCGCCCGCTCGAGCGTGGAGAGCGACGGCATGCTGGCGATGTCGGTGGCGCCCTCGACCTCGTAGTAGCCATCACGCTTCATCGCGGAGATGACGGGGAGCATCGGCGGGACGTAGAAGAGCATCGGCAGTGTGCGGAACTCGGGATGTAGCGGCAGCGCCAGGCGCCACTCCTTGACGAATCGGTAGACGGGCGAGTTGCGGGCGGCGGCGAGCTGGTCGTCGGTTATCCCGTTCGCCTTCGCGGATGCGATCACGGCCGGGTCCCGCGGGTCGCAGAGCATCTGTCTCTGTGCCTCGACGAGATCCGCCTCGGGGACGGTCGCCGTATCGAGCAGCCTGTCTGCGTCCCAGAGCAGCAGGCCGAGGTAGCGGATCCGCCCGACGCACGAGTGGAAGCAGGCCGGCGCGTGTCCGGACTCCAGCCGCGGATAGCAGAGGATGCACTTCTCGGACTTTCCGGTCGACCAGTTGAAGTACGTCTTCTTGTACGGGCAGCCCGAGACGCACATCCGCCAGGCCCGGCACTTATCCTGGGAGAGGAGAACGACGCCGTCCTCGCCGCGCTTGTAGATCGCGCCTGCGGGACAGGCGGCCACGCAGCTCGGGTTGACACAGTGGTTGCAGATGCGCGGCAGATAGAAGAAGACGAGCCGGTCGATCTCCTGCAGTTCCTGCCGCTCTTCCTCGGAGAGCGCGTCGAGGTTGACGTCGTTGGCGGCGTATACGGGCGAGCCGCCGAGGTCGTCGTCCCAGTTCGGTCCCGCTTCGATTTCCATCGGCTTGCCGCTGATGAGCGAGACCGGCCGGGCGGTGGGCTGGTCATCGCCCTCGGGGGCGTTGAACAGCTCCTCGTACTGGTAGGTCCAAGGCTCGTAGTAGTCGTCGAGGGAGGGCAGGTCCGGATTGGCGAACAGGTTGCCGAAGGTGCGGCCGCGGCCCTGCAGGCGGAGCTTCAACTTGTCGTCGTCGAGCTGCCAGCCGCCGCGGTAGCGCTCCTGGTCCTCCCACTGGGTGGGGTAGCCCGTGCCCGGCTTCGTCTCGACGTTGTTCCACCACATGTACTCCGCGCCCTTGCGGTCGGTCCAGATGTTCTTGCAGGCGACCGAGCAGGTGTGGCAGCCGATGCACTTGTCGAGGTGGAATACCATCGAGACCTGAGCGCGGACGTCCATGCTTCTCCCTTACCAGACGAGGCGCTCGAGCTTCTTCACGACGCAATAGGTATCGCGTGTGAAGACTCCGATCGGGCCCCAGTAGTTGAATCCGTAGGTGAACTGCGCCTGGCCACCGGCGAGCAGGACAGGGTTGATGCGGGTGCGGGTGAGGCTGTTGTGCGAGCCGGCCCTGCGGCCGCCTCGCACCTGCGACTTGGGGATCGAGAGCGTTCGCTCTGGGGCGTGGTAGACCATGCAGGTACCCCGCTGGACGCGCGCGCTGACGGCGGCGCGCGTGACCATTACGCCGTTGTCGTTGAAGACCTCGACCCAGTCGTTGTCGAGTATGCCGATCGACTCGGCGTCCTTGTCGTTGATCCAGCAGGGCTCGATCCCGCGCGAGAGCGTGAGCATGCGCAGGTTGTCGTAGTAGGTCGAGTGGATGTGCCACTTGCCATGCGGGGTGATGTAGTTGAGGACGAGGCTCGTGCCCTCCTCGACCGGGCTCAGAACGATGTCGCCGGTGTGCCGGTGGTCGAGCCGCGGCTTGAACGTCGGCAGGTTCTCGGCGAAGTCGATGTAGTAGGGGTGGTCGACGTAGAGGTGCTGCCGGCCGCTCAGCGTGCGCCAGGGGACGAGCCGCTCGACGTTCATGCACCAGGCGGCGTAGGGGCGGCCGTCGTTGACCATGCCGGTCCAGCAGGGGCTGATCAGCGTCCGCCGCGGCTGGCTCTTGAGGTCGGCGAAGGTCATCCGCTCGCTGCGGTTGCCCTCGGCCAAGTCGGCGAGCGGGAGGCCGATGCGCTCCTCCTCGCCCTTGAACGCCTCGTAGGCGACCTCGCCGTTGGTCTCCGGCGCGAGCGCGAGCAGCAGGTTCGCGGCGTCGAGCGCATCCTCGACGGACGGATAGCGGTTGCCGTCCCATTCGACGCAGCGCAGGCGCCGTGAGTCGGGCGCGCCGCCGACGGGGTTCTCCAGGAGCTCGTCGTAGAACTTCTCGACCGAGACGTGGACGCCGTTGCCGGTGATCCCGTCCTCGCGGATGCCCGGCCCGAGCGAGATGAACTTGTCGTAGATCTGGGCGTAGTCGCGCTCGACGACGAAGAAGTGCGGCATCGTCTTGCCGGGCACCGGCTCACACTCGCCCGCGCGCCAGTCGAGCACATCGGTCTGCGCGAGTTCATCCGGCGTGTCGTGCATGAGCGGGCGCATGACGACGTCGCGCACCGGCTCGGGGAACACTTTCGGCGAGAGCTCGCTCACCTTCTTCGCCAGCGTCTTGAAGATCTCCCAATCCGACTTGGCCTCCCACACGGGCGGCACTGCGGCCGAGAGTGGGTGGATGAAGGAGTGGAGATCGGTCGTGTTGAGGTCGTCCTTCTCGTACCAGGTCGCCGTCGGTAGGACGATGTCGGAGTAGAGCGCCGAGGTGTCCATGCGGAAGTTGACGTCGACGACGAGGTCCATCTTCCCGCGCGGCGCCGGCTCCTGCCAGGTGACGGTCTTGACCTTCCCCTTGCCCGCCTCCTCGGCGATGATGTTGTCGTGCGTGCCGAGGTAGTGGCGCAGGAAGAACTCGTGTCCCTTGGCGCTCGACATGATCGCGTTGCCGCGCCAGATGAGCCAGACGCGAGGCCAGGTCTCGGGAGCGTCGGGGTCGTCGACGGCGAGCTTGAGCTTGCCCTCGCGGAGGTTCTCGACGACGTGGTCCGAGACCCCCGCGCGGTCGGTCGCTCCGGCCGCCTCCGCGTCGCGGGCGAGGTCGAGCGGGTTGCGGTCGAACTGCGGGTAGAAGGGCATCCAACCCATTCGGACAGCCATCGCCTCGAGATCCATCGCGTGACCTTTCGCCCACTTCGCGTCCGGCGGCACCGCGTCGTAGTCGGTGAACTCCGGGTCGTAGCGCCACTGGTCGCTCTGGACGTAGTGCCACGTCGGTGACTGCTGCTGGCGCGGCGGGGTCTGCCAGTCGAGCGCGAAGGCGAGCGTCGTCCACGGCGCAACGAGCGTCAACTTCTCCTGTCCCACGTAGTGGTTCATGCCGCCGCCGTTGACGCCGCAGCAGCCGCAGAGGATGAGCGCCGTGATCGGCGCCCGGTAGGAGAGGTTGTTGTTGTACCAGTGGTTGATCGAGGCGCCGATGATGATCATCGATTTGCCGTTCGTCGTCTCGGCGTTGCCGGCGAACTCGCGCGCGAGACGCAGCACGGTGTCCTGCGAGATGCCGGTGAAGCGCTCCTGCCAGGCCGGGGTGTAGGGGAGGTCGTCGTCGTAGCTGTCCGGGTAGTCGCCCGCGAGGCCGCGGCCGACCCCGAACTGCGCCATCAGCAGGTCGTAGACGGTCGCGACCGTCACCCGCCCCTCGCTCGTCTCGACGTGGCGGATTGGCACGCCCCGCGCGAAGCCCGTGTTCGAGGCGAACTCGTGGAAGCCGACCTGCACGACGTCGTCGTGCCGGTCGAGGAAGGAGAGGGTCGGCTCGATCGGCGAGTCGTCGACGCCGTCCTCCATGAGCAGGTTCCATTTGCCCTTCTCCTCGCCCCAGCGGAAGCCGACCTGGCCCTTCGGCATCCGCGGCGCCCCCGCCGTCTCGTCCCAGACGAGCAGCTTCCAGTCGCCGTTCTCGGTGCCCGTGTAACGGTCGAGCAGGTTCGCCCGCAGGTAGCGCCCTGCTCCCAGAGTGCCATCCGGCGCCTCATCGAGCTGGACGAGGAACGGTGAGTCCGAGTAGCGCTTCAGGTAGTCGATGAAGTACGGCACCTGCCGCTCGACGTGGAACTCCTTCAGGATCACGTGGTTGATCGCCATCCAGAGCGCGGTGTCCTGGCCGGCCTGCACGGGTACCCACCAGTCCGAGTACTTCGCGACCTGGCTGAAGTCGGGCGAGATGACGACGAACTTCGTGCCCTCGTGGCGCGCCTCGGAGATGAAGTGCACGTCGGGCGTGCGCGTCATGTTGAGGTTGGAGCCCATCGATACGATGTACTTCGACTTGAACCAGTCGGCGCTCTCGCAGACATCTGTCTGGTCGCCCCAGATTTCCGGGAACGCGTTTGGAAGGTCGGCATACCAGTCGTAGAAGCTCATGTTCACGCCGCCGAACAGCTGCAGGAAGCGCGAGCCGGCGGCATAGGACAGGTAGGACATGGCGGGAATCGGCGAGAAGCCGAACACCCTGTCCGGCCCCCACTCGCGCGCCGTGTACAAGCACGCGGCTGCTGCGATCTCGAGCGCCTCCTCCCAGCTCGCCCGCCGGAAGCCGCCCTTGCCGCGAGCCTGCTGGAAGCGGGTCCGAAGGTCCTCGTCCTGCATGATCGAGGCCCAGGCGTCGACGGGGTCCTCGTGGGCCGCGCGCGCCTGCCGCCACATGTCCAAGAGAACTCCGCGCACATACGGGTACTTCACGCGGATCGGGCTGTAGACGTACCAGGACGCGGAGATCCCCCGCTGGCAGCCGCGGGGCTCATACGGCGGCACGCTCGACTCGAGCATCGGGTAGTCGAGCGCCTGCATCTCCCAGGTGATGATGCCGTCCTTGACGTAGACCATCCAGGAGCAGCCGCCTGTGCAGTTGACCCCGTGCGTCGAGCGCACTGCGTTGTCGTGCTGCCAGCGGTTGCGGTAGAACTCCTCCCACTGCCGGGTCTCCGGGCTCACCAGGTCCTTGATCCAGCCCACGCTCTCAGTCCTCCTTATCGGTCGGCGTGTAAGTGGGCGCAATCCGGCTCCGCACGACGAGTCGCCGGCGTCGCCAGATGACGAAGGCCAGAGCGAGCCCGAGCCCCGCCGCTGCGAGCCCGAGCAGCACGAGCTTCCAGATCGCGCCGCCGGGCCGCTGCGCATGCGACGCCTGGTTCAGGAACGCGAGCAGGTCGGCCTGCTCGGCCGGTGTCAGGCTGCGCCCTTTGAAGATTGGCTGCATGGTCGGGAAGGGCAGCGACGCGAGCACTGCCGCCATGCCCTTGTCGCCGCCGTACTTGACGTAGGCGCCCGTCAGGTCGGGCCCGAGCGCGCCCCCGCCGAGCGAGCCGATGCCGGCGATCGAGTGGCATGAGAGGCAGGACGGGCCACCGTTCGTGAACTGCGTCGCGCCGGTGAACAGGTCCTTGCCCGCGCTAGGCCCGCTCGCTGCTCCAGGTGCCCCCGTGCCGCCACCCGGCGCCGCGGCCGCGCTCGCGACCGGGCTCCCCAGAGCAAGCGCCGCCAGCCCGACCAACGACAGGAATCGTATCGTGCGCAGTGACATGTTCGTGAGCCTCTTGCCGTCGGAGGGACGCTGGATGGGTGAGGGACCTCGCCGTATATGCGGGCTCGCAGGATAGCCGCTCGATCTCCTCAGAAACTGAGGATTTCCCCTCGATCGAGCCGGGGAATCCCCTCGATCGAGCCGGGGAAGTCCCTCTGCCAGCATGCAGTATTGGCGGCGGAAGTTGCAGCGATCGGCCCCGGCGTCGCCGGGCTAGCCGGCTTCGCGCAGCATCTGCGCCTCGGGTAGGCGCTGCAGCTTTTTCAAGGTGCTGTTCTCGATCTGGCGGACCCGCTCCCGGGTGACCCCGAAGGTGCGGCCCACCTCCTCCAGGGTGAGGGGCTCCAGGCCGGAGAGGCCGTAGCGCAGCTTGATCACCTGGCGCTCCCGCGCCGGCAGGGCGTCCAGCGCCCTCCGCACCCCCTCCTTCTGGAGGTGCTCGCTCGCCTCCTCGAAGGGCTCGGAGACCGCGTCGTCGGCGACGAAGTCGCCCAACTCGGATTCGTCCTCGTCCCCCACCGGCTTCTCCAGCGAGACCGGCAGCTGCGCCACCCGCAGGATGTCGCGCACATCGACAAGCGACCAGCGCAGCTCGGCGGCGATCTCCGCCGGCTCGGGCTCCCGGCCCATCCGCTGCACGAGCTGGCGTTCGACGTGGGCGACCCGGTTCAGCTTCTCGACCATGTGGACGGGGATCCGGATCGTCCGCGCCTTGTCGGCGATCGCCCGCGTCACCGCCTGCCGGATCCACCACGTCCCGTAGGTGGAGAACTTGTAGCCACGCCGGTGGTCGAACTTCTCCACCGCCCGGATCAGCCCCAGCGAGCCCTCCTGGATCAGGTCGAGAAAGCTCAGCCCGCGGCCCAGATAGCCTTTGGCAATCGAGACGACCAGCCGCAGGTTCGCCTCCACCATATGCCGCTTCGCCAGCATGTCGCCGCGCTCGATCCGCTTCGCCAGCTCGACCTCCTGCGCGGCGGTCAGCAGCTCCACTTTGCCGATCGAGCGCAGGTAGAGGCGCAGCGAGTCGAGGCTGGGCTCGACCGTCAGGTCCAGCTCCGGTTTCTTCGGCTGCCCGTTGGTCGCCCCGCCCCGCTGTTCCCTGTAGGCGTTGGCGCCGTCCTCGGCGATCACTTCGACGCCGTGCTCGACCAGATGGGCGTGGAAGCCGACGGCCTGCTCCTTGGTTACCTCGACCTCCTCGAGGGCTGCGGCGATCTGCTCGAATGTGAGGTAGCCGCGCTCGCGGCCCAGCGCGACCAGCCCGTGGAACTCCTCCGGCTCCACGAGCGGCTGCATGCCCGAATCCTGATTCAGTCCCTGCAGGACTGTCTCCAACGGATCGATCTCACTGCCTCCGGTGCAACCCTCTCCCCGTCCCGGGGGGCCGGCCCTAACGCTCCGGCTACCACGAAGTATAGGGAGAAGGAACTTTTCAATCAGCCCGGCCTAGGACCTGTCCGCAACGCCGGTTGCTTACTCTTCATAAGCCGATGGCGAGCCACGCGACCACCGTCTCCCCCTCCGCGCCCGACATGCAGGCGTCGACCCCCGCCATCCAGGTCAGCCTCTCGCGAGTCGGCGTCACCGGGGTCGAGAAGGTGATCCGGGTGAAGGCGGATGGCGCCGAGAACCTCTACTACGCCGGTTTCGAGTGCTTCGTTGACCTCAACCCCCGCCAGGCGGGGGTCCACATGTCCCGCTTCGAGGAGATCGTCGGGGAGGCGATCGACGAGGTCGTGCTCGGGGAGGCGTTCCGCGCCGAGGTCCTCGCCGCCCACATCGCCCAGCGGGTGCGCAAGCGCCAGGGTGGGCTGCGCGCCGAGGTCTCGGTCACCGCGCGCTACCCGGAGACGGTGACCACGCCGGCCAGCGGGCAGCCGACCCAGGAGATCTACGTCCTCTTCGGCACCGCGGTCACCTCCGAGCGGGGGACGCGGACGCTGACCGGGGTCCAGGCGCAGGGGATGACGGCCTGCCCGTGCGCGCAGGAGATGGTCGGCGGCCTGGCCCGCGAGCGGCTCGCCGAGCAGGGGTTCGACCCCGAGCAGATCGAGCGGGCGATCGAGGCGGTGCCGATCGCCACCCACAACCAGCGCGGCATCGGCGTGCTGCACATCGGCTGCCCCGAGGGCGGCGAGGCCTGGATCGACGCCCCGGAGCTGCTGCGGATCGTCGAGGGGTCGATGAGCTCGGAGATCTACGAGCTGATGAAGCGCCCCGACGAGCTTGCCGTCGTCGCCAAAGCGCACTCCCAGCCGCGCTTCGTCGAGGACTGCGTGCGGGAAATGGTGCGCCGCGTCGTCGAGGGCTACCCGGGCCTGCCCGGCGAGGCGTTCGTGATGGCCCGCCAGGAGAACCTGGAGACGATCCACCGCCACAGCGTCGTCGCCGAGCGCTACGGCACGCTCGACGACCTGCGCGCCGAGCTGCGAAGCGGTGAGCACCAGCCCCGCCACATCACCATGCGCGAGTGGCTGGAGGCGCCAGTCGCCTGAACGTCGATGGCGGTTAGGAGGGTTTGGTCCGCGCCTGCCTCTCCGCCTCGATCCGGCGGCGCAGGCCGAAGAAGTAGTCGGTGCCGCTGAGCACCGTCGCCGCCACCGCCAGGTAGACGAGGGCGTCGACCCAGGCCGGGGCCGGGTTGGCGGCGATCAGGGCGATCACCGCGGCGATCTGCAGGACCGTCTTCACCTTGCCCAGCCAGCTGGCGACGATCACGATGCCGCGCTCGGCGGCGATCGCCCGCAGCCCGGTGACGGCGATCTCGCGGGCGATGATCACCATCGCCACCCAGGCGTCCAGCCGGTTCAGCGAGACCAACGAGATCAGCGCCGCGGTGATCAGCAGCTTGTCGGCGAGCGGGTCCATCAGCTTGCCGAATGTGGTGACGGCGTCGCGCGAGCGGGCGAAGTAGCCGTCGAGGCCGTCGGTCAGCGCCGCCAGCGCGAACACGCCCGCCGCCAGCGCGTCGCCGTTCGGCGTCTCCCCGAGCAGCGCGACGACGACGACCGGCACCGCGAGGATCCGCAGAAGCGTGAGCAGGTTGGGGAGGTTGAGCGGGAACATCCCGCTCAGGCGCTCCCCGCCCGGGAATCGGCGTCGCGCCGGGCGAAGAACTCCTCGCCCTCGATGTTTACGTGGGGCACAAGCCGCTCCAGCCAGCGCGGCAGCCACCAGGCGCGGCGGCCCAGCAGCACCATCACCGCGGGGACCAGCAGGCAGCGGACCAGGGTCGCGTCGATCGCGATCGCCACCGCCAGCCCCACCCCGAACTCCTTCACCACCGGGTTGCCGTCGAGCACGAAGCTGATGAACACGCAGACCATGATCGCCGCCGCCGAGGTGATCACCCGGCCGGTGTTGGCCAGCCCTTCGACCACCGCCCGGCGGGCGTCGCCGTGGTCCTTGTAGTGCTCCCGCATCTGGGTCAGCAGGAAGACCTCGTAGTCCATCGAGAGCCCGAACAGGATCGCGAACATCAGCAGCGGCACGAAGCTGACGATCGGGATCGATTGGTCGAGTCCGATCAGTGACGAGCCCCAGCCGAGCTGGAAGACCGCGGTCACCACGCCGTAGGCGGCGGCGACCGAGAGCAGGTTCATCGCCGCCGCCTTGACCGGCACCAGCAGCGAGCGGAAGGCGAGCAGCAGCACGACGAAGCTGAGGCCGACCACGATCGCGATCATCAGCGGCAGCTTGTCGGAGATCTGCGTGGCGAGGTCGATGTAGCCGGCGGTCTGCCCGCCCACGTAGGCGGCGCCCCCGGTCCCGGCCAGCGCCTTCGGGATCACGGAGTCGCGCAGGTCTTCGACCAGGTCGATGGTCGCGTCGGTCCACGGCGCCGATTTTGCGATCACCGAGAAGACGGCCACCGTCCCCTGCTTGTCGAAGCTGGCCGTGGAGATCGCCGCGACGTCGGCGGCGGTGACAGCCCCCCGCTGCAATTCGGGCAGGGCCCGCTTCGCGTCGGCCGCGGTCTCGAACTTCGAGGCGATCAGCAGCGGCCCGTCGACGCCCGGCCCGAAGCCCTCGGTGAGGCCGATGTATGCCTGCCGCGCCGTGGTCGACTTCGGCAGCGCGCTGATGTCGTTCTGCCCCAGCCGCAGGTCGAGGATCGGCGCCGCGAGCACGATCAACACCGCCAGCGCCGCGATCGCCGAGCGCCAGGGCCGGGAGGCGACCTGGCGCGCCCAGCGCAGCCAGCCGTGCGGCCGGTGGTCGTCGGGATGGGTCTTGCCGAGCTTCACCCGCAGCGAGTCGATCCGCGGGCCGAGGGCGCCGAGCAACGCCGGCAGCAGCGTCGTCGCGGCGCAGACGGCGACGACCACCGTGATCGCCGCGGTGAAGCCGAGCGTGCTGACCAGCGGGATCCCGGCGAAGGCAAGCGAGCAGAGCGCGATCACCACCGTGAAGCCTGCGAAGACGACTGCGCCGCCGGCGGTCGCGGTGGCGCGGGCGATCGACTCGCGCAGCTCCATCCCGTCGCGGAGCTGGAGTTTGTGGCGGGTGACGATGAACAGCGCGTAATCGATCCCGACCCCGAGCCCGATCATCGCCGCCAGGGTCGAGGCGATGCTCGGCACCTGGATGACGTTCTCCAGCAGGCGGATGATCGAGAGCGCGCAGGCGAGGCCGGTCACCGCGGAGACGATCGGCAGCATCATCGCCGTCGCCGTGCCGAAGGCGAAGAGCAGGATGATCACCGCCGCGGTCAGGCCGATCGCCTCGCTGATCTCGGTCGAGGGCTTGGAGAGCTGCTGGCCGACGTAGCTGCCGACCGAGGTCTCCAGGCCGGCGGCCTCGGCCGGGTCGCCGGCGTCGAGCACGGCCTGGGCCTCGTCCTCGGTGAGGCTGCCGGGGCCGGCGCTTAGGTAGACCGGGACGTAGGCGACCTTGCGGTTCTGGCTGAGGAAGGCGGCGCCGGCCGGCGTCAGCGGGTTGACCGCCGAGTTGACGTCGGGCATCGCCCGCAGCCGCTTCACCGTCTTGGAGATCGCGGCGCTGTACCTCGGCTCGGTCAGCTTGCCGTTCGTCGACTGGATCACCAGCGGGTTGCTCCCGTAGGCCCGCTCGGGCAGGTTGTCTTCCAGCAGCTCGGTGGCGGCGGTCGAGCCGGTCCCGGGCAGGGTCAGGTTGTCGTTGGTCTTCGCGTTCGAGGACTGCCCGAGCACGACCAGGGCCGCGGCGAGGGCCAGCCAGACAGCGATCGTCGGGTAGCGATGCCGCGAGCAGAAGCGGCCGATCGCGTAGAGGGGGGCGGTCACCGGGGGATCATCCCGTACCCGGGGGCGGCGCAGCGGAGGCTGCGCCGCCCGGGCGACGGTGCATGGCTCGGCTCGAGCCCGTCACAGGGCGCGAAGCCTATGAGCTCGGCCCGGTCTCCGGGCCCGGGGCTACAGCGTTACGCCTTTTTCGACGCTTTGCCCTTTTTCCTCGCTTTGACCCTTTTCGAGGCTTTGCCCTTTTTCGACGCCTTCTTCGCGGCCTTCTTTCGCTCCTCTCCTGGAACCTCGAAGCCCATCATCGCCACAGCGACCGTGTGGCCCTCCTCGCCCGTCTTCGCAAGGCGACCGGCGCTTTCGGCCTGGATCTCGACGACCCGCCCCAGGGTCTCGGTCAGAGCCTCGGTGAGGTCGCCCCACCCCTGCTCGTCGAGGATCATTGACGTCCGGCTCAGGTGCCGGTCGTCGCGGGCATCGAAGGTTCCCTCCTCCAGTGCCCCGGCGGCGTCGTCCACGATCGTTTGCATAAGGCCGGCGCTCATCCCCGGCCGGATCGAGTCGGGAAGCTGCTGCCAGTCGCGATCGGTGAGGAAGGCCCGCGACGTCGCGCGGTAGTAGTGCTCGACCGCGCCGCGCCGCGGCTCGGTCTTGACCAGCGCGATGCACTCGTAGTCCTTGAGGACTTTGACGTGGTAGCTGACCTGGCTCAGGCCCTCCTCCAGCTCCTTGGCCAACTCGTTTGGGCTCGCCATCCGTTCGTTGAAAATGATCAGGATCTGCACCCGCAGAGGGTGGGCCAGCGCCTTCACCAGTCGCTGATCGACTCCTCCTTTCCTCTTGCCCTTCCTTTTGGTTTTGGTCTTGGTCTTTGCTTTTTCGGCCAAAGCGACTCCTTCGATCGTTGCGCGGCACTCGAAGCACTCCATCCTATTGACCGCAAAGGACGTTTGCAAGCGAACTGCGTAATTTTGCAGGTGATTTATTGATTGTTGGAACTAGTCTTAGTAATAGAGCGGTCCAAGGCAGCAGGCGCGCAGCGCAGTTCACGGCAATTGACCTTCGGAGCAAAAAAGGGGGGTGAGCCAGATGAAGATCAACACGTCCGAGCACGTCGTCCCGATGCTCTCGATCCACAAGGGCAACTAGGTCGGGCTCGGGTGGCCCGATCCCATTGCTGACGGGATCGGGCCCATCCGGGGCCCCGTTTCTTCACTCGAGATTGGTGGCGAGACAACGCATGATTCAGTTCCGCCCCATGCGCAAGCCGCCGAAGTCCGAGAGGTCAGGGCAATCCAGCGCCCTCGCCAAGCTCGCCGCCGAGGTCCACGCCTGCCGGCGCTGCCCGCGGCTGGTCGAGTGGCGGCAGGCGTGCGCAGCCGACCCGCCGCGCCGCTTCCGCGGCGAGGACTACTGGGCCCGTCCCCTGGCCGGCTTCGGCGACCCGGGCGCACGGCTGGCGATCGTCGGCCTCGCCCCGGCCGCGCACGGCGGCAACCGGACCGGCCGGATGTTCACCGGCGACCGCTCCGGCGACTGGCTCTACGCCGCCCTGCACCGGGCCGGCTGCGCGAGCCGGCCCGAGTCCGAGCGGCGCGGCGACGGACTGCGACTCAGCGGCGCCTACGTGACCGCTGTGGTGCGCTGTGCGCCGCCGGCCAACAAGCCGAGCCCGGCCGAGCGCGACAACTGCCTCCCCTACCTGGCGCGGGAGCTGGCCCTGCTGGAGCGCTCCCGGGTAATCGTCGCGCTCGGCGGCTTCGCATGGGACGGGGTACTGCGGGCGGTGCGCGAGCTGGGCGGCGAGACGCCGCGCCCCAGGCCGCGCTTCGGCCACGGAGCCGAGGCCCGGGCGGGACGCTGGGCACTGCTCGGCTGCTACCACCCCAGCCAGCAGAACACCTCCACCGGCCGGCTCACCGAGCCGATGCTGGACGAGGTCTTGGCCCGCGCCGTGGCACTCGGCTCTAGGCGTTAATCGCCGTGCCTGTCGCGTACCTCGCTGAGCTTGCCGTCTGGTGTGGTCTTGACGGGCATTGCGGCTCCTCCATTCGTCGTGCAGCTCTTACGGTGACCCAGCCGTGGTACCTAGAAGTAACTTAAAGGACCGCCCTTCTACCACGGGTGTTGTTCGTTTACTGATCCTGTCAAACTGAAACAAACTTGATCAATATGCTGGTCTTAAGCGTATCGTTTCCCACCGGAGGATCCTGCGATGACCCGACCGCGAATCAAGCGAACGACCGAGCGGGTGGAAGCGCCCGACGGCGACCTTTACCTGCTCCGGCCCAGCGCCGGCGCCGATGTCCAGATCGAGCAGCCCGACGAGGAGGGCCGGCAGCTGCTCGACGCGCTCGACGGCACGCAGACGCTCGAGGAGCTGGAGAGCCGCTTCGGCGAGGACCCGGTCCGCGACCTCCTCGCCCAGCTCGAGGAGCTGGGGCTGATCGAGGACGCCGCCGACGACGACCTGATCGCCGACGAGGTGGTCGAACGCTTCGACCGCCAGCTCCGCTACTTCAGCGACATCTCCACCGGGCCGACGCCGTCGCAGTGCCAGGCGCGGCTCGAAGAAGCGAGGGTCGTCGTGCTGGGGGTCGGCGGGCTCGGCGGCTGGTCCGCCTGGACGCTGGCCTGCACCGGGGTCGGCGAGATGCTGCTGATCGACGGCGACCGGGTCGAGACGAGCAACCTCAACCGCCAGATTCTCTACACCGAGTCCGACATCGGCCGGCTCAAGGCGGCGGCAGCGGCGGAGCGTCTCGGGGCCTTCAACTCGGCGATGCGGCTCGAGACGATGGCGGAGCGCCTGGAGAGCGAGGCGGCGATCGCGGAGGCGATCGACGGCTACGACCTGGTGATCGACGCCGCCGACTGGCCCGCCCACGACATCGAGCGCTGGGTCAACTCGGCCTGCTTCGCAGCCCGCATCCCCTTCATCGCGATGAGCCACTTCCCGCCGATCGCCAGGGTCGGGCCGTTCTACGTGCCCGGGCGGACCGGCTGCTTCGCCTGCCAGGAGATCGGCTACCGGCGCACCTACCCGCTGTTCGACATCGCGGTCGATCAGCGCCGCGCCAAAGCCTCCCCCGCCGCCACGCTCGGCCCGGCCTGCGGCCTGATCGGCGGCCAGGTAGGCCTCGACGTCATGCATCACCTGACCGGCCTCGCCGAGCCCTCCACCCTCGGCGTCGGCCACATCTACGACCTGCGGACGATGGAGGTGGAACGCGAGTCGGTCGTCCCCGAGCCGGGCTGCCCGGTCTGCGGCGACATCCAGCCCAACCCGGGCGCCGGGCGCCTTCAGGGAGCCGCGCACGAATAGTCACTAAATTAGGCGGCGACCCGATGAGGTTCGCGCGCCCACTTCCGATCATCGCCCTCGCCGCCGCACTGGCCGCCGGCTGCGGCTCGTCCTCGAGCGAGCAGTCCGGGAACGAGCAGTCGCAGGCGGCGACGACGCAGCCGCCCACCGCCAGGACGGCCCCAACCGCCCCGGCCGGCGCCTCGGCGCAGAGCTGCTCGGCCGGCGTCGCCGGCGTCGGCGAGCTTCGCGTGGCCGGGGTCGCCTGCAAGACGGGCCGGCTCGTGACGGCCGGGTGGAGCGGCGACGCGAGCTGCGCCTCCCCCGCCGCTGCCTCCCGCTTCGGCTGCACGGTCCGCGGCTACCGCTGCCTCGGCGCCGCCACCGAACGCGGTATCGCGGTCAGCTGCGCCCGCCCCAACCGCTCGATCTCCTTCATCGCCAAGCGCGGCTAAGAACCTAGTTGCCTACCGGGATAGCGCGGCTAAGAACCTAGTTGCCTACCAAGTCCTAAGCGACGAGCTCAGGCGCGCTGCGGCGCTCCGATCAGAGCTGGGTGGCGATCAAGCCGGCAAAGCCGATCGCGAAGGTCGCGATCATGCCGCCGCCGACCTGAAGCATGGCGCGATGAAGGGCGCTGATCTCGCCGCGCACGGAGCCGATCTCGCCGCGCACGGAGCCGATCTCGCCGCGCAGGGAGCTAAATTCCGTCTTCATCTCGCCGCGCACGGAGCCGAATTCCGTCTTCATCTCGCCGCGCACGGAGCCGAATTCCGCCTTCATCTCGGTGCGCAGGGAGCTAAATCCCGTCTTCATCTCGCCGCGCAGGGAGCTAAATTCCGTCTTCATCTCGCCGCGCACGGAGCCGAATTCCGCCTTCATCTCGGTGCGCAACTCCCGCAGATCCCCGTCAACCCGCTTGAACCCGTCGTCCATGCGGTGGGCCAGGTCGTCGAGCCGCTCGTCCGTCCACGCTTCCCTCATCGCCTCCATGATGGCACCGTAGCCGGGCAGGTGCGCCGTGTGGCGCGCCAAACGTGACAATCGTGCAACGGATCGTCTACACCGGACGTGACGGAACCGCAGCTCCTAGAATGGGGCACCCCCCGCCGGCGTAGCTCAGTTGGTAGAGCACTTCACTCGTAATGAAGGGGTCCCCGGTTCAAATCCGGGCGCCGGCTCT
>VRUE01000120.1 GCA_019456285.1 Solirubrobacterales bacterium | reverse complement strand
ATCTTGTAATTGGCCGCGTGTGCGGTACCCGCCGCGATGATCGCCACCCCGACGGCCGTCAACAGCCCGATGAGGACAACGGCGGCCGGCCGGTGCTCTAACCGCCCATTTGAGTTCGACATTCCCTGCTCCCTTGTCACGGTTTCCGGATTCGGCGAGGGGCCGAGATGGACCCTCTGCCTCCTATCCGGATGAGCGGGACTCCGCGCCACCCCCCCAACGGGAAGTTGGCCTTCGATCCGTCGCTCGACCAGCCCTTAAACAAAGGAAAAGACGGTTCGGTCCGGGCGTACCGTCCATATATTCGTCGAGTTTTCCCTTTTGCGCCAAAGGTTCAGACTTTTAGTGTCGGGCTGTCGCAGCTCGACTCCACGATGGCCTTGGCTAGCGAGGCTCGCCCGGCTTGACGCCGATGAGAAGCGGGCCGCCAAATGGAGTGACCTCGTGACCGGGCGTTATCGCGATCCAGTCGATAGACGCGGTGCACGATCTGCGGCCTCCTCGCGGCAGCGGGTCAGGTTCCTCGCGAAGCGGACCTTGAGCGCATCGGTCGGCGGCGCCATCGCAGGGGAGCGGGGACTCATGGTCTGCCTCCCGCGATGAACAGCGCCGGGCTCTAGGGAGGAGGCCCAGCCTTCAGCAGGGTCGCGACGATCACGCCACGACGGCTCGTGTGCCCGTTCTCGACCATCCAGCGGTCGCTGATCTGCCCCGCTGCGAGAACCGAGGCGCCGCCGCGCAGCCCTTCGATGTCTCGCCTCGCACGGGCGGCCGGCACTTCGACCAGGCAGTTCGCCCAGCTCCACAGCGCCTGCGGGTGATCGGGGTCGGCGACGGGGAACTCGATCCGCAGGAGCGTGACGGGACCGCCCGTTGGGCTCCTACCCTCTTGCGGATCGCCGCTCAGCATCCCGGTCAGGACGGAGTGGTTGATATCGGGCGGGGTCGACTCAGGGAACGGCGGCCGCCGGCCGTTCCCCGATCCGGCGATCCAGCCGCTCATCGCTGTCTCGCCTTTACGACGTAGGCGCGGGGGCGCCTTTTGGCTTGCCGCACTTGCTTCTCTTTCGCCAACCGGCGGAGGCAGTTGGCTACCGCGCAGGAGGAGCGGCCAATTCCCTTGCCGATCGCGCTGGCGCTCAGCGGTCCGTCGTCATTGTGCTTGCGCATATAGGCGAGCACGAGGCCGTCCAGCTCGCCGGGGCGGAGGCGTTTCTTCGCGCCCCTGCTCATGCCGACCCGCCCCCTCGCTGGTCGAGCTCGACCAGCAGTCCCCCGCAGGCATCGAGGCCGAGCCGGAAGCGCTGGTCGACCTCCTCGTCTTCTTCCCGCGACTTCCGCTCGTCGGGCGATTCGACGAGCAGCTTTTCGGTTTCGCCGTGCAGGCGCTGGAGCAGTTCCATCAGGTCGTGCGCCGGAATGGTCAGCTCGAACGTCTCGCGCTCGTCCTCCTCGCCCCAGCCGATGTCCTGCAGGAGTCGGAAGTCTTCGGCGAACTCCAGGCCCAGTCGCTCCGCCTTGGCGAAGTCCTTGGTGCGCTCAAGCGCGACGAAGAAGTCCTCGATGCTGCCGAGGTGGTTGCGGACCAGCTCGTAGAGCCCTTCGCGCTGGTCGCGGTCGATGGTGGTGGTCGTGTCGGGCACGGTGCCCCTCCTTTCGGTCGGGCACCGAAGAAACGCCGAGATGCTGCCCCGTGTAGGGCTGCGTCGGTACCGTCTCTCTCGCATCGAAGGCTCGCCCTTCGGTGCCAGGCCCCGGGGCGTTTGTAGCGCCGCCGGGGCCATTTCATTTTGCGTTTCTTGCGGCCGAACGTAGGTGGACCGGAGGCCCTGCGCAAGGCCCGGAGTCGACCTCTCTCAGACCTCACCTTGCCCCAGGGCTTGCCCCAAGGCCATTTCTGGCCGATTCTGAGGCTCTCCAAAAACACGGAAACCCGCTTGATAAGCGGGTTTCCGGCCTATAGCGGGGGCGGGATTCGAACCCGCGGCCTTCGGGTTATGAGCCCGACGAGCTACCTGACTGCTCCACCCCGCGGCGGTCTGCCCATGCTAGCAACGAACGGGG
>VRUE01000119.1 GCA_019456285.1 Solirubrobacterales bacterium | reverse complement strand
TGGATTTGAACCGGCGGCCGCTCGGCCCCCAGCCGAGTGCGCTACCAGACTGCGCCACGCCCCGTGGCCGCCCTATATTTTGACGTATCGGCGCCGAAGCGGCGGACGAGACGGCAGGGAGGGGCGCCGATTAGGCAAACTGTCGTCGAAGCCGGACCGCCCGCACGGGTCGGTTCGGACGCGCGGCGGTAGCTCAACGGTAGAGCCTCGTCCTTCCAAGGCGATGACGCGGGTTCGATTCCCGTCCGCCGCTTTCAAGGTCCGGATGCAGCCGGGCGATGGTATGGTGGCGCCGATGAAAAAGGCCATCGTTCTGCTCGCGATGATCGGTGGCTTGGCTCTGCTCGCACGGCGATTCGGGCCTCAAATGCGGGCACGGTGCATGGCGGCGTGCGAGCACATGCTCGACGGGATGCCCGACGCGTTCCCGCCGAAGCGGATGATGAGCGACCTCGAGGTCCTGCGCACGCAGAGCGAGCGGATGATCGCGCTGCTCGAGGAGCAACGCCGAGCCTCCGGGCAAGCGCCCGCCGCCTGAGAGGCCCAAGCCCGAAAGGGAGTAGAGCATGGCTTGGAGACCGGAGGGTGCAACTTGCGAGCCGCTCAGCAAGCCAAATCCTAGCCGAGACTCCTCTCGGGGGAATGTGAGGGGGCTTCGCGCGATGCTTGTCGCAGCGCTTCGCGAAGCCGGCGCGAGACCAGCGTTCGGAGGCGTGCACTCTCGATTCGACCGGTCCATTCCCTGATCTGCGCGTCGTCAAAGTCCCGAGGAAGCGAGAGCTCGGGAAAGAAGGCTCGGCTCCCGGCAGCTGCACGGACATAGACGGCGTCAAAGAGAGCCTTCTCTGGCGTGGCCAAGTATCCGCTCTCCTCCGAGCCGTGGTAGCCACCAAAGAGCTCAGGAGCAAGATGATGGATCTCGTAGACGCCGACAGTGGTCGTGATGCGCTGAGCCCGGTCGAGCGATGCGACCGAGATCTGACGCGGGATCTGTTCGATCATGCCGTGATGGGAGAACGCCGACCAGAACGATACGTAGGCCGGAAACGGCGCCGTTAGGTAGGGGACGACGACGAACGGCGCAACACCGGGGTCAAGCGCCCAAAGACCTCGACGCAGCCGGCGCACGAGTCCAGCTTCCTCCATGGCACGGAGACGCCGGCCGGCGGTGCCCTGTGCCGTCTGCCACCGTGCCGCTGCCTCGCGCGTGGTGACGATCTCGCGGTTCATGCGTAGCAAGTCGCCGTAGGCGTTGGTCGGTTTCATTTCGCCTCCTCCAACTTTTCCGCAACGAAGGTCTGCATCTGCTCCCAAGCCCCCTCGGTGTCGTAGAGCTCAACGACGTCGGGCTCGAGAAAGGGAAGAACTTGATCGCGGAAGGCGGCAAAGGGCAACTGCAGAGTTCGATCGGCCGCGTCAGTCAGGATTTGCGAGTCGAGAGATCCAGCCGGAAGCGGCTTTCGACGAAGCAGCAGATCAAGATCGAAGACGTCGCGCGCCTGCGTCTCAGAACGCCCCGCGAGAGCCTTGACCTTTTGCTCGGCGGGAGCGTCCTCGGTGTAATGCTGGACGCTTGGCGAACGCAGCGCATAGGGGGCGACGATGCGGCTGGGCACCGCCTCCAGGCGGTATCGCTGCTCGCCATTTCGATTGCTGAACTCGATCTTGGTTCGAACAAGCTCAGAACGCCCTGAGACCTCGATCGCAACCTTCCAGCGGCGTGTGGTCGTGGTCTGCTTCGGCTTTGAGAACTCGGCGATCCCCAGACCGTTGACGCGAAGGAGGGCTTTCATCGCACCGGAGTCGAGGACGCCGTCGACCTTGTTTTCAAGACCCCACGGCTCCACACCAATGATGTCGAGATCGATGTCCTTGGAGTAGCGCAGGCTCTCGAAGAAGTAGCGCAGGTTCACGCCTCCCTTCAACACATAGCGAGCCGGGTCAAGGCGTCTCGACAGGACAGCGAGGAAGGCGATGTGAAAGAGCTCGGTTATCTGGGCGTTGCTGAGCGGTCCCATGCCTCAAGGATACAGGTTAAGGGCGTTGTTAGCGTCTAATCTGCCCTCT
>VRUE01000022.1:26859-30443 GCA_019456285.1 Solirubrobacterales bacterium | reverse complement strand
GCGACCTGCGTCGCCTGCCTGCGCGGCGACTACCACCGCTGCGAGCACGGCCGCACCTTCGGCCACGGGTCGAAGCTCGGCGACCTGCAGGGCGCCCAGGCCGAGCAGCTCCTGGTGCCGCGGGCCAACCTGACCTTGCGGCGGGCGCCGGAGGGGATGTCCGACGAGGTGGCGCTGTTCGCGGGGGACGTGATGGGGGCCGGCTACCACGCTGTCGCGCACGCCGGGATGCGGGCCGGCGACAGCGTCGCCGTGCTCGGGCTGGGGCCGGTCGGCCTCTGCGCGGTGCAGGCCGCGCGGGCGGCCGGCGCGGTGCAGGTCTTCGCGATCGACACGGTCGAGCAGCGCCTGGAGATGGCGGCGGAGTTCGGCGCCGCGCCGATTCACCTCACCGAGGAGGAGCCGAAGCGCGCCGTGCGGGCGGCGACCGGGGGCCGCGGGGTCGACGTCGTCGTCGATGCGGTCGGCGACCCGGCTCCGCTCGAGATGGCGATCAGCCTGGCGCGCGACGCCGGCACAGTCTCCGGGATCGGCGCCTACTCCGGCCGCGGCGAGGTGCCGGTCGGGCTCGCCTGGCTGAAGGGGCTGACGCTGCGGCTCGGGCTCGCCAACGTGATCGCCCACGTCGATCGGGTGCTGGCGCTGATCGAGGCCGGCAAGCTCGATCCCTCGCCCCTCGTCACCCACCGGATGAAGCTGGACGAGGCGGCCGGCGCCTACGAGCTGTACGACCAGCGCGAAGCGCTGAAGGTTGTCTTGACGCCGTAGAGCGCGCGGGGGTTTTCGGATAGGTCCCAGGTCCTTATTGCGCGCTTGCCTGTGCCGTGGCAGCATAGTCACGCGATGGCGCTTCTGAGCGATTCCGAGATCGACGCCAAGCTCGCCGAGCTGCCCGGGTGGGAGCGATCGGGCGAGGTGATCGTGAAGAGTTTCGAGCGCGGCGACTTCGTCGGTGCGGTCAGGTTCGTCGACAGCCTCGTCGAGCCGGCGGAGGCGATGGGCCACCACCCCGATCTTGAGATCTCCTGGGACAAGGTCAAGGTGACCCTCTCGACCCACTCCCAGGGCGGCCTCACCGCAGCCGACTTCGAGCTGGCCGGGAAGATCGACTCCCTATCGCCGAGCAGCTGAGAGTCGACGAGCGCCTCTCGATCCCGCTCAACGAGATCGAGCTACGCGCCAGCCGCTCCTCGGGCCCCGGCGGGCAGCACGCCAACGTCACCGCCTCGCGGGTCGAGGCCGTCTTCGACGTCGAGGCGTCGGCGACGCTCGACGAGTCGCAGCGGGCGCGGCTGACGAAGCGCGCCGGCCCGGTCGTCACCGCCGTCGCCCAGGACGCGCGCGGCCAGGCGCGCAACCGCCAGCTGGCTCTGCGGCGCCTCGCGGAGAAGATCGCCGCCGGGCTCGCGGTGCCCCGGCGCCGCCGCCCGACCAAGCCGAGCCGCGCCTCCCGCGAGCGGCGCCTCGAGCAGAAGCGCCGCGCCGGCGGGCGCAAGCGCGACCGCCGCAGGCCGGCCGGGGACGACGACCGATAGCTGACGAACAACCGATTCCAAGTATTTCTACACGGGTATACAGTGGCTCGCGGAATGTCGGCTGAGGATGAGGGAGGTCACAGGGAGCGCCTCCTGGAGGCGGCGATCGTCTGCCTGCAGGAGAAGGGCTACGCGCGGACGACAGCCCGCGATCTCGTCGCCGTCTCGGGAACCAACCTCGCCTCGATCAGCTATCACTTCGGATCCAAGGAACACCTCCTCAACGTCGCTGTGGGCGAGGCTTACCAGCGCTGGCTGAAGCCGCTGGTGGCCCTGGCGGCCGAGCCCGGGCCGGCGACGCCGCTGGAGCGGCTGGAAAGGTCTCTGGATGGCGTCATGGGCACCATCGATGAGAACCGCCCCCTGGTCGCTGCCTGCCTGGAGGCCTGGGCGCAGCTGGCGCGCTCGGAGGACCTGCGCGCCGAGATGACAGCGAGCTACGACGACTTTCGCCAGGTGATCGCCGAGGCCACCCGAGACGCCTTCGCCGAGGTCGGCGCGACGGAGGGGATCGACGTCGACGCCCTGGCGGCCCTGATCATCGCCCTCTTCGACGGGCTGCTGGTCCACTGGCAGCTCGACCCGCAGTGGATGCCGGGCGCGTCACGGCTGACGGCTGCGGCACAAGGCGCGGTGGTGGCGCTGGCGGTGTCCGCTGACGCTTCCTGAGAGGCCTTCCCCTGCTGGACCCCCGCTGCCCGAGGGGCCACCCGCGCGCCATGCGTGTATGCGGGCCGCCACGCGGACGCTGCGGTGTCGCCCCGCGAAGGGACAGGCCGCGCCACGGATGGCGCGGCCCGCTCACCTCTCCAGCATCGCGGGTGGATGCGGACGAGCCCGAAGGAGGACGCCGGATGAGCGAGACAAGCGGGATCGAGGCGTCGGGCGAGGTGCTCGCCCCGACGCTCACGCCCGGGTTGTGGGTCGTCGAGCGCAGCGCCTCGACGGTCGGCTTCTCGATCCGCCATCTCGCCGTCGCGACGGTGCGCGGCCGGTTCACCGGCTTCGAGGGCTGGTTCGAAGTGAGCCCGGAGGGCACCGGCCACGCCGGTGGCCGTGTGGACGTGAAGAGCATCGACACCGGCATGGAGGCACGGGACGAGCACCTGCGGTCCGCTGGCGGCTTCCACGTGAGTCGGTATCCCGAGATCGCCTTCGAGGCGGACCTGACCGCGTCCGCGCCAGGCTTCAGGCTCGAGGGCGATCTGACGATCATGGACCGGACCCACCCGCTGGAGCTCACCGGCGACGTCACGTCGGCGCACCCCGACCGGGTGGTCGTGACGGCCCGCGGGGTCATTCGCCGGCGTGAGTTCGGGCTGCAATGGAGCGCGCTGATCGAGGCGGGCGCAGCCGTGGTCGGTGATCGCGTGCCGATCCGGCTCGACGTGACGCTTCGCCGCCGGCCGTGACCGGGCTCCGTGAGGCGCGGGCGGAGTCGGCGAGCGGCAACCCGCGGGCGCCGGACCCGGCCTGCTACCTGACCGAAGAGGAGATTGCCGCGTGAGGGCCGCGGCGCGCGCCGCCCGGACCGAGCGCGACCGGCACCTTGCCGAGCTCGACTTCGACCGCGCCCCCTTCACGATCGCCTGGGAGCTGACACGGGCCTGCGCCTACGCCTGCGCCCACTGCCGCGCCGACGCTCAGCCGCGCCGCCATCCGGACGAGCTCGATACGCCGGAGGCGCTGGCGCTCGTCGACGACCTCGCCGGCTTCGGCACGCGGCCGATCCTCGTCCTCACCGGCGGCGATCCGCTGATGCGGCGGGACGTCTTCGAGATCGCCGCCCACGCGGATCGGCGCGGCCTGCGGGTGGCGCTGACGCCCACCGCGACGGCGCTCACCACACCCGCTCGCATGGCCGAAGCCCGCGCCGCCGGGGTGCGCCGCGTCGCCTTCAGCATCGATGCGCCGGATGCCGCGCTGCACGACCGGTTCCGCGGCTTCGCCGGCTCGTTCGAGCGCACGCTACGCGGTATCGAGGCCGCCGCGGAGGCGGGTCTTCCCGTGCAGGTCAATACGACGGTGTGTGCGCTGAACGGGCACGTC
>VRUE01000022.1:25315-26759 GCA_019456285.1 Solirubrobacterales bacterium | reverse complement strand
CGCTTCGCCGACGGGCTGCGCCGGCCGGCCAAGGGGGTGAACGACGGACGCGGCTTCATGTTCGTCTCCCACTGTGGCGAGGTCATGCCGTCCGGCTTCCTCCCGCTGGCGGCCGGGAGCGTGCGCCGCGAGAGCGCCGTGCGCCTCTACCGCGAGGCGCCGCTGTTCCGCGAGCTGCGCGACCCGGACGCGCTCGGCGGGAAGTGCGGCCGCTGCGAGTACCGCGAGATCTGCGGCGGCAGCCGGGCGCGCGCACACGCGGTCAGCGGCGACCACCTGGCTGCGGACCCGAGCTGCCCGTACCAGCCGGCCTAGTGACGGCCTCGGCGACCGCGTCGAGCTCGAGAGCCACGGCGCCGGGAGGCGCGCCTCCCGGCGCGCCGTGGAGTGCGAGGAACGGGCCGAGCCGGCCACCGGCGATCTTCGCCGGCGGCCACCGGGTCGCCCCCTCCTCGGCCGTGGATCGCTCTGCCCGGCCGCGCACGACCTCCGCGCGCAGGTGACGCGGGGCACGGCCGGTGAGGAGCAGGCCACGCAACACCGGCCGGAACGGCTGCGGGTGGAGATCCTCGCCGAGGTCGGCCGCGACCGCCTCCGCCGCGACGCCGGCTTGCTGGGTCGCGATCCCGCCCTGCTTCAGCGGGAAGCTCGTGATGTCGCCGGCGGCGTAGACGCCGGGGGGGCCGTCAACCCGGCAGTGCTCGTCGACGGGCAGGAACCCGAGCTCGTCGCGGGGCAGCCCGGCGATCTGCGGCGCCACCAGCTGCGGGAGCGCGACGACGGCGTCCGCGGGAATCGGCTCGCCCTCTTCGACGATGAGCTGGCCCGGCTCGGCACGCACCGGCGTGGCGCTGTGAAAGGCGACCCGGCGGAGCCGGAGCATCTCCTCCACGGCGGCGCTCGGCCGGTCGCCGAAGGCGTCGACCGGCCGCGGTTCCGGCGTGACGAGGGCCACGCTCGCCGGGATCTCGTGCTCGGCGAAGTGGGCGCTTGCCATCAGGGCCAGCTCGTACGCCGGAAACGCCCAGACCATGCCCGGGGGGACGGCGAACACGAGCCGCTCGATGCGGCCGGCCGCGGCGCTTCGCAGCAGACGCTGGACCTCGGCCGGCGCCCTTGAGTCCGAGAAGGTGACGGCGCCGGGCAGGGCGCTGCGCCGCCGCGCGCCGACGGTGACGAGGAGCGCGTCGTATCCGAGCGTGAGCCCGTCGGCGGTGTGCACCTCCCGCCGCTCGGCGTCGACGGCTTCGAGCGCATCGATGATCGTCTTCACGCCGCGGCCCTCCAGGAGCTCCGGAAGCTCGAAGCGGTGCGCCTTGCCGAGGTCGAACGGCTCGGCTACCGACAGCGGGCTGTACTCGAAGTGCGAGTGGGGTGTCAGCAGCGCGACGCCCAGCCGGGCGCCCGCGATCTCCTCGATCGCGAGCATCGCCTCGAGCGCCGC
>VRUE01000022.1:0-25215 GCA_019456285.1 Solirubrobacterales bacterium | reverse complement strand
CGAGGCCGACCCCGGCGAAGGCGACGGTGAGCACGGTCGAGGCCTGGAGCCGGTCGGAGAGCCAGCCGCCGATCGGCCGCGCCAGCGTGGCGACGACCGTGAAGCCCGCCGCGCGCAGGCCGGCGTCGGCCAGGGAGAGGTCGAACCAGTCGGTGAGGAGCTTCGGCAGGAAGATCGCCATCGCCACGAAGCCGCCGAAGGTGACGAAGTAGAAGGACGTCAGCCGCCAGAGCGGCCAGCCCGAGCGCAGCACCTCGCGGTAGTCCGGCCGCGAGCGGCGGACGACCGGCGCGTCGCGGGCGGCGGAGACCCAGAGCAGCGTGAAGGCGCCGATCACGACGCCGAAGGCGATGCCGGCGGTGGCCTGGCCGAACCGCGTGTAGAGGAACGGGATCGAGAAGGCGGCGACCGCGGTGCCGATGTTCCCGGCGCCGTAGACGCCGAGCGCGAAGCCCTGGCGCTTCGGCGGGTACCAGTCGGCGACGAAGGGGATCCCGACCGCGAACGACGCCCCGGCGACGCCGAGCAGGAAGCCGGCGCCGAGCAGCGCCACGTAGCTGGTCGCGAAGCCGATCAGCAGCGCCGCACCCGCGGTGTAGCCGAGCATGACCGTGAACACGGCTCGGCCGCCGAGCTTGTCGGTGAGCCAGCCGAGCGGGATCCTCAGCAGCGAGCCGAGGATCACCGGGATCGCGATCATGATCGCGGTCTCGGTGTTCGAGAGGTCGAGCTTGTCCTGGAACTTCGGGGCGAGCGGCGCCAGCATGCCCCAGGCCGAGAAGCAGAGCGCGAAAGCCGCGGTGGCGAGCGCCAGGTTGCGGTTGGCGCCCGGTCTCTCCGGCGCCGGGGCTCCGTCGTGTGGACTCATCTATCTGGTCACCTCTCTGGTTAGTGGTCGAGGGGATCCGCCGACAGCGGCTGGGGTCGTTTCAGGGGACGGGGCTTCACGCGGCGCCCTCGAGCGGTAGAGGATCGGGGCGCGACGCAGGTAGGCGACGGGCGCGCTCCAGGCGTGGACCAGCCGGCTGAACGGCCAGAGGGCGAAGAGGAGCAGGGTCCCGAGGACGTGAAGCTTGTAGACGAGCGGTGCGCCGGCCATCAGCGCCGGGCTCGGGTCGAGCGAGAAGAGCCCGCGGAACCAGGGAGCGACCGTCTCGCGGTAGGCGTAGCCGCCGCCGATCAGGTTGTCGCCGACCGTGGCCCAGGTGCCGGTGACGATCGCCACACCGAGCAGGAGGTAGGTGGCGCGATCCGTTCGGGTGGTCGTGCGGCGCACCCGCGGGACGCGCACCCGACGGTAGAGCAGGATCGCGAAGCCGAGCGTCATCGCGACGCCCGCCATCGTGCCTGCGGTGACGGAGATCGTGTGGTAGGCGCCCTCGGAGACGCCCACCGCCTCGGTCGCCGCCTTCGGGACCAGGATGCCGAGCAGGTGCCCGCCGATCACCGTCAGGAGGCCGAGATGGAACAGCGGGCTGCCGATCCGCAGCAGCCTCTGCTCGAGCAGCTGGGTCGAGCGCGTCGTCCAGGTGAGCTGGCCGGTCCGCAGGCGCCAGACGTGGCCCACCACGAAGATCGCCAGGCACACGTAGGGCAGCGCGACCCAGAGCACGAGGTCGGAGCGGCTCACCGGGTCGCTCCGCAGACGGTGTCCGGCATGACCTCGGGCGGCGCGAACGGCTCGAGGCCCACCAGCTCGGCCGGCGGACCGGCGGCCGCGATCCGGTGGGCGTCGTCGAGCTGGGCCTCGGAGGCCGCGGGGAGCAGGTCGCAAACGGCGTCGAGCAGCGGCGCGTAGGCGCTGTCCTCGGCGTGCAGCGCCGAGCGTACGACCTCGAGCGCCGGCCGGAAGCCGTGGAGCATCTCGACGCCGGCCTCGGGAGCGACGTGCGTGAACTCGAGCACCGCCGGCAGGTGGTCCGGAAGCGCGCCGTCGGC
The DNA here is from genome assembly GCA_019456285.1 of Solirubrobacterales bacterium. GTDB lineage: Bacteria > Actinomycetota > Thermoleophilia > Solirubrobacterales > 70-9 > VRUE01. The sequence continues at coordinate 23,277 of VRUE01000022.1, read as the reverse complement.
CAGCTCCAGCCCCGCGGCGCGGTAGGCCCGCTTCAGGTGGAGCATCGCCATGCCGCGCTGGCGCCGGTCGCCGTAGGCATGGAAGCTGAGATAGAGGGTGCAGCGCTTCGCGAAGTCGAAGCTGGCGACGTACTCGCGCTGGGTGGCGCCCGGGCCCATCGACTCCCAGCGCCCGAGGGCCGCGAGGATCGCCTCGCGCGACGGCGACGGCTCGATCGCGAGCGCCGCGGCGCGAAGCTCGTCGAGGTTGGCGAGCAGCTCGTCGTCGGGGTAGTCGAGCAGGAGGGAGAGGAGTCGCCAGGGCGTCATCTCTTCGGCTTCCCGTTCGGCTCACAGCTTCCGGGGCCGCCGGCGAAGTCGAGGCCGCAGGCGCCCTGCTCCTCGGCCAGCCGCCCGGCCAGCTCTCGGTGCGCGGGCGGCACCACGAAGCGGTCCTCGTAGCGGGCGATGGCGAGCAGCCGGTACATCTCCTCGAGCTCCGCCGGGGCCATCCCGACCGCGGCCGCCGGCTCGGAGCCGCCGTCGCCGGAGATCGTCTTCTCGCGCATCTGGGAGCGCATCGCCGCGAGCCGCTTCAGGGCTGCGCGGATCACCTGCTCGTCACCCGCGGCGAGGAGGTTCGCGAGGTAGCGCACCGGGATCCGCAGCGCGTCGATGGCGTGGAAGACGTCGTCGGGGTCGGCCTCGGCGCCCTCGCCCTCGACCGCCGAGATAACGGGCGACAGCGGCGGCACGTACCAGACCATCGGCAGGGTGCGGTACTCCGGGTGGAGCGGCAGGGCGATCCGGTGCTTCATGGCGAGCGCCCAGACCGGAGAGCGCTGCGCTGCGCCGATCCAGTCCTCCGGGATCCCGTCGCGTCGCGCCGCCTCCCGGATCTCCGGGTCGTCGGGATCGAGGAAGACCCCCAGCTGCGCGTCGAGCAGGCCACGCTCGTCCGGCGTCGACGCCGCGGCCTCGACGCGATCGACGTCGTAGAGGACGAGCCCGAGGTAGCGGATGCGGCCGACGCAGGTCTCGGAGCAGACCGTGGGCAAGCCGGCCTCGATGCGCGGGTAGCAGAGCGTGCACTTCTCGGCCTTGCCGGTCGCGTGGTTGAAATAGACCTTCTTGTACGGGCAGCCGCTTACGCACATCCGCCAACCGCGGCAGGCCTCCTGGTCGACCAGGACGATGCCGTCCTCGTCGCGCTTGTGGATCGCGCCGGACGGGCACGAGGCCACGCAGGCGGGGTTGAGGCAGTGCTCGCAGATGCGTGGCAGGTACATCATGAAGACCTGCTCGTACTCGGCCCGGACGGCCTCCTCGAGGCCCTCTCGCAGGGGGTCGGTGGGGAGCTGCTCGGGCCCGCCGGCGAGGTCGTCCTCCCAGTTCGGGCCCCACTCGAGCGCCAGCGGCTCACCGGTGAGGCTCGACACCGGACGGGCCACGGGCTGGTGCTCGGACGGCCCAGCCTTCGTCAGCGACTCGTAGTCGTAGGTCCAGGGCTCGTAGTAGTCCTCGATTTCGGGGAGGTTCGGGTTGTAGAAGATGTGGGCGAGCTTGTAAGCGGGGCCGCCGGCCTTCAGCCGCAGCCGCCCGTGGCGGTCGAGCCCCCAGCCGCCGCGCCACTCCGTCTGGTCCTCCCAGCGTTTCGGGTAGCCCCCGCCGGGCTTGGTCTCGACGTTGTTGAACCACATGTACTCGGCGCCCTCGCGGTTCGTCCAGACGTTCTTGCAGGTCACCGAGCAGGTGTGGCAGCCGAGGCACTTGTCGAGGTTCATCACCATCGCGACCTGCGCCCGGACCCGCATCAGTACTCGACCGCCGTGCGGCGCTTGCGGATCAGGGTTACCTCGTCTCGCTGCGAGCCGGTCGGCCCGTAGTAGTTGAAGCCGTAGGCGAGATGGGCGTAGCCGCCGACCATGTGGGTCGGCTTCATCTGGATCCGCGTGACCGAGTTATGGGTGCCGCCGCGCGTGCCGGTCGTCTCGGACAGGGGCACGTTCACGTGGCGGTCCTGCGCGTGGTACATCAGCGCGGTCCCCTCGGGGATGCGGTGCGATACGACGGCCCGCGCCGCCACCGCCCCATGAGGGTTTGTCATCTCGATCCAGTCGTTGTCGCGGACGCCGATCCGCTCGGCGTCCTCGCGGCTCATCCAGACGGTCGGCCCGCCGCGGAACAGGGTCAGCATCTGGAGGTTGTCCTGGTAGGTCGAGTGGATCGACCACTTCGAGTGCGGGGTGAGGTAGCGGACCGCGACCTCGGCCTCGCCGGGCTCGCGGCCCGGGGAGGGGAGGGGCGGCTTGTAGGTCGGCAGTCCCTCGCCGTAGTCGAGCAGCCACTCGTGATCCTGGTAGAGCTGCTGGCGGCCGGTCAGGGTGCGCCAGGGGATCTCGCGCTCGACGTTGAGCGTGAACGGGGAGTAGCGGCGCTGGCGCGACTCGATCCCGGACCACTCCGCCGAGGTGAGCGTCTTGCGCGGCTGGATGCCGACGTCGCGGAAGGTGATCCGCTCGTCGGCGTGCTCCTCGGCGAGGTCGGCGAGCGGCACGCCGCTGCGCCGCTCGAGGGCGCGCATGCTCTCCACGGCGAGGCGTCCGTTGGTGGTGCCCGACAGCGCCAGGATCGCCTCGCACACCTGGTCGGCCCGCTCGAGCGCGGGACGCCCTTCGGCGACGCCTGAGGCGACCGCGCCGTTGTCGCGACGCAGTGCCTCGACCTCCTCGTCCGGGATCCACGAGAGCCCCTTCCACGACGTGCCGAGCTCCTCGACGAGCGGCCCCAGCGCGGTCATCTTCTCCGCCACGGCGCCGTAGTCGCGCTCGACGACCACCAGTTTCGGCATCGTCCGGCCGGGGACGGGCTCGCACTCGCCGGCCCTCCAGTCGCGGACGGCGCCCAGCGGCTGGGCCAGCTCCTCCGCCGTGTCGTGCAGGAGCGGCGCGGCCACCAGGTCGCGCCTCGTGCCGAGCCGCGGGCCGGCCAGCTTCGAGAACTCCTCGGCGATCCGCCGGAACGTGTCCCAGTCGGTGCGCGCCTCCCAGGGAGGTGCGATCGCCGGGTTGAAGGCGTGCACGAACGGGTGCAGGTCGGTGGTCGAGATGTCGTGCTTCTCGTACCAGGTGGCCGCCGGGAGCACGACGTCGGAGTACAGGCAGGTGCCGTTCATCCGGAAGTCGAGCGTGACCAGCAGATCGAGCTTCCCGGCGGGCGCCTGGTCGCGCCAGCGCACCTCGCGCGGGCGGTGCTCCGGGGGGGTCTCCTCGTTCGCGACGGCGTTCGTGTCGACGCCGAGCAGGTGCTTGAGGAAGTACTCGTGGCCCTTGCTGGAGGAGCCGAGCAGGTTGGCGCGCCAGACGGTCAGGACGCGCGGGAAGTTCTCGGGCGCGTCCGGGTCCTCGCACGCGAAGCGCAGACGCTCGGCCTTCAGCTCCCGCACGACGTAGTCTTTGACGGGCACCCCCTCGCGCTCGGCCGCGGCGACGATCTCAAGTGGGTTGCGGTCGAAGGTGGGGTAGGAGGGCAGCCAGCCGAGCCGCGCGGCGAGCGCGTTGCAGTCCGCCGCGTGCATCCCGCCCGGCCCCGTCGGCGGGCCGTCCTCGTAGCGCCACTGGTCCGTGGCGAGGTACCAGAAGGGGGTGGCCGCCTGGTGGCGCGGCGGGCGCGCCCAGTCGAGCCCGAAGCCGAGCGTCGAGAAGCCGGTGATCGTGCGGACCTTCTCCTGGCCGACGTAGTGGGCCCAGCCGCCGCCGTTGACGCCCTGGCAGCCGCAGAGCAGCACCAGGTTGAGCATCGCCCGGTAGATCAGGTCCGAGTGGAACCAGTGGTTGGTCCCGGCGCCCATCACGATCATCGAGCGGCCGTTCGTGCGCTCGGCGTTGCGCGCGAACTCGCGGGCGATCCGGGTGACGAGCGTCGCGTCGACGCCGGTGATCGATTCCTGCCAGGCCGGTGTGTAGGGCTGGGACGGGTCGTCGTAGCCCTGCGGCCAGTCACCCGGCAGGCGGTCGTTGCGGCAAACGCCGAGCTGCGCGCAGAGCAGGTCGAAGACGGTGGTCACGGCGACGCCGTCCACCCTCCGCACCGGCACACCGCGCCGCAGCTCGCCGTCGCCGTCGAAGCGGGGGAGGCATACCTCCGCCAGCTCCTCGTGGTCGCCGAGCAGAGAGAGCGCCGGGTCGATGCCGTCGAGGCGGAGGTTCCAACGCCCCTCCCCGGCCTCGCCCCAGCGATCGCCGATCGTGCCCTGCGGGACGGCCGGGCGGGCGGCAGCCGCGTCGAACACGGCGGGCTTCCACTCGGCGTGCTCCTCGTGGGAGCCGAGGTCGGATGCGCGCAGGTAGCGCCCGGGGACGAGGCTGCCGTCGCGCTCGTCGAGGCGGATCAGGAACGGGAGGTCGGTGAAGCGGCGGACGTAGTCGTGGAAGTGGGGAACCCGGCGCTCGACGTGGAACTCGCGCAGGATCACGTGCGCCATCGCCATCGCCAGGGCGCCGTCCGTGCCCGGCTGCGCCGGCAGCCAGTCGTCGGCGAACTTGGTGTGGTCCGAGTAGTCCGGCGAGACGACGACCGTCTTCTGGCCCCGGTAGCGCGCCTCGGTCATGAAGTGCGCGTCGGGGGTGCGCGTCATCGGGATGTTCGAGCCCCACATGACGAGATAGCCGGCGTCCCACCAGTCGGCCGACTCCGGCACGTCCGTCTGGTCGCCCCAGATCTGAGGCGAGGCCGGTGGGAGGTCGGCGTACCAGTCGTAGAAGGAGAGGCAGACGCCGCCGATCAGCGACAGGAAGCGGGTGCCGCCGGCGTAGGACGCCATCGACATCGCCGGGATCGGGGAGAAGCCGGCGATCCGATCGGGGCCGTGGCGCTCGACCGTGTGGACGTGTGCGGCCGCGACGAGCTCCGCCACCTCGTCCCAGGAGGCTCGCGCGAAGCCGCCTTTGCCCCGCTGCGCCGTGTAGGCGCGGTCACCCGCGATGCTCGCCCAGGCATCCACCGGGTCTTCGTGCTCCTGCCGCGCCGCCCGCCAGAGGTCGAGCAGGGCGCCGCGCACGTACGGGTACTTGACGCGCAGCGGCGAGTAGGTGTACCAGGAGAAGGAGGCCCCCCGCGGGCAGCCGCGGGGCTCGTAGCCGGGCGTGTCGGGGCCGTTGGACGGGTAGTCCGTCTGCTGCGTCTCCCAGGTGATGATCCCGTCCTTGACGTGGACCTTCCACGAGCACGAGCCGGTGCAGTTGACGCCGTGGGTGGAGCGGACGACCTTGTCGTGCTGCCAGCGGTTGCGATAGGCGCTCTCCCAGGCGCGCGAACGGTTGCTCTGCGCGCTCCAGGGGCGCTCGCCGGCGGGGGCGCCCACGGACGTGAAGTGGCGGAGGCGATCGAGGATCGAGGGCTGATTGCGGCTCACGGTCGGATCGTCGCCGCTCCGGCTGCTTTCCTCATCCGGTATTTGCCCTCAACCGACGCGGGGCGGTTCCGGGTCGGCCTAGTGGTCCGTCCAGCAGGCGAGAGCGTTATCGGCGCAGATCCACGAGCAGGCTGCGCGCCACCCAGCTCGGCTCCGGCCAGAGCTGCAGGAACTTCGCGTCGCGCATCAGCTTCTCGACGCCGGTCTCGTGCATGTAGCCGGTGCCGCCGAAGACCTGGACGGCGTCGGTGGTCGTCGCCACGGCCGCGTCGGCGGCCGCCAGCTTCGCGGCGAGCGCGGCGGCCTCGCCGGCCGGCGCTCCGAGGGCCGGCGACGGTGTCGCGGCCAGGCGGACCGCCATCGCGGCGAGCATCTCGCGCACGGCGTCGTGCTCCACGATCGGCACCCCGCCCTGCACCCGCTCCTCCGCGTAGGCGAGCGCGAGGTCGTGCGCCCGGCGGGCGATGCCGCGGCCAATCGCGGCGGCGCCCGCGCGCAACAGCGTCAGCGAGTCGGCCGTGGCGGCGCCCGCCTCGGCGGGCGGCAGAGCCACCTCCGCTGTCGCGTCCGACAGCGAGATGCGGGCGGCGGCGGCGGCCCGCAACCCGAGCTGGGGCTCGCACGCCTCGATCCGCAGGCCCGCCGTGCCGGCGGGCAGCGCGAGCACCGCGGGCTCGGCCCCACGCCCGACCACGACGATGCCGTCCGCCCCCAGCGCCCCGAGCGCGGGGGAGAGGGCGCCGACGACCACGGTCCCGTCCTCGCGCGCCGCCACCTCGATCCGCGCCCCGGTGGGCGCCTCCTCGGGAGGGGCGGGCACGAGCGCCCAGCGCTTCCCCTCGCCGACCTGCGCCGCCAGCTCGGCGGGCAGTGCCGCCAGCGCGGCGTTGGCGAGCAGCACGAGGATCGCCACGCCGCCGTCGCCGGCGGCGATCTCCTCCAGGCAGAGGAGCAGAGATCCGGGATCGAGCCCCACGCCGCCGTCGTCCACCGCGAGCAGGGCCCTGTCGAAGCCGACCTCGGCCACCTGTCCCCAGGCCGCGTCCAGGGCCCCGGGCCGGCGCTTGTCGAGATCGAGCCCGCGCGGCGCCAGCTCGCGGCGCCCCAGCTCACGCGCCACCGCCACGACCTCGTCGCGCTCCGCCGCGGCCCCGGAAGCCGTCGCCGCGACGGCGGTCACGCCGTCACCTCCTCTTCAGCACGGGCGTCGCCGTCGCGCCCGGGCAGCGCCGGCATCGTCTCGCCGGCCACCAGCGCCCGGTAGACCTCGATCCGGTTGAGCTGGTTCGTGCCCTCGTAGATCTGGGTGAGCTTGGCGTCGCGCCACAGCTTCTCCAGCTCGGCGCGGATCGGCGCGTCCGTGAGCCCGGCGACCTCGAGGGCCGCGTGCGTGACGCGCATCGCCACGTCCCCGCCGCGCGCCTTGGCGAGCGAGGAAAGGCCGAACGAGCGGGTGATCGCGCGGTCGCTCGTGGCGCTGCGCAGGAACCGAGCCGTGGCGTCGCGGGCCCGCGGCGACGTGACGAGCCGCCGCAGGCGCGAACGACGGCGCACCGAGGCCGGGACGAGGCCCATGCCCCTGAGCAGCGGATGGCTGAGCACGCCGCCGAGCGCGGCGAGGTCGAACTCGGTCGCGGCGTCCATGTACGCCTGGCGGGCGAGGTGGATCTCCTCGGCCATGCCGGCCAGCTGCAGCTGCACGTGCTGGCGGTCCAGCATTCCCTGGGCCGCGGGGTCCTCGCGCAGCCAACGCAGCAGCCGCTCGTAGGCGCCGCGGGCGATGCCGGTGGCGATCGCGCCCACCGGCGGGCGCGAGGCGGCCAGCACGATCAGGGTGGCCCCGGCCCCGTCTCCCACCCGCCCGACAACGCGCTCGTCGGAGACGAACACCTCGTCGAATACGAGTTCCGCCGCGGGGCAGGCTCGCTGGCCCATCTTGTGCTCGACCCGCGCGACCGAGAAGCCGTCGCTCGCCGCGTCGACGAGGAAGCACGTCCAGGTGGCCGCGGGCCGGCGCGGATCGACGGGCATCGTGACGGTGATCCAGCGGGCGACGCTGCCGTTCGAGATGAAGCGCTTGACGCCGTTCAGCGCGTAGCCGCCGGGGACCCGCCGGGCATGGCTCGAGATTCGGGCCCGCGCCAGCAGGTCGATGTCCTCGACATCCGTGCCGGCGTCGGGCTCGGTGATGGCCATGGCCATCAGCAGCGGCTCTCCGCGCCGCTCGGCCGCGGTGATCTCACCCAGGACCCCGTAGTGGGCGGGGCCGTCGATCAGCAGCGGGGCGATGCCGAGCGCGTGCGCCCCGAAGATGTTCGCGAGGCCGGGGCAGGCCGTGCAGAGCTCCTCCATGACAACTGCCGCGTGCACGATCAGGCCTCCCGTCCCTCCGGCCTGGGCGGGCACGGAGAGGCCGAGCATGCCGTGGGGCAGCCCGGCCCGCACCACGTCCCAGTCGAAGTAGGAGGGGTCCTCGCCGGCCCGCCGATCGATATCGAGCGCCCGCTCGCGCAGGTGCCGGTCGGCGAACTCCCGGGCGCGCAACTGCAGCTCCTCCAAGCGGCGGACGTATCCCCGGTCGAGCCGTTTCAGCTGGTGAAGTCGCGGGAAGGCCTCGAGCAGCGACGGGGCCGTGCTATTGGCGGCCGCCTCCATTCCCAGTGGCCTAGCCGACCGCGGTGGGCTCGTCGGTCGCGGTCAGCTCGTGGTGCTGCTGGGCCCGCTGGATCAGCGGCAGCGTCAGGTGCTCCGGTCCGTAGAGGATCCCCTCGAAGCGCGCCATCAGATCGTAGGAGATCGACCGCTGCGAGACCAGCAGGCCCGCCAGCTCGCGGGCGATGGGATGACGCGTGCCGAGCTCCAGCCGGCCCGCGCCGAGGCGCAGCGAGCGGCCGCTGGCGAGGGCGTTGATCTTGAACTCCGATTCCTGCGGCTGGCGGTCCATCCAGAGATGGCTGAAGAGCTGTACCTGTTCGGCGCGCGGCGTCTCGATCAGCCCACCGGCGAGCGTCAGGATGTGCTCCTCGCCCTCGGCCAGGCGACAGCTGCGCCGCGACCCGGTCTCCTCGAAGTCGATTGCCGCCACGAACTTCGGGTAGTTGTAGAGCTCTACGCCACCGGCGCGGGCGATCTCCGTGGTCACCGGGAGGTGGTGCACCCAGGCGTGGAGCTGCCTGCGGCGCAGGCCCCCGAGGATCGCGCGGGCGGGGAGGTTGAGGGCGAACGGCGGCTCGTTGAGGACGATCGCGATCGCCAGCTCGTTGTACGGGCCGATGTCCGTGTCGCGGTACTCGAAGCAGGAGACGGCGACCGCTCCGAGCCCGGGGGCGAGTCGGGCCGGCACGAATCGCGGATCGGGCAGCAGCTTGCGTAACGCCCCGAGGCGGGCGGCGAACACAGCCGTCTGGGCGGTGCCGTCGTAGTAGAAGATCGGCAGCTTTGCCGGCTGGTCGGCCAGGGTCGCCGCAACCTGCGGGACGCCTTCGAAGAACGCCGAGTGCCGAGCCATGGCGGAAGCATTCCGCCGTTGCGCGGGCCTGCGGGTCAGATCAGGCGACGATCGAGTGCGTAGCGAACCAGCTCAGGGCGGCTGGAGACGCCGAGCTTCTGCTGGATGTGCATGCGATGGGTCTCCACGGTCCGGACGCTGAGCGACAGCTCCCCCGCGATCTCGATGTTCGTGTGTCCCAGGGCGATCAGGCGCAGCACCTCCACCTCCCGCTCCGTGAGCCCATCTGGCGGGCCGGCGTGTTCGGGGGGCTTCGCGAGCGCCGTCTCGATTGCCGCGCTCACGTGCGTGCCGCCGGCCGCGGCCGTGCGGATCGCGAGGACGAGCTCCTCGTCGACCGCCCGCTTCAGCACGTAGCCCCGCGCACCCCGGTCGAGCGCGCGGCGTGCGAAGGCGGCATCCTGCTCCATGGTCAGGACGACCACCGCGACATCCGGGGCGGACTCCGCAACCTCGGAGAGCACCTCCAGCGGCGGCTGGCCCGGCATGTTGAGGTCGAGCACGAGGATGTCCGCCCTCTCCGCCGTCGCGGCGTCGAGCGCCGCGCGGGCGTCGCCCGCCTCCGCCACGACCTCGAAGTCGGGTACTCGTTCCAGCAACATGCGCAGCCCACGCCGCACGACGATGTGGTCGTCGGCGAGCACGACGGCGATTCGCGGCCGGGCCTCCACCGGGACCGAGGCTAACGGGAGCGTTCGGCGGATCGTGGGAACACCCGCTGCGACGCGGGGGCGACCACGGATGACGGGCCCGGGGCCGGCGGCGAGCATGGGTGCCATGACCGCTACGCCCCGACGCGGAAGCCGCTCCGTGTCCAGCCCCCCCGCCGTGGAGGCTCCCGAGTCCCCGGCCCCCGGCGCGGAGCCCGTGACGCTGGTCATCGCCGACGACCACCGGGTGGTGCGCACGGGCCTACGGCTTCTGCTCGAGACCGAGGCCGGCTTCGAGGTCGTGGCGGAGGCGGACGACGTGCCGAGCGCCCGCCGTTACGTGGGCGCCCACCGGCCGAGCGTGCTTGTGCTCGACCTCAACATGCCCGGGGAGCCGAGCCTGCCGGCGATCCCGACGCTGCGCGAGGAAACGCCGGAGACCCAGATCGTGGTGCTGACGATGCAGGACGACCCCGCCTTCGCCCGCGAGGCGCTCAAGGCGGGCGCGGTCGGCTTCGTGCTGAAGCGCTCGGCGGAGGACGAGCTCGTCGAGGCCGTGCGGCTCGCGGCTCGCGGCGAGTCGTACCTCAACCCGCAACTCGGCGTCCGCCTCGCCGTCGAGCCCCCGCCCGGTCCGCCGGACGGGTTGAGCGAGGAGGAGGTGGAGATCCTCCGCCTGGTGGCGCTCGGCCACACCAACGCCGAGATCGGCGAGCGCCTGTTCCTCAGCGGGCGCACCGTCGAGACCCACCGGATCAAGCTCCAGCGCAAGCTCGGGCTCGACACCCGGGCCGAGCTGGTGCGCTACGTGCTCGACTGCGGCCTGCTCGAGCGCTGACCCGGCTCGCCGGCGGGCCGGAGCGGGATCGTGGCCAGAACCGTGGTCCCGCGTCCGGGCGCCGCCTCGATCCGCAGCTCGCCACCGGCAAGCCCGACGCGCTCCCGCATGCCGATCAGCCCGAAGCCGTCGTTTGCCGCCGAGGGGTCGAAGCCGCACCCGTCGTCGCGGACGGTTATCTCGATCGTGCCGTCGCCCCGCTCGAGCACCGCCTCGGCGCGCGAGGCGCCAGCGTGCTTTGCCACGTTGTTCAACGCCTCCTGCACGAGCCGGTAGACCATGCTCTCGGTTTCCGCCGGGAGCCGGGAGTCGCCGTTCCCCCCCAGATGCACGAGGACGTCGATCGCGAGCCCGCCTTCACGGCTCTTGCGCTCGGCCAGCGTGCGCAGCGCCGGCGCCAGGCCGATCTCGTCCAGCGCCGCCGGGCGCAGCTCGGTGATCAGGGCGGAGAGGCTGTCGATCTCGACGTCGATCAGCTCGATCCCCTCCTCCACCGCGCTCCGCAGCTCGGCGGCGGACGCGTCGCTCCGCAGCGCCGCCGAGTGCAGCATCCGCAGCCCACCGAGCGCCTGCAGCGTCTCGTCGTGGAGCTCGCGCGCCCAGCGCTTGCGCTCCTGCTCGGCCGCCTCGAGGCTGTGACGCAGCCGCTCGGCCTCGACGGACTTCGCCGTGGCCACCGCCGTGGCCGCGCTGGCGGCGAAGGAGCGCAGAAGGCGCTCGTCCTCGGGCCCGAACTCGGGTCCGTCCACCACCCGGTCGAGCGCGGCGAGCACGCCGGAGGCGGTGCCGCGGAAGGTCAGCGGCACGAGTATCGCCGCCTCCGCCGAGACGCCTAGCTCGGCGCCGAGCTCGTACCTGCCCGGGAGCCGCTCGGCGCGGCCCGCGCGCAGGACCTGGCCGGGGAGCGTGCCGTCGATCGGGATCCGCGCACCGCGGATGTCGGTATCGAGCTCACCCGCCGTGGCCGCCACGACCAGCTCGTCGCCGTCGGCGAGCAGGATCAGCAGGGCCCGCGTCTCGACGAGGACCCGTCCGCGGTTGACGATCAGCTCGAGGATCCGCTCGAGGTCGGTCTCGCCACCGACGGAGCGGGCGATGTCCGTCATCACCGCCAGCGCCCGCACCGAGCGCTCGGCCTGGTCGCGCTGGAGCTCGACTTCGTCGCGGCGGCGGGCGAGACCCTCGTAGAGGCGGGCGTTCTCGATCGCGATCGCGGCCCAGTCGGCGAGGACCGCGACCGCGGCCTCGTCGGCCTCGCCGAAGTCCTCGCCGTTCGCCTTCTCGGTGAGGTAGAGATTGCCCCACGCCTCGCCGCGGATCTGGATCGGCACGCCGAGGAATGTGCGCATCACCGGATGGCCCGGCGGGAAGCCGTAGGAGCGTGGGTCGCTCGTCACGTCTGAGAGGCGGAGCGGCTCGGGGTGCTGGATCAGTTCGCCGAGCACGCCGCGGCCGCGCGGGAGCTCGCCGATCGCCGCGGCCGTCTCCTCGTCGACCCCGAGGGTGAGGAAGCGTTTGAGGTCCCGCTTGCGCTCGTCCAGGATCCCGAGGGCCGCGTAGCGAGCGCCGGTCAGCTCACGTGCCGCGTCGAGCACCGTCTCGAGCACGCCCTCCAGATCGAGGCGCGCGACGAGGGCCCGCCCAGCCTCGATCAGCCGACGCAGCCTCGACTCGTCGAGCGCGGTGGGATCCATGGGTCAACGGTACCGCCCGCGGGGCGCCTCCCGGTGCCGTGGGCCGGCCCGGTTTGGTCACTCAGCGCCGCGAGATACGTCTGTCTCTAGGTCGGCGAGCGTCTGCTCGGCCGCCGCGCGCCCCTGCGCGATGCATTGCGGCACGCCTATGCCCCGGTAGGCGGCGCCGGCAAGCGCGACGCCCGGGAGGTGGCTCAGCTCGTCCTCGATGCGGTCCACTCGGTCGATATGACCGGGCTCGTAATGCGGCAGCGCGTGCTCCCAACGTGTCACCTGCGCGCCGGCCGGCTCGCCGCGCAGCCCCATCGCCTCGCGCAGCTCGGCCGACAGCTCCCTGACGAGCGTCGCGTTGTCGAGGCTCAGTGCCCGGATCGCGTTTCCGCGGCCGATCGAGCAGCGCAGCCAGGTCTCGCCGGAGGCGGCGAGGTGCGGCCATTTCGCCGACAGCCAGGTGCAGGCGCCGAGCAGCCGCCGCTCGCTTCGCGGGACGAGGAAGCCGGCGCCGCGCAGTGGCTGCGGCAGCGCCTCGGCGGGATAGCGCAGCGTGACGACGACGGTCGAGGAGTAGCGGATGGCTCGGAGCAGGGTCGCGGCAGCCGGGCTGGCCGCGCTCAGGATGCGGCCCGCCTGATCGGCCGGCGTGGCGATCACGACTCCGTCGGCGACCAGCGGCTCGAGGCCCGGGCCGTGGAGTCGGTAGCGGCCGTCGCGCCCGCGATCGAGCCGTGTCACCGCCACGCCGCAGCGGAGCTCGGCATTCTGGAGCCGATCGCACAGCCGCGCGACGATCCGCTCGAGGCCGCCGGGCAGGCCCAGGAACAGCGGCCCGGTCGCCGCTGCCGGCCTGGCCGCCTGCAGGCCGCGGATCAGGCTGCGATGGTCGCGTGCGAGCGCCTCGAGCTGGGGTGCGGTGGCACGCACGCTGAGCTCGTCGCAGTCGGCGCCGTAGATCGTCCCCAGCAGGGGGTCCACGAGCCGGTCGAGCACCTGCCGCCCGAGCCGGCGGCCGATCAGCTCGCCGACCGCGCGGTCGGCGTCGAGCGGCCTGGCCGGCAGCGCCAGATCGAGCGATGCCCGCGCGATTCCGAGCGGCGAGAGGATGCCCGAGCGCAGCAGCGGGGCGACCCCGTCCGGCAGTCCGCCGAGCACGTTGCCCGGCATCTCGCGCAGCCGGCCGCGCGTCCAGACGCTGGTTGTGAGCTGGCTGGGTGGAACCAGATCGTCCCCAAGGCCGAGCTCGCGGCACAGCTCGACCGCCGCGGGCAGGCGCGTCAGCAGCGCTTCGGCGCCGACGTCGACCACCGCAGTGGCGATCCGCTCGCTGCGAATCTTGCCGCCGAGGCGCCGGTCGGCCTCGACCAGCGTCACCCGCGCCCCCGCCTGCACGAGCGTGTGCGCGGCTACGAGGCCGGCGATTCCGCCGCCCACGACCGCGACGCGCGGCTCGCTGCTCACGCCACCGCGCCGAAACGGTCGAGGACGAGCGCGGCGAGCGCGGCGAGGAACTCCGGGTCGGCGTTCGCCGACCCGGTGCGCCGCCAGGCGACCCCCGCCTCCGCCGCGACCGCCCGGCACTGGACGTCGAGGTCGTAGAGGATCTCGAGGTGGTCGGAGACGAAGCCCGCCGGACACACGATCACGCCGGGACTGCCCGCCTCCGCCAGCGCGGGGACGACCTCGAGGACATCGGGCCCAAGCCACGGCTCGGGCGTGCGACCGGCGCTCTGCCAGGCGACCGACCACCGCTCGACTCCGGCGCTGCGCGCCACGGCCTCGGCGGTCTGCCGGAGCTGCGCCGGGTAGGGGTCGCCGGTCTCGAGGATGCGCGCCGGCAGGCTGTGGGCGGTGAAGACGACATCGAGCGCGGCGCGCACGTCCACCGGGAACGACCGCACGCACGAGCGCAGGCGCTCGGCGAGCAACGCGACGTAGGACGGGTTCAGATGCCAGTGCTCGACCGGGAGGAGGTCGAGCCGATCGCCGGCCGCGGCCCGGGCGCGGGCCATGTACTCGCCGATGCTGAGCGCCGAGTAGTGAGGCGCGAGCACCAGCGCGACGGCCCGTCGCACCCCGGAGTCGAGCAGCGCCTCGACTCCGTCCTCGATGTAGGGGGGGGCGTGCTTCATCCCGAGCTCGACCCGGAAGCTGCCCTCGCGCTCGGCATCGAGCAGCCGCTCGAGCCCGCGGGCCTGCGCTCGGCAGATCTCCAGCAGCGGTGAGCTGCCGCCGATCGCGCGGTAGCGGGCGACCAGCTCCTCGAGCATTTCCGGCGCCGGCGGTCGGCCGCGCCGGATGTGGGTGTAGTAGGCCTCGACGTCCGCGAGCGTCGCGGGCGTTCCGTATGCCATCAGCAGGACGCCGGTTGGCTCAGTCACCTGGCGGATCCGGTCGCGCCGGGGCGGCGATCCGCCGCGAGACGCCATGCTCGTGCACGCGCTCGACGACGCGGCGCAGGATGTCGGGATCGGTCTCGGGCGCCACCCCGTGGCCGAGGTTGAATACGTGCCCGCGCCCACCGCCGCCATCGAGCACCGTGTCGACGTGCTGGGCGACGACCTCCCACGGAGCGAGGCAGATGGCTGGGTCGAGGTTGCCCTGGACCGGGATCTCGCCGCCGAGCCGCTTCCGCGCCACTCCCAGCGGCAGGCGCCAGTCGACGCCGACGACATCGGCGCCGGCGGTCGCCATCAGCGGCAGCAACTCGCCGGTGCCGACGCCGAAGTGGACCCGGGGCACGCCGAGATCGGCGATGCCGCTGAAGATGCGCTGCGCCGCGGGCAGCACGAACTCGCGGTAGCTGTCGGGGCTGAGCGCCCCCGCCCAGCTCTCGAAGACCTGCACCGCCTGCGCTCCGGCCGCGACCTGCGCGCGCAGCGACGCGACCGCGATCTCGGCGAGCGCCTCGAGCAGCCGCCGCCAGAGCAGCGGCTCGCCGTACATCAGCCGGCGGGTGTGGGTGTGGGCCTTGGAAGGCCCACCCTCGATCAGGTAGCTGGCGAGCGTGAACGGCCCGCCGGCGAAGCCGATCAGCGGAACGTCGAGCTCCGCGACGGCGAGGCGCACGGCCTCGGCCACGTACGGCGCATCCGCGGCCGGGTCGAACGGCCGCAGGCGCCCCAGATCGGCGGCGCTGCGAATCGGGTCGGCGATCACGGGGCCGACGCCGGCAACGATCTCGAGGTCGATGCCGGCCGCGGCGAGCGGCAGGGTGATGTCGGAGAAGAGGATCGCGGCGTCGACGCCCAGGCGCCGGATGGGCAGCAGGGTCACCTCCGCGGCGAGGTCCGGCGTTCGGCAGATCTCGAGCAGGTCGGCGCGCTTGCGAATCGCGCGGTACTCGGGGAGGGAACGGCCGGCCTGGCGCATGAACCAGACCGGTACTCGCTCGACCGCCTCACCGCGATAGGCGCGCAGCAGCAGCGACTCGTGGCCGGAGCTGGGCGAGCGAGCCCCAGGCTCGGTGGCGGTCCGTCTGGACACGGTGGACACGGCTGGCAGGCTATACAGCCGCCCCCGGAGGGCCATACGGGCTAACCCCCCGGCCTCGGCGTAGTTCATACTGATTCTCCGTATCGGCCCGGATCGCCTCTGTACCTCTTGTACGATCGATGCGTCTTCGATTTGCGCGACTTCGTTCGATTTGCGCGACTTTGACAGTGACCCTCCCTGATGGAAACTGACCGCTTGCTTTACGACGGCCACGGGCGTCGGGTCGGCGATCTGCGCGTCTCGGTCACCGACCGCTGCAACTTCCGCTGCCAGTACTGCATGCCCGCCGACGGGCTCCCCTGGCTCGAGCGCGAGGAGCTGCTCAGCTTCGAGGAGATCGCGCGCCTTGTCCGCGTCTTCGTCGGCTTGGGGATCGAAGACGTCCGCCTCACCGGCGGCGAGCCGCTGGTCCGCCGCCAGTTTCCGCGCCTGGTGGGCATGCTGGCCGAGGACGACAGGATCCGCGATCTCTCGCTGACCACGAACGGCTACCTGCTCGAGCGCCAGGCCGGCGCTCTGGTCGAGGCCGGGATCCACCGGGTCAACGTCTCGATCGACTCGCTGCAGCGCGACCGCTTCTTCCAGCTCACCCGCCGCGACGCCCTGCCGCAGGTCCTGCGGGGGCTCGAGGCGATCGCCGCCCACCCGCGGATTCGCCCGATCAAGGTCAACGCCGTGGCGATGCGCGACTTCACCGAGGACGAGGTCGAGCGCTTCTGCGAGTTCGCCCGCTCGACCGACTTCCAGGTTCGCTTCATCGAGTTCATGCCCCTCGACGCGGACCGGGCCTGGACCCCGGACGCCGTCCTGGCCGGCGAGGAGCTGCGCGGCATGATCGAGGCGATCCACCCCCTCGAGGAGCTGCCGCGCGAGCCCTCCGCCACGGCGCGGGTCTTCCGCTTCGCCGACGGCAGGGGCGAGATCGGCTTTGTCAATCCCGTCTCCGAGCCGTTTTGCGCCGACTGCAACCGCCTGCGGCTGACCGCCGAGGGGAAGCTCCGCACCTGCCTTTTCTCCCTCCACGAGACCGACCTCCGCCAGCCATTGCGGGACGGAGCCGGCGACGCCGAGCTGGAATCCATCATTCGCGACGCGGTCTGGCGCAAGGAGCTGAAGCACAGGGTCAACGAGCCCGGGTTTCGTCAGCCACCGCGGACGATGAGCGCGATCGGTGGCTGAGGCGGGCCCACCAGCAGGGACCCAGCCGGGCGCGGACGCCGAGCGGAGCTGGCGGCGGAGGGCTGTGGATGAGCTGGCCGGTGGTCTGGGCGATACCGGCCTCTTCATCCCGATCGCCGTCGCGATGATCACGCTCAACGGGCTCAACGCCACCGCCGTATTCGTCGTCACGGGCTTGGTCTACATCGGTACCGCGCTCTACTTCAGGGTGCCGGTCCCCGTGCAGCCCCTGAAGGCGTTTGCAGCAGCGGCCATCGCCCTGCATCTGTCCGCCGCGACGCTCGCCGCCGGGGCGCTGCTGATGGCCGCGGCGATGGTGGTGCTGGCCAGCGGCGGCCTCGCCAACTGGTTGGCCGAGCGTTTCCCCGTCGTCCTGGTCCGCGGCATCCAGGCAAGCGTCGCCCTGCTCCTGGCGAAGGCCGCCATCGAGCTGGCGGCGCAGGGGAACTGGCCCGGCTTGCCGCCGCTGTCTCCGACCGTCGGGGTGGCGATGGCGGTCGTTGCCTGCGCGCTCCTCTTCCTCTTTCGCCGCCTGTCGCTGCCCGGAAGCCTGCTCGTGCTCGCCGGCGGCGCGGCGGTTGGGTTGGCGCTCGAGGGCCTGCCGAGCCTTCATGCCGGGCCCCAGCCCCTATCCCTCTCGGTCCCTGACGGCGGGGCGTTCGTCGCGGCCCTCACCGCGCTGGTCATCGCTCAGCTCCCTCTCACCTTCGGGAACGCGATCGTCGCCACGGCCGACGTCGAGCGGAGCTACTTCGGCGCCCGGGCCCGGCGGGTCCGGCCGGCGCGGCTGGCTGTGTCGATCGGACTTGCCAACACGGCCGCCGGCCTCACGGGAGGGCTTCCTCTCTGTCACGGGGCCGGTGGTGTGACCGCTCACTACAAGCTCGGAGCCCGCACGTCTCTCGCGACCATATCCGTCGGGGTCATCTTCGTCGCGCTTGGGCTGGGCCTGGGCTCCTCGCTGCCGGCCCTGCTGCAGATCTTGGCGCCGGGGGCCCTGGCCGGGATGCTGGCTTTCGTCGCCATCCAGCACGGCGTGCTGGCCAGCCAGCTCGATCGCTTCGGCGATCGCCTGATTGCCGCCGGCGTCGGCCTGGTCACCCTGCTGAGCGGGAGCTTGGCGATAGGGTTCGCGGCCGGCGTGGCGGTCGTGTCGGGCCGGGCGATCTGGAGGCGCTCGCACTGGGCGTCGAAGCCCCTGGCTCGCGCCTGACCCGACGTCGCCTGACCCGGAGATCGGAAAAGGAGGCCGTTCCGCGTCGGTCACCGCGCAGCCGATTCGAGCAGCTCCTCCGCCCGCTTCAGGTCCGCGGGCGTGTTGACGTTGAAGCAGAGCAGGCGCGGGTCGCCGAAGCGCGCCAGATCGGCCTCCGGGATCGCCCGCGGCCGCAGCGACTCGATCGTTCGCCGCAGCGGCTCCGCCCCCTCCAGCGCGGCCTCGAGCGCGGGCAGGAGCGCCTGGTCGTAGCGAGCGAGCAGCGGCTGCAGACGGCCGGCAACCGCGGGCATCGCCAGCCGCTCCGGGATCGATCCGAGCCATCCGAGCAACCTCGCGTTTGCGAACGGCATGTCGCAGCCGACCACCACCAGGGGCCGCCTCTGCGCGTGCCCTAGGGCGGCGACGATCCCACACAGCGGGTGCTGCGGGCGATTCGGCTCGTGGATCACCTGACAGTCCAGCGGCGGCAGCTCGGAACTGCGCTTGGCGACGACGATCGGCTCAAGGCCGGCCTCCTCGACGGCGGCGAGCGGGTAAGAGATCAGCGGCCGGCCGCCCAGCTCGGCCGTCGCCTTCGCCTCCCCGAGGCGGCTGCCCTGCCCGCCGGCCAGCACCGCGCCGACAACTGACCCAGCTCCGTTGGCTTGGTCCGTCGCCCTGCTCACCGCAGCTAGTCTAGGCCGAGGTGACGTGGTGGGCCCCCCAGAGCTGATCGAGATCGAGCAGGCGCGAGGCATCGTGCTGGAGCGTGCGGCGCCGCTTGGCACTGAGCGGGTGCCTCTGGACGAGGCCCTGGGCAGGGTCGTGGCGGAAGACGTGATCAGCGCGGAACCCGTGCCGGCCTTCGACAACTCGGCGATGGATGGTTTCGTCGTGCGCGCGGAGGACACCCGTGGGGCTCGACCCGGCGCGCCGATCGGCCTGCGCATCGTCGGCGAGTCGCGGGCCGGGCGCCCGGCCACGGCGACGCTGGGGGCCGGTGAGGCAATCCTGATTTCGACCGGGGCGACGATCCCGGCCGGCGCCGACGCGGTGGCTCGGGTCGAGGACACGCGCTCGGAGGCTGGCCGTGTCCTGGTGCAGAGCGAGGTCGAGGCCGGGCGCGACATCCGCCGCGCCGGTGGGGACATCGAGACCGGCGAGACGGTGCTTGGGCGAGGCACGCCGGTCGGCCCGGCGGAGCTCGGCGCCCTCGCCTCGGTGGGCCTATCCTCCGTCGCCTGCCACCGGCGGCCGCGCGTCTCCGTCCTGACCAGCGGCGACGAGCTGCTCGAGCCCGGCGAGGAGATGCGGCCCGGCGGCGTGCGCAACTCCAACGCCTACTCGGTCCGGGCGCTGGCCGAGTGGGCCGGGGCGGAGGCGGTCGCCGCCGGCTCGGCGCCCGACGACCTCGAGGCGACGCGGGCGGCGATCGCGCCGGCCCTCGACTCCGACGTCGTGGTGCTCTGCGGCGGCGTCTCGGTCGGCGAGCACGATCACGTCAAGCGGGCGCTCGCCGAGCTCGGCGTCGAGGAGTCCTTCTGGGGCATCGCGCTGAAGCCGGGCAAGCCGACCTGGTTCGGGACGCGGGGGGGCACCCTGGTCTTCGGGCTGCCGGGCAACCCGGTCTCGGCGATGGTCACCTTCATCCTGCTGGTACGGCCGGCTCTCGCCGCGCTGAGGGGGGAACGGCCCGATCGCCGCCGGACCACGGCCAAGCTCGGCCGCGACTACGACAAGCGGCCCGGGCGCGCCCACGCGATCCGCTGCCGGCTGGAGCTGCGCGAGGATGGCTGGCACGCGCGGCCGGCCGAGCGGCAGGCCTCGCACGTCCTCACCTCGATGCTCGGGGCCGACTGCCTGGCGCTGATCCCCGCCGCGAGCGGCCCGCTGCGGGCCGGCGAGCGGGTCGAGATCGAGCTGCTCGGCCGGGAATAGCGTGGGGAAGGCGACCGTGACCGTGCGCCTCTTCGCCGTCCTGCGGGAGCGGGCCGGCAACGACTTGATCGAGGTCCTGATCCCTTCGACCTCCACCTACGATGAACAGGAGCGACGATGACGGCTAGAGCGAGATACGGGATTCTGATCGCCGGCTTGGTGCTGCTCGGCGGCCTGCTGGCGGTGGCCATGCTGGCCCGCGAAGGTACGCGCCAGACGACCACGGGGGCCGGCGAGGATGAGATTCGAACGGTGGCCGTCTTCACGGGCCCGCACCAGCCCCGGCCCTCGAAACCCGGCTCGCTGGTTCGCGTCCAGTTGAAGCACGGTCAGCTGCCCGCCGAGGAGTCGCCAGGCATCGTCGTCAGCGACGAGGACTGCGCCCCGGACGCCAGGGGAGTGTCCCACTGTCGCAACCGGATCCGCCTTGCCAACGGAGAGCAGCTGGAAGTCACGCACTCGCACGAGATGCGGGAGGTGCCCTGCCTGGCCCCGGGCGAGCAGGTCATGGTTCGACCCGCCTAACCGTGTAGCGCCTGTACGCAGAGCGAGCCGGGCCGCCTCGGCGGCGACCCGGCTCCAGCGGAGACCGGTGCGAAACGCGCTCTACTCGACGACCACCAGCGAGATGTACTGACTCAACTGGTAGTGGCCGGGGATGCTGCACAGCAGCACGTATTTGCCGGGCTTCAGGTCAACCTCGTAGCGACGGGTCTCTCCGGACTTGAGGTGTCCCTCCTCGGCCGCCTCGCTGCCGTGCCCGTCCGAATCGGCCTCGTCACCCGAGTGCTCGCCGGCGTCCGAGTGCTCGCCGTGCTCGTCCGAATCGGCCTCGTCACCCGAGTGCTCGCCGGCGTCCGAGTGCTCGCCGTGCCCGTCCGAATCGGCCTCGTCACCCGAGTGCTCGCCGGCGTCCGAGTGCTCGCCGTGCTCGTCCGAATGGTCGGCGTCCGAGTGCTCGCCGGCGTCCGCATGGGCATGCGGCTCGCCGATCACAAGCTCGCCGGCCTTGTCGACGTCAAGCCCCTCGGAGGTCATCGGCATCTGGTCGACCGGAAGGTCGGTCTTCACGGCGAGCAGCTCGTGCTCGACGTCGCCCACGTTTCGTGCCGTCACGATGACCTTCCCGGCCTTGACCCGCGCATGGTCGGTGCGGAAGAACCACTCCCCCATTTTCACCGTGACACGGTTCGAAGGCGTCGAGCCACTCGTTTCGGATACTGGCTCGGTGACGTTGAGGGCGTTGCCCTGCGCGGTTCCCTCGGTCTCGGCGCCACCGCAGGCCGAAACCACGACGGCCGTCACGGCGGCCAAGATGGCGATCACGATCAGTCGGGTTCGCATCGTCGCTCCTCTTCTCGTTGACAACCCGATTATCAGCCCAGGGATCGACGCCCACAACGCCAGGACCAGGGGTTTTCCGGTGTCCGATCGGATGGTTTCCGTCCTCCCGAATGCCGCGGGGCGGAGGCTCTCCGCCCCCTTGGATCCGGGGGGCGCCACCTGTAGGAATCAGGAGGTCAGGCGTCCGGCAAGGTGATCTCGACAAGGCCGGACCGCAGCGCGTATGCGACAGCCTCGGCCCGGTTGCGCAGGTGGAGCTTGGAGAGGATGTTCTTCATGTGGAAGTTGACGGTGCTCTCGGCGATGAACAGCGCCGCGGCGATCTCCCGGTTGGTCTTTCCCTCGGTGACCAGGCGAAGGACTTCCTGCTCGCGGTCGGTGAGAGTGTCGCGATCCCCCCCCGGGGCGCCCTCGCCCCGCGAGACGCGCACAAACTCCTCGAGGATCTTGGCAGCGAGGCCCTGTGAGAGTGGGGCCTCGCCCTCGGCGATCCCGCCCAAGGTGCGCTCGAACTCCTCGTTGGACATGTCCTTGAGCAGATATCCCTCGGCGCCGCTCTTGACCGCCTCGAAGAGGTCCGCATCGTCCTGGGAGACCGTGACGATCACGATCTTCACCTCCGGCATCTCCGCCTTGATCAGCCGCGTCGCCTCCAGGCCGCCACAGCGCGGCATCGTGATGTCCATGAGCACGAGGTCCGGGTGCAGCTCGCGAGTGCGTTCCAGCGCCTCGATTCCGTCCCCCGCCTCCCCCACGACCTCGTGCCCCGCGGCCTGCAGCAGGCTCGCGATGCCGGCCCGGAAGAGCGCGTGGTCGTCAGCGAGCAGGACCTTCATTCACGTTCCCCGTTCGTCTGGGGCAGCGGAACGCGGACGCGCACGGTCGTGCCCCGGCTGAGGTCGGAGTCGATCTCGAAGCGCCCGCCGACCGCCTCGGCGCGCTCGCGCATCGTCTGCAGCCCGAAGTGCGGCCAGCCGGTGGGCGTCCGCTGCTCCGGTCTGAATCCGCGGCCGTCGTCCTCGACTGAGAGGACCAGCCGGGCGTCGTCGACCGAGAATCGAACGGTCACGCTGTCGGCGCGGGCGTGGTTGCGAACGTTGTTGAGCGCCTCCTGGACGATCCACATCAGCTGGATCTCGGTGGAGGGCGGCAGCGCGGGGACCTCCCCCTCCTCGACCACCTCGAGCGCCGCGGGAGCCCCCGGCATCTCGCGGTAGTTGCGAAGGTGGGCGCGTACCGCATCGGCGAGACGGTCGCTTCCGCTGAGCGGCGTCCTGAGGCTGAAGATTCCTTCCCGGACGTCGGCGTAGACTCGCTTTGCCGCCTTCTCCATCGCCTCGAGCTGGACATCGGCCTCGTCGGTGCGGTTCGAGGCAAGCAGCTTCCGCACCGCCAGCGTCTGGGTGTTGATGTAGCCGAGGACCTGAGCGAGCCCGTCGTGGAGCTCGCGCGCGATCCGCTCGCGCTCGTGCAGGACGGCCGCGTCGAGGACCCGCTCGTGCAGACGCGAGTTCTCGATCGCTGTCGCGAGCCGCTCGGCTATGCCCTCCAGCAGGCCGCGCTCGGCCTCGTCTCGCATCGCCTCGCGATCGCGGGCCGCGACGCAGAGAACGCCGTAGGTTTCGTCGCGGTGGCGCAGCGGGAGTGCGCAGAAGCTTTCGAACCCCAGCCGCTTGACGCCCGAGCGCACGAAGCGCTGCTCCCTCGGGAGGTCGTGGACCACGATCGGCGATCCCCGCTCGGCGGCCAGCCCCGGCAGCCCTTCGCCGAAGCGGAGGCGAACCCGCTCGTGGAAGGCCTCGGGGGCCAGTCCACGGTGGTGTGTCAGGGAGAGTTCTTCGCTCTCGCCGTCGGTCAGCCAGACCTCTGCCGCTTCTGCCGATGTGTTGTCGAGGATCGCGGCGAGGCTGCCGTCGAGCAGCTCGTCGAGATCGAGCGAGGAGCCGGCCTCGCGGCCGATCGCCACCAGCGCGGCGAGCATCGCGTTTCGTTCGAGGATGCGCCGCTCCAGTCTCCCGACGATCCCGAACACGGCATACGAGAACGC
>VRUE01000118.1 GCA_019456285.1 Solirubrobacterales bacterium | reverse complement strand
ATTGGAATCAATAACGGTTACTGAATAGGTGCCGGGAACTAAAGATGTGATATCTTCGGTTGTAGCTCCAGTGGACCAAATGAAAGTATAAGGAGCAACGCCACCGATAACGGTCAGGTTTGCTGTCCCGTTACTGCCTCCGCATGTGGTTACATCTGTACCAATAATGCCAAGGGTTATTGCGGGTGGCTCTGAGATGGTAACACTGGCATTGGCAGTACATCCGTTTGAGTCGGTTACTGACACCGAATATGTTCCTGCGCTAAGCCCTGCAAGGTCTTCGGTTGTATCGCCAGACAGCCAATTAAAAGTATAGGGTTGTGTGCCGCCTGAAACTATCAGGTTTGCCGCTCCGTCACTGCCGCCACATGAGGTTACATTCGTACCGGTGATGATCGCAGTTAAAACGAAAGGTTCAGTAATAGTTACAAAAGCAGTATCTACTGCTCCGGCTGAATCCGTAACAATAACAGAATAATTTCCTGCCAACAAGTACTTCGCTGTATCCGTTGTTTGTGCTAATGGATCATCCCATTGGTAGGTGTAAGGGGGAGTGCCTCCTGTTGCAGTTACCGCTGCTTCTCCATCCTGGACTCCGTTGCAGGAAACATTTTTTATGTAAGATATTGAAGCAGTTAGAGCTCCTGAAAAGATATTTACCTTAAACGGCTCGGAAACAAAGCTGCTGATGCCCGGAGAAAAGCTCATATGAGAAGGGAATAGCAGCGCTGTGCCGTAAGACCTGCAGGTATAGATCCCGCTGTCTGCCAGTGTAACATTTGGTATTGTTAAAAGTGTATCCGTAGCGCCCGTTATGGTATCCGTTCCCCTGAACCACTGGTAGCTCAAAGCAGAATCCTGGCTGGCAATGCTTAATATCAGTGTATCACCTTCATTAAAATTAAAAGTATCTGCCATGCCAAAAGGATTTTGCGGGCTGTAGAAATAGGTAGTAAGTGTTGAAGTAGTATCGGCTATTCTTAATTCCCTGGCATCTGAAAAGTCGAATTTGTTATTCAAACAACGAAGATCAACTAAAGCAGTATTTGCTGACAGATCAGGCAAGGAAGTTAATTGATTATCAAAACAATAAAGCAATACTAAAGAAGTATTATTCGACAGATCAGGTAAGACAGTCAATTGATTATTATAACACTGAAGCTGTGTTAAAGCAATATTAGCAGACAGGTTTGGTAAGGCAGTTAATTGATTAGTATGACAACGAAGTTCTGTTAAAGCAGTATTATTCGTGAGATCAGGCAAACTGTCTAATAAATTACTCTGACAATAAATCCATAGCAAAGTAGTATTAGCTGACAAATCAGGTAAAGTGGTTAATTGATTAGCGCTACAAATAAGACGAGTTAAACTGGTATTGGCAGACAGATCAGGTAAAGAAGTCAATTGATTAATTTGGCAATAAAGCCATGTAATATTAACAAAGTATTCCACTCCCGTCAAGTCAGCAATATTTTGAGAATTGCAATCTAATGTACCGGTAAGCGTAGCAGCCGAGTCAATAAGCAGGCTGTCATTCGCATCCATAAATGTTGGATAATTTGCAACAAGGAAATTGCGGAAGTTGGTATCGGGGATGAAGGCTATTGCCAGTGGAGGCGGGGGTGTGCTGTATTTGGCTATGAAAATTTCAAAACCTCCATTACTTATGAGATTAGTTATACCAACACCCGGGTCAAAGTCGGCAGTATCTGAGAATACACCGGTGAGGAAGAGGTTACCCAAAGCGTCTGCTTCTATGCCGAGCGCTAAGTCAAATCCGGGGCCTCCCATGCTTACTACTGATAAAAAACCCCCTGCTGAGTCGTATTTAGCAATAAAAATGTCACCGTCTCCGGCATTCGTCAGGGTGTCTGTTCCCGGTCCAGGGTTAAAGTCGGTAGTTCCCGTAATAATAGCGGATAAATACACGTTTCCTACTTCATCATTAACAATATAGTTAGCTACATCAAGCCCTGCAACATTATCAAGGTTGAATGCCCAGCGATAGTTTCCGGAAGGATCGTATTTTGCCAGGAAGACGTCAACTCCGTTACTTACCAGGGTGTCAGTACCCGCAGGGTTAAAATTGGCTGTTC
>VRUE01000117.1 GCA_019456285.1 Solirubrobacterales bacterium | reverse complement strand
CCGGGGCCGGCCGCGGCGATCTGGGCGTCGTAGGCGCCGGTGCCGGAGATCGCCTTGTCGAAGATCGTCGGGTTGGACGTCAGGCCGGTGACGGAGAGCTCGTCGATGTAGGCGAAGATCGCCTCCGCCAGCAGGCTCAGCACCTCGGGGTCAAGGTGCGCCCGGCGCCCGGCGGCCGCGATCCGCCGCCACGCCACCCGCGCCCCGACCCGGTAGGCGGCCTGCAGCGAGTCCAGGGTCCGGCCCTGGCGCAGCTCGCCGCGGCCGAGGCCGACGTAGACCTCGCGTCCCGCGCGACCGGCGGCAGGATCACGGATCAGGGTGACGAACTGCCGCAGCGCCTCGTCGACCCCGGTGCGGATGCCGCGGCCGAAGCTCCCCTCCAGCGGCCGCGCGTACTCGGGCACCTCGCGGGCGATCGTGGCGAGGATCTCCTCCGTCACCGCGTCCAACTCCGGCTCGATCAGGTCGGCGACCTCACTCGGTAGGCCGCGCCAGGGCTCGGATTCGGCAGAAACTGTCATCTAGCTAACAAGAAATTGCACCATAACTTGGCCTGAAGGCTAATCCATGCTGGAAAAACCAACGTAGCTTGTAGGCATGGGTGAAATGACCAGTGTCGAGAAGGCCGCCAACCTGGCAGCTGTCGTCGTGCCGTTCGTCGCGACGATCGCCGCGATCGCGCTGCTCTGGCGCAGCCTGGTCAACCCCGCTGACCTGGCGATCGCGGCGGTGATGTACCTGCTGACGGCGATCAGCATCACGGTCGGTTTCCACCGGCTTCTCACCCACCGCTCCTTCCAGACCTCGAAGCCGCTGGAGTACGTCTTCGCCGTGTTCGGCTCGATGGCGGTCCAGGGCCCGGTCATCTCCTGGGTCGCCGACCACCGCAAACACCACGCCCACTCCGACGTCGAGGGCGACCCGCACAGCCCCCACGTCGGCCATGACGGCGGCGTCCGCGGAGTGCTGCAGGGTCTGTGGCACGCTCACGCCGGCTGGCTGATGTCCACCCAGGGCCGTGCGGATTGGAGACGCTATGCGCCCGACCTCTACGAGGACAGGGGGATGCGGCTGATCGGCCGCCGGTTCGTGCCGCTGGTGTTCGCCAGCCTGGCGATCCCGGCGCTGGCCGGGTACGCCGTCAGCGGGACCCTGGCCGGCGCCGCGACGGGGCTGCTGTGGGGCGGGCTGGTGCGGATCTTCTTCGTCCACCACATCACCTGGAGCGTCAACTCGGTGTGCCACTTCCTCGGCACGCGCCGGTTCGAGACCGACGACCGCTCCAC
Organism: Solirubrobacterales bacterium; assembly: GCA_019456285.1. Taxonomy (GTDB): domain Bacteria; phylum Actinomycetota; class Thermoleophilia; order Solirubrobacterales; family 70-9; genus VRUE01. Next base: position 847 of record VRUE01000117.1, on the reverse strand, counting down.
CAACGTGTTCTGGCTCGCCCTGCCTTCGCTCGGCGAGTCTTGGCACCACAACCACCACGCCTTCCCCCGCTCCGCCGGCCACGGCCTCAAACGCTGGGAGCTGGACCCCTCGGCGCTGATCATCTCCACCCTGGAGAAGCTCGGCCTGGCCTGGAACGTGGTTCGCATCTCACCCGAGCGCCAATCCCAGCGGATCGCCTGACTCGCATCACCGGCGTGGCAGCCTCATCCAAATGGCCAGAGCGACATGGCTGAATTTGACTATATGAGCAGTCACTGTGACTGTGACTGTGCCACACTTCCCGGGTAGGCAAATACTGACGACCCGGGCGGCGAAAAGCTGACGGGATGGAAAGGACACAGATGCCAAGCACCACCAGCGTTCTCGATGAGGCTCGCAGCCTGATCAAGAGGCGCCTCGCTGAGCTCGACGACGAGCGCAAGCGCCTTGAGCGGGCCCTCGCCGACCTCGGCGGCAAAGTCACCGGCCGCCCGGGCCGCCCTCCGGGCCGCCGCCCGGGCCGTCCCCGTGGCTCGGGCTCGAAAGCCGCCGCCCCTCGCCGCCGCCGCCGCGGCACCCGCGCCGACCAGGCGGTGGCACTCGTCGAGAAGAATCCCGGTATCACCGCTTCTGAGATCGCCAAGACGCTGAAAATCAAGCCCAACTACCTCTACCGGGTCCTCGGCGACCTGGAGAAGGAAGGAAGGGTCAAGAAGAAGGGGCGTCAGTACCACCCCGCCAAGTAGCGCCCGGGCGCTTGAGGTCCTAACCCAGATCGTGCGATAAGCCAGCTCGCCTGAGCCGGCTTGAGCAGGAAATCCGCCTCCTGAGCGGGGAAAATGGGGA
>VRUE01000021.1:16950-31352 GCA_019456285.1 Solirubrobacterales bacterium | reverse complement strand
CTAGGCCGGCGGATCCCGCGGCCGCTCAGTGCGCCTCGTCGGAGGCATGCGCCGGGGGTCGCGACTCCTCGGCCAGCGAGGTGATCTCGAGCCGGCCGTGGGCGGCCGTTTCGAGGACTTCGGTTGCCTCTTCGGCCGAGCGCGCGTAGAGCTCGACCAGCATGTGGACGACGATCTGCTCCTCTTCGTGCTTGTGGAAGCGGACGTGGGTGAAGAACTCGCGCACCCCGGCGTCGCCGAGGGCGCCGTAGGTGAGGAACTCGATCCCCTCCGGGCCCGAGCAGGTCTCCACCCGGTCCTGGTCGACGGTGACCGTGCAGGAGGCGACCCAGGGGGTGCCGGCGATCATCCGCTCCCAGCGGTCCTCGATCGGGACGACGCGGTCGTCCCGGAAGGTGAGGTGGGGCTGGTCGTGCATGCAGTCGAGGCACTGCACGACCGATTCCTGCACTTCGTCGACCCCCTCGGCGGGGATGCCGGTCTCCGGGTCGACGCGGCGGATCGCGTCGTAGTGGATCTGGATCTCGAGGTTCTGCGACCAGCAGCGGTAGCAGCGCAGCCAGGCCGAGCGGTCGCCGTTCATCGCGCTCATCGGCCCATTGTCGCGCGCTCGGGCATTCGGCGCTACGCGGGGGCCGCGGTGCCGGCACCGGCCCGCCGGCCGACCAGCTCGACGATCTCGCCCATGATCCGGTTGATGTCGAAGTCCTTCGGCGTGTAGACGCCGTCGACGCCGGCGGCGCGCAGCCGCTCCGCGTCGGCGGCGGGGATGATCCCCCCGACCACGACCGGGACATCGAGGCCCTCGTCGCGCAGCAGCCGCACCACCTCGGGGATCAGCTCGAGGTGGGAGCCGGAGAGGATCGAGAGCCCGACCACGTCGACGTCCTCCTGCAGCGCCGAGGCGGCGATCTCCTCCGGGGTGAGGCGGATCCCCTGGTAGATCACCTCCATGCCGGCGTCGCGGGCGCGCAGGGCGATCTGCTCGGAGCCGTTGGAGTGGCCGTCGAGCCCGGGCTTGCCGACCAGGATCTTGATCCGGTGGCCGATCCGCTCGGAGACCTCATCCACCCGGCGGCGGATCTCCGCCAGCTCCTCGCGGTCGCCGGGCGGGGCGGCGCCGTCGACCCCGGTCGGGGCGCGGTAGGCGCCGAAGGCATCGCGCAGCACCGCGGCCCACTCGCCGGTCGTCGCGCCGGCCTTGGCGGCGGCGATCGTCGCCGGCATCACGTTCTGGCTCTCGTCGGACGCGGCCCGCTCGAGCTGCTCGAGCGCGGCCTCGACGGCGCCCTCGTCGCGCTCGGCCCGCCAGGCCTCGAGCGCCTCGATCCGCTCGCGCTCGACCTCGGGGTCGGGGGTGAGGATGCTGCCGTCGGCGCCGGCGGTGAGCGGCGAGTCCTCGGTCTCGCGGAAGCTGTTCAGGCCGACCACCTTCTGCTCGCCGCTCTCGATCCGCGCCACCCGCTCGCGGTGGGACTCGACCAGGCGGGCCTTCATGTAGGGGACGGCGGCGACCGCGCCACCATGCTCCTCGACCACCGCCATCTCGGCCCGGGCGCCCTCGCTCAGCTCCTCGACCAGCCCGTCCATCACCACCGAGCCCGCGAAGATGTCGGGGTACTCGAGCAGGTCGGTTTCCTCGGCCAGCACCTGCTGGATGCGCAGGCTCCACTGCTGGTCCCAGGGGCGGGGCAGGCCCATCGCCTCGTTCCAGGCGGGCAGCTGTACCGCGCGGGCGCGCGCGTCGCGGCTCAGCGTCACCGCCAGCGCCTCGAGCACGATCCGCTGGATGTTGTTCTCCGGCTGGGCCTCGGTCAGCCCGAGGCTGTTGACCTGGACGCCGTAGCGGAAGCGCAGCATCTTCTCGTCGGTCACTCCGTAGCGCTCGCGACCGATCTCGTTCCAGAGCCGGGCCATCGCGCGCAGCTTGGCGATCTCCTCGATCAGCCGGATGCCGGCGTTGACGAAGAAGGAGATGCGGCCGAAGACCCTGGGAAAGTCCGCGTCGGCGACCTGGCCGCGCGCCTTCACCTCGTCGAGCACGGCGATCCCGGTGCAAAGCGCGTAGGCGATCTCCTGCACCGGTGTCGCCCCGGCCTCCTGCAGGTGATAGCTGCAGATGTTGGTCGGGTTCCAGCTCGGCGCCTCGTTGACGGCGAAGGCGACCATGTCGGCGATCAGCCGCATCGAGGGCTCGGGCGGGAAGGCGTAGGTGCCGCGCGAGAGGTACTCCTTGATGATGTCGTTCTGCGTCGTGCCCTTCAGCTTGGAGCGCTCGACGCCGTTCTCCTCGGCCACGGTCACGTAGAGGCCGAGCAGCCAGGCGGCGGTCGCGTTGATCGTCATCGAGGTGTTCATCTCGTCGAGCGGGATCCCGTCCAGAAGTTGGTGCATGTCGCCCTTGTGGACGATCGAGACGCCGACCTTGCCGACCTCGCCGCGAGCGAGGACGTGGTCGGGGTCATATCCCGTCTGCGTCGGCAGGTCGAAGGCGACGGAGAGGCCGGTCTGTCCCTTGGCGAGGTTGCGCCGGTAGAGCTCGTTGGAGCGGCGGGCGTCGGAGTGCCCCGCATAGGTGCGCATCACCCAGGGACGGTCGCGCTGCGGTAGTCGGTGCTCGGACATCGTCACCAATGATATTTGGCTGGGCGGGAAAGACAGCGTTCATCCGTCACAGCGCGCATCTTTTGCTCGATGGCGTGTTTAGGCTCCGGACTATGCGAAGGCAAATCACAGTCTTGTTCGTGGCCGCGACTGCGGCCGTGTCGATCCTGGCCGCGAGCGCCGGGGCGGCCACGATCGGCATCTACCGCAACGGCATGGAGACCGCCACCCAGCGCGCCCGGGTGGTCAAGCTCTCCGGCGAGCGCTGCAGGCGGGGCGGGTCGAGCCATGCGTTCCGGATCGTGGTCGGCAAGCGAACCAAGGAGTGCGCGTACCGGACCCCGGTGGTCGGCCGTGACCTCGAGATCGCCGCCACCGAGCGGCTGCTGAGGGGCACCCCGAAGGACGTCCGGCGGCGAGCGTTCGTCGCCGTCAGCCTGCGCTCCGGCGGCGGCGCCCGGTACCAGCTCGCCGTCTACCCGGTCCAGAGGAAGGTCCAGTTGCGCAAGAGCCGCACCGACGGGCGCGTTAAGTACCTCCGCATCGAGAAGAAGGTGAGCAGCGTCAAGGGGATCGACAGGGCGAACGAGCTGCGTCTGCGCGCCTTCAACGTCACCAGCGGGCCCGAGAAGGGGAAGTGCCGCATCCGCGCCTTCGTCGGCGGCAAGCTGGTCGCCGACGTCACCGATGCCGCCGCCGGGGAGCTGAAGGGCCGCGCCTCGGGATTCTCGGTCGGCTCGGCGAAGAACGCGAAGGGCGCGGTGGCCAGCGTCGACGACGTGATGATCCGCGTCCCCAGCCCCTTTTAGAGGCCCGCCCAGGGCCGCCATCTGCGGTCGAATGTCTCTCGGGCCGCTAGCCGCTGCCCTCCAGGGCCCGGTCGGTGGCGCGGTAGAAGTGCTCGGTGGCGCCGCGGCGCTGCCGCGTGTCGACCAGCTCGATGCACTTGAAGTCCCGCAGCACCCTGACGTGGTACGCGACGTTGCTGAGGTTTTTGTCAAGCTCCTTGGCAATCTGGTTGGGGCTCGCGTCACGCTCGCTGAAGATGGTCAGCGCCTGCACGCGGGTGGGGTGGGCAAGCACCTCGACCACGCGCTGGTCGATCGCTGTCGGACGTTTCCGGGCCAAGCCTGGCCTCCAATCGTTTGTGATTTCTGATACGAAGTTATCGGTAATAACTAACTGAGCGGCTCAACCATATTAAACACAGCGACCCGCTCATCGACCGGCCGATCCACCCGATGCGCCGAGTTTCCGCATAATGGTGGCAATGTCGACGACGACGATCGAGCGGCCGCGCGATGCGGGACCGGGTTCGGACCTGGGCGGCGACTGGCGGGTGATCGTCTGCAACGACAGCCGCAACACCTTCGATCACGTCGCCGCGACGCTGGCGCGGGTGCTCCCCGGCGTCACCCCCGACCAGGGCCACCAGATCGCCGACCGCATCCACAGCAGCGGCCAGGCGATCGTCTGGAGCGGCCCCCGCGAGCCCGCCGAGCACTACTGGGACCAGCTCAACGCCGCGGGCCTCACGATGGCCCCCCTGGAGCGCAGCTAGCTGGGATGAGTCACTCAGCCGCCAGCAGGGTGTGCCAGGTGGGGAGGATCGGCAGGTCGTGGAGGTCGATGACGCTGGTGCGCGCCGCCTCGATCTCCCCCGAGTACCAGTAGCGCTCGAAGTCGGCGCGGCTCTCCCAGACCGAGGTCTGCTGGAAGGCGAGCGGATCGTCGACCGAGCGGGTCAGCGACCAGCTCCTGGCGCCGAAGGCGGGCATCCGTGCCGCGGCCGGCTCCCAGCGGTCCAGCCAGCGGTCCGCCCGGAAGGGCGCGGTGTGCCAGTCGAGGACGCAGACCTCGCTCATGCCCCCACCTCCACTCGGATCGCCCCCGGGCCGTCTTCGCTCCTGCCCTCATCCTCGGACTCCGCCCCGACCAGGATCGAGATCTTGCCGAGGTGCTTGTTCTCGTGCAGGAGCTGATGCGCGCCGGGGACGCCCTCGAACCCCATCGTCTTCCAGAGGACGGGCCGCACCTTGCCCTCGGCCAGCAGCTGGTTCGCCCGCATGCACTCGTACGCGTTGGCGAAGTGCGAGCCGATGATCTGCTTCTGGCGCATCCACAGGTAGCGAACGTCGAAGTCGAGCTGGAAGCCCGAGGTGGCGCCGCAGATCACGACTTTGCCGAACGGCTTGACGACGAAGACCGAGGTCGGGAAGGTCGCCTGCCCGACGTGCTCGAAGACGATGTCGGGGGCGTCGCCGAGGATCTCCTTGACCCGCTTGGCGAAGCCGCGTGAGGCCTTGAAGCGTTCCTTGTCGGCGGCCTTGTCGGCGAGGTTCTCGGGGGTCCGCATCATCTCGCCGAACTCCTTGCGGTTGATGTAGTCGACCGCGCCGAGCTGCTTCACCAGCTTCCCCTTCTCGTCGGAGGAGACGATGCCGACCGCGTTGGCGCCGGCCGCCGCGCAGAGCTGCGTGGCGAAGACGCCGAGGCCGCCGGCCGCGCCCCAGATCAGCACCTTGTGGCCGGGCTGCAGCTTGCACTGGTCGATCAGCATCCGGTAGGCGGTGAAGTAGGTGAGGCCGTAGGCCGAGGACTCGGCCCAGGAGAGGTTCTGGGGGCGGGGGAGGAGCTGCTGCGCCTGCACCTTGGTGAACTGGGCGAAGGAGCCCCAGGTCGTCTCGTAGCCCCAGATCTTCTGGCTGGGCGCGGCGAGCGGGTCGAGCCCGTGCACCTCGACGTCCTCGTAGGAGGCCTGGTTGCAGTGGATCACGACCTCGTCGCCCGGCTTCCAGCGGGTCACTCCCTCGCCGACCCTCCAGACGATCCCGGAGGCGTCGGAGCCGCCGATGTGGTGGCCGTGCTCGGGGTGGTCGCCGTAGCCGAAGACGGAGACCGGCTTGCCGAGCGCCGCCCAGACGTTGTTGAAGTTGACGCCGGCCGCCATCACGCGGACGATCACCTCGAAGGCGCCGGGCTCGGGAACCTCGATCTGCTCGAGCTGGAAGGCGTCGTTCGGCTCGCCCTCGCGCTCCTGGCGGATCACCCACGCCGCCATCGCCTCCGGCAGCGTTCCGGGCTCTACGTCCAGCTTCGAGACTGCGCTGGTGTCAACGGCCAAGTGATCCTCCGCGGGGTTGAACGATATGGGTTTCGCCCTCGCTCCGCGCGCGGAGAATCAGATCGTGACGCTCGCTTCGCTCGGCTCAGAGGGGACGGGTCGCGCAATCCTACGCGGCCTCTGCCTCGCTGCGCTTCTCCTCGAGCCGGGCGGCGTGCTTCTCCGCCTTCGCGGAGTCGAGCTCGCGTATCTCGGCTTCGAACTCCCGTGGGACCTTCTCAGCGGCTCGGGCGGCCGGGTCGAGCACGTCGCGCCCGACCAGGCCGTTGGGGCCGAAGGCGGCGACGACGCTCTCCAGCGACTCGCCGAGGCTGTTGTAGCGCTTGGCGACGGTTCCCATGCGCCCCAGTAGATCGATGCAGGCGGCGAACATCCGGTCCGCGTGCTGGGGGGTGAACAGCTCGCCGATCCTCTCACCCCAGCCCTCCTCGCGATGCACCTCGGCGAGGGCGTTGGCCATCTCGTAGAGGCCGTCGGCGGGAAGCAGGCCGACTCCGTGCTCGGAGGCGTATTCGACGATCTTCGGATCCGCTCCCCTGACCAGCTCCAGCGTCTGCCAGTCGGGTACGACCACGAGCACGTGGCGGACCGAGACATCGCGCGCGCCGCGGTATTCGCGCCCCCCCACGTCCTTGATGTGCGACCGCAGCGAGTCCCGCAGCTTGCGGAGGGCAAACTCGCGCGCCTCCTCTCCACCCTCGTCGAGGACCTCGCCCAGCAGGCGAACCCAGGGGAACTTCGCGTCGAGGGCGACTCCCTGCGAGTTCGGGAGGAGCAGATAGACGTCGATGACCCCGTCCTTCTGACCCCGGGCGGCGTCGATCTCGACTCGCTTCTGGACCTCGAAGTGAACGTTGTCGCGCAGGCCCATCTGTCGCAGGGCGGCCACCAGCCACTCCTCACTCAGCTGGCCGCGCTGTTTTGGGTTCGCCCAGCGGCCGACGAGGCCGTCGACCCGCTCGACTACGCGGTTGCTTTTCTCCACAACCCCGGCGAGCATCTCTCTCGCTTTGCTGTCGCGGTCGTCCTCCCGCGACTTGTACTGGGTTACCGCTCGTTCGACCTGCTTGAGCGATTCGCCGAACTCCCGCAGGTCATCTCGTTCCCGCTTCGCCTCGGCCGCCCTTTCTTCCGACCTGCGGCTTGCCTCGGCCAGACGCGCGTTCGACTCGCGCGTCCGCAAGAGAAGCCAGCCGACGCCGATGAGCACGATCGCAAGGATCGCCAGTGCTGCTCCAAACATGTCCGTTCCTCCTTCGACGCTCTCCCCGCCGTACGCCGGTTCCGACAAGGACCGGCGAGGGCGCGGCGCGCTTTCTGGGTTACGTGCCCTCAGCCGAGGGCAGAGATCAGTGTGGGCGACCCGTCGGACGACAAATCCGTCGACGAGCGCTCCCTTCCCGGTCTATACGACGGTCAACGGAGCACGCGTGGCCACAACCGATAGGCCGCGAAAACCGAGCAGATCGGTGGACGCCCGACCGAGGACGCCGAGATGCGACGGTTTGCAGCGGCCTACGGCAGCAGGACGTCGTTCTCGGAGGAGCTGCGGTAGGGGCCGACCACCAGCCTGGTTGGGGTGGCGGCGGGGATGTCGGCGGCGGCGATCGTGTAGACGCCGGTTGGGAGATCGGCCTGGAGGGTGACGTTGCCGTTGGCGACCAGCGGCTGCGAGCTGGCGTCGCGCGGCCCGCGGACCTCGAGCCGCGAGTCGAAGTCGGTCAGGTTGGTGGCGACGAGGACGACGGTCAGCGGGGCGTTGGTGCGGACTCGCGGCTGGGGGACGTTCTTGTTCTGGGGGATCTGCTGGGTGCGGTCCGGGCCGATCCCGATCGCGCCGGGCTGCACGGTGACCGTGTCGTCGCTAACCGCGACGCTGACCCGGGTCGGCGGCTGGGGCCGCGGCTCGTTCGCGTGCTCCTGGACGCCGCAGCTGACCGCCGTCAGTGCCAGCGCACCGAGTGCGCAGGCCATCGCCGCTCTGCCTATCCCACGACCCATCGCGGCGGAATCTAGCCGAACGGCAAGTCGACGACGCGAGCCGTAACGCCATCTTCACCTACGACCAGCTCAACGCCGGGTTCCGCCTCGCGGCGGAGGATCGCCAGAGCGATCGGCCCGTGGGCCGGGGAGACACAGGAGCCGCCGATCCGCCCGACCTCCTTCTCGCCGAGCCGCAGCGCCGCCCCCGGCGCCGCCGGGGCGCTGAGCCGCAGGCCGCGCAGGCGGCGGTTCGGCCTGCCCTTGTAGTGGAGGCGGGCGACCGTCTCCTGGCCGATGTAGCAGCCCTTGGTGAAGCTGACGGCGGCCTCGACGATGCCCGCCTCGGCCGGCATCGTCGCCGTTCCCATCTCGGCGCCGAAGCGCGGCACGCCGGCCTCGACCCGGAGGACCTCGACCGCCTCGGAGCCGACCTCGACCGCGCCGGCGCCGATCAGCGCCTCGCGCAGCCGGCCGGCGTCGGCCGCGGCAGCGATCAGGTCGACGCCATCCCGGGTGCCGGCGGCGAGGCAGTCGACCGCCGCGACGACGGTCTCCTCGCAGGCATGCTCGGGTAGCGGGGGGACGGCGGCGATCTCGGCGCTGCGCGGCCCGATCAGCGAGAGGATCGCCCGCTCGGCCGTCACGTCCTCCACCTCGACCTCGCGCCCGACCTTGTACATCTGCAGGTGGCGGCGGGTCGCCTCCAGCCCCTCGGGCTCGGTGTCGATCCAGATCTCCTCCGGCGCCGGCCGCAGCACCCGCATGTCGGCCTGCATGTGCCCCTTGCGGTCGAGCAGTGCCGCGTAGCTGCCCTCACCGGGGGCGAGGGACTCGACGTCGTTGGTCAGCTGTCCCTGCAGGTACTCGGCCGCGTCCGGGCCGGTGACGAGGAGCTTGCCGCGCGGCGAGCGGTCGAGCAGGCCGCACTCCTCGCGCAGCTGGCGGTACTGGGCGTCCAGCTCGACTGTCACAGCAGCGGCCATCGCCTCGATTCTACGAGCGTTCCCCGGTCGGCTGATTTAGATAAGGCAAAAATATATTTAGATGTGCCAAAATCCGGCCATCGACGGGATCTCCCCATGAGCGACAGACGAATCAGCCGACGTAAGCTGCTCGGCGCCGCGGCCGCGATCCCGGCCGCGGCCGGGCTTCATGGCTTGGTCTCCCAGCCCGGGCTGGGGGGCGAGCGCGCCCTGGCCGGCGCGTCGCACGAGCACGACGGCTTCGCTCACGCGACCGGCGCGTCGCACGGGCACGACGGCTTCTCTCACGCGACCTTCGCCTCGGGGCGCTCGGTCGATCACCGCGCCAACGGCTTCAACCCGACCGAGCTGCTGCGCGACTTCGACTACGGCAAGACGCGGCGCCTGGCCAGCGGCCGCCTCCTGCGCGAGTGGGAGATCGTCGCCCGGGACAAGGAGATCGAGGTGGCGCCCGGGGTCAAGTACGAAGCCTGGACCTACAACGGCCGCGTCCCTGGCCCGACCCTGCGCGCCCGCGAGGGCGAGAAGCTGCGGATCCGCTTCGTCAACGGCTCCGACCATCCGCACACGATGCACTTCCACGGCATCCACACGGCGCTGATGGACGGCATGCCGGGGGTCGGCGAGCGGCAGGGCGGTGGCCAGATCAAGCCGGGCGGCAGCTTCGCCTACGAGTTCGACGCCGCCCCCTTCGGCCTCCACCTCTACCACTGCCACACGGCGCCGCTCGCCACCCACATCGCCCGCGGCCTCTACGGCGCCTTCATCGTCGATCCCAAGCGGGGCCGGCCGGAAGCCGACGAGATGGTGCTGGTGATGAACGGCTTCGACACCAACTTCGACCTCTCCAACGAGATCTACGGGGTCAACACGGTCGGCTTCCACTACGTCAACGAGCCGATCCGGGTGCCGCGCGACGAGCTGGTGCGGATCTACCTGGTCAACGCGCTCGAGTTCGACCCGGTCAACTCGTTCCACGTCCACGCCAACTTCTTCCAGCACTACCCGACCGGGACGTCGCTGGAGCCGAGCGAGCTGACCGACACGGTGATCCAGGGCCAGGGTCAGCGCGCGATCCTCGAGCTGAAGTTCCCCTTCGACGGCGACTACATGTTCCACGGCCACATCAGCGAGTTCGCCGAGCTGGGCTGGACCGGGTTCTTCCGGGTCGGCGACCCGTCGCGGCTGGGCTCAGCCGCCGCCGCGGCCGCCTACCGGGAGCTGCCCCGGGGCGGCAGCGGGGGCCCGGCCTGATGGAGGCCGGGGCGCGGGTCGAGCGCGCGTTGGGAGTAAGGCTGCCCGTTTGGGCGCTGGGCCTGATCCCGCTGGTCCTGATCGGAGCGGCGATCGGCGCCTTCGCGCTGCTCGGCGGCCCCGGGCTCGGCGAGCGGATCGGGCCGCCGGTCGAGGAGGTCTCGGTCGAGCGCACCGTGCTGCGGCCGGGAACGATCGCGCTCACCCTGCGCAACGACGGCCCCGATCCGGTCGAGGTCGCGCAGGTCGCGGTCAACGACGCCTACGCGCCCTTCACGACGAGCGGCGGCCGCGAGATCGGGCGGCTCGGCTCGACCACCGTCGAGATCGCCTACCCGTGGATCGAGGGCGAGGCCTACGAGATATTCGTCCTCACCTCCTCGGGAGGCACGATCGACGCCGAGATCCCAGCCGCCGCCGAGACCCCGCGGGCAGACCCCGGCTTCTACGGCCTGATGGCGCTGCTGGGGATCTACGTCGGCGTGATCCCGGTCAGCCTCGGGATGCTGTGGCTGCCCTTCGTGCGCCGCATCGGCCGGCGGTGGATCGGGGCCCTGATCGCCTTCACCGTCGGCCTGCTGGCCTTCCTGGCGGTCGAGGCCGCAATCGAGGGGCTGGAGATCGCCGCCGGGGCTCCGAGCGTGTTCGGCGGGGCCAGCCTGGTGTTCATCGGGGCGCTGGTCGCCTACCTGGCGCTGGCCGGTGTCGACGCCCACCTGGCCCGCCGCGGCGAGCGGGCCGGAGGCTCCGGGGCCAGGGCCTCCGGCGGCCTCTACCTGGCGCTGCTGGTCGCGATCGGGATCGGCCTGCACAACCTCGGCGAGGGGCTGGCGATCGGCTCCGCCTACGCGACCGGGGCGCTCGCCCTGGGCGCCTTCCTGGTGGTCGGCTTCGCGATCCACAACACGACCGAGGGCCTGGCGATCGTGGCGCCGTTGCGCGGAGCGGCCGGGGCCGCGACGGAGCGGCCGGGCCTGTCCCGCCTGATCGCCCTCGGCCTGATCGCCGGCGCCCCGGTGATCCTCGGGGCCTGGATCGGCGCGGCCGCTTTCAACCCCAGCCTCGCGGCGCTGCTCTTCGGCGTCGGCGTCGGCGCGATCGCCAGGGTGATCGTGCAGATCGCGCCCGCGATGCGCGACGAGGCCGGGCGTGCTCTGAACCCGGTTTCGGTCGCCGGGGTGCTTGCCGGCGTCATGGTCCTCTACGCAACCGGCCTCCTCGTCTCCGTCTGATGGCCCCGAGTGGAAGCAGCGCGCGACCGAGGCGCTCGCCCAGCACGGAGGCGATCGAGGACTACGCGAAGGCGATCTACGCGCTTTCGCGGCAGCACCAGGGACCCGTCACCAACGGTGAGGTCGCAGAGCGGCTCGGCGTGACGCCCGCGACCGCGACATCGATGCTGAAGCGCCTCGACGGGCTCGGCCTCGTCGACTACCAGCCCTACATGGGCGTGACGCTGACGCCCGCCGGGGAGAAGGTCTCGCTGGAGGTGATCCGCCACCACCGCCTGATCGAGGCCTACCTGTCGGAGGCGCTGGGGATGCCCAGCGACCGTGTGCACGAGGAGGCCGAGGTGCTGGAGCACTACATCTCCGAGGAGCTGGAGCTGCTGATCGCCGCCAAGCTCGGCGAGCCCAGCCACGACCCGCACGGCACCCCGATCCCCGGCCCCGACCTGCGGCCGCCCGCCGAGTAGAACAACCGCCGGTGAAGCTGCCGCCCCCCGCGGCCACCGAAGAGCCGCCGGTGAAGCCGCCCCCGGCTACCGAAGCCACCGTCGAGGACGTCCTTCCCGGCGAGGCGGCGGTCGCCGCCGCCGCGCGGCGCTCGCTGGAGGGCCGCAACCGGGGCATCGGCCGGATCTGGCCGTTCCTCGGCCCGGCCTTCATCGCCGCCGTCGCCTACATCGACCCCGGCAACTTCGCCACCAACATCGCCGGCGGGGCCAAGTTCGGCTACCTGCTGCTCTGGGTGGTGCTCTCCGCCAACCTGATCGCGATGCTTGTCCAGACCCAGTCGGCGAAGCTGGGGATCGCGACCGGCAAGAATCTCGCCGAGCTCTGCCGGGAGAGCTTCTCGCGGCGGACCTCGATCGGCCTCTGGGTGCAGGCCGAGCTGGTGGCGATGGCGACCGACGTCGCCGAGGTGGTCGGCGCCGCGCTCGGCCTCAACCTGCTGTTCGGCATCCCCCTCTTCCCGGCCGGGCTGATCGCCGGCGCCGGCGCCTTCGCGATCCTCGGCCTGCAGCGGATGGGCTTCCGGCGACTGGAGGCCGGCATCGCCGTGCTGGTCGGAGTCGTCGTCGCCTCCTTCGTGATCGAGCTGTTCCACGCCAAGCCGGATGCCGGGGAAGTCGCCAAGCATCTGGTCCTGCCGGGCTTCGCGGGGACCGAGAGCATCCTGCTCGCCACCGGGATCGTCGGCGCCACGGTGATGCCGCACGTCGTCTACCTGCACTCGGCGCTGACCCAGAAGCGAATCGTCGGGCGCAACGACGCCGAGAAGAAGCGGATCCTCGGCTTCGAGAAGGTCGACGTGGTGATCGCCCTCTCGCTGGCGGGCCTCGTCAACCTCTCGATGATGATCGTCGCCGCGGCGCTCTTCAACACCAGCGGCCTGACCGGCGTCGACAGCATCGAGGGCGCCTTCGACGGGCTGAAGACGCTGGTCTCCGGCAACGCCGCGACGGTGTTCGGGGTCGCCCTGCTCGCCTCCGGCTTCGCCTCTTCCTCGGTCGGGACGATGGCCGGCCAGGTCGTGATGCAGGGGTTCATCCGGCGCCGCATCCCGCTCTTCCTGCGCCGCGCCATCACCCTCGCCCCAGCGCTGCTGATTCTCGCGATCGGCTTCAACCCGACCGATGCGCTCGTCCTCAGCCAGGTCGTCCTCTCCTTCGGCATCCCCTTCGCCCTGGTGCCGCTGCTGATGATCGCCCGCCGCCGCGACATCATGGGCGCGCTCGCCAACCCGGGCTGGCTGACCGGGGTGGCCGGGATCCTCGCCGCGATGATCATCGGCCTCAACGTCTTCCTCATCGCCGACCTGATCGTCTGAACGGCTACGCTTGCGCCGTGGGTCTTGCCGGTGACTTTCAGCAGGTGCTCGACTCGATGCCGCCCGACTGGACGGACCTCGAGTTCGATCTGCGCATCGACGACGAGAGCCGCTACGTCGACACGGCAGTCGCGCTGAGCCAGGTCAACGCGCAGCCCTACTCGAAGGCGGACTGGCACTGGCGGCTGCTGGTCTCACACAGCTTCGGGCACGCGGCCGCGGCCGAATCCGTGCAGGGCGTGCTGGCGAAGCTGGACCGCGAAGGCGTCAGCGGCAGGATGCAGCTGCGCGAGGTTCGCGAGGGGCGGGCCGAGGTCGTGCAGATGTGGGGCCGGCCGGAGAGCGTCCGCGAAGAGTTTCGCCAGCGCCGCTCGCTCTAGTGCCCCGTCCAGGGACGGACCACTGATGGCGCGGGTCGTAGCTGTCGTCTCAGACCTGATGCTGGCCAGCCGGGTGGAGGAGAGCCTGCTGGCCGCCGGCCACGAGGTCTCGGTCGCGCCCACGCTGCCGAGCCCTGTGGAGGCGGACGCGATCGTCTGCGATCTCGACAGCGCCGACGCGGCAGCGGTCGCGGCAGCCGGAGTCCCCGCCCTCGGCTTCCACTCGCACGTGGACGTCGAAACCAAGCAAGCAGCGGAAGCGGCCGGACTCAACCTCGTAGTGCCGCGCTCCCGCATGTCCCGCGAGCTCCCGCAGCTGATCGAACGACTGCTCGCGAGCCCGTAGCCGGACCACTAGAAGGGGGTCGAGCGCCGGCTTCCACCCGGCCGATTCGGCGGGGGGAGCCTATTCGTCATCGCAGATATAGGTAGACTGCCGCCGCTAACCGATGTGGGGATCTTGAGGAAGAGGAGGAGAGAAGTGCAGGAGAGAGGACTTGCGGCATATCTTGCCGAGTTGATCGGTACCTTCTTGCTGGTTTTCTTCATAACCAGCGTCGTCGTGCTGTTCGTGGCCACCGGGAACCAGGCGCAGTTCGGCTCAGACTTTGCCGTAGTCGGCCTTGTCCACGCCTTCCTGCTGTTCGGCCTGATCGTCATGTTCGGCGTAGTCAGCGGCGGCCACTTCAACCCGGCTGTGACCCTGGCCGCGGCGGCGATCAAGCGGATCGCCCCGATAGACGCGGCGATCTACATGCTCGCGCAGCTCTCGGGCGGTGTGCTCGGCGCGCTGCTCTGCAAGGGGCTGCTGCTCGACGAGGGTCGGGCGACCAACTACGGCGCCGTCCAGGTCAGCGGCCTGCTCGGCGGCAACTTCCAGGGGGCGATCGTCGAGGCGATCGGCGTCTTCTGCCTGGTGCTGGTGATCCTCGCCGCGGTCTTCTCGAAGAAGAGCTTCAAGGAGTGGGCGCCGCTGGCGATCGGCACGACGCTGGGCTTCATCGTGATGGTTGGCGCCCC
>VRUE01000021.1:9656-16850 GCA_019456285.1 Solirubrobacterales bacterium | reverse complement strand
ATAGACCGCCGGGCCTTCCCGGCCCGGCGGTTGCAGTAGCTTGAGCGTTGTGCGTCGGGTCACCTTCTCGCGGAACTACACGCTCTCCCTCTCGCGCACCTGCCAGTGCTACTGCAAGTACTGCGCGTTCGCGACCCACCGCGCGCACATCTACGCTCCCGACGAGGTGGAGCGCCGCCTCGACGAAGCGGGGCGGCGCAACGCCAAGGAGCTGCTGATCCTCACGGGCGAGCGCCCGGAGGTGAACCCCAGGGTTGTCGCGCGGCTTGCGGACTGGGGCCACGACGACTTCACCTCCTACGTCGTCTGGGCCTGCGGGCGCGCCCTGGAGCGCGGCATCCTGCCCCACACCAACCTCGGCGTCCTCGATCGCGACGACCTGGCGCGGCTGCGCGAGGTGACCGCCTCCCAGGGGCTGATGCTGGAGTCCTCCTCGGAGCGGCTGATGGACACCGTCCATGCCGGCTCGCCTAGCAAGCATCCGGCCAGGCGGCTGGCCACCATCGAGGCCGCCGGCGAGCTGCGGATCCCCTTCACCAGCGGCATCCTGGTCGGCATAGGAGAGACCGAGGAGGAGCGGGTCGCTTCCCTTGAAGCGCTGGCTGCCGTGCACGAGCGGCACGGCCACCTCCAGGAGGTCATCCTCCAGAACTTCGTCCCGCACCCCCGCTATTACGGCCGTGAGGTCGCCGAGATCGCCGACAAAACGGCCCAGGCCAGGTGGGGGGAGGGCGAGGGTCCCCCCGCCGGAGACCGTCCGGCCGGCACGCGTGCAGGCCCCGGGATCTCAGCGCTCCCAAAGTCTCCCGAGGAGGAGTCCTCGCCCTCCGCTCCGGAGATGCCTGACTGGGCGACGCCCGTGTCCATCGACGACATCAAGCGCTTGATCGGGGAGTGCAGGCGATTGATGCCGGATGTCGGGATTCAGGTGCCGCCGAACCTCTCGGACCGGTGGGCTGAGCTTGTCGAGGCCGGGGCGACGGATCTGGGAGGGCTGTCGGCGAATGGGGACCACATCTCGCCCGAGCATGCGTTTCCCAGCCCGCATCAGGTGCGGAAGGGTCTGGCGCCCAAGGGGTACGCGCTGACCGAGCGGCTGTGCGTCTACCCGCAGTACATGGACCCCGAGTGGATGGAGCAGGGGGTCCTGGATGTGATCAAGCTGAAGTACTGGAGCTTCATCCCGCGGCGCGGGTCGGGGCGGCGGCGGGAGGAGACGCTGGAGGCCGGGCTGACCGAGCGGGCGGTGGCGAAGGGGCGTGAAGGGGTCGAGCTGAGCGAGGACGAGCTTACGGCTCTGTTTGCGGAGACCCGGCCGGAGGCGATCGAGGAGATGCGGGTCGCCGCCGACGAGCTGCGGGCCGAGCTGGCCGGGGACCGGGCGACGTTCGTGGTCAACCGCAACATCAACTTCACCAACATCTGCGTGGTCGGCTGCGCCTTCTGCGGGTTCGGGCAGGGGAAGCGGTCGCCCGATGCCTACGAGGTCTCCGAGGAGGACTTCGCCGACCGGGTCCGGGACGCGGTCGAGTTCGGCGCTACCGAGATCTGCATGCAGGGGGGGATCCATCCCGACCTGACGCTGGAGGAGTACGGGAAGTGGCTGCGGCTCGCCAGGGAAGTGGCGCCGCAGCTGCACCTGCACGCCTACTCGCCGATGGAGGTCCACTACATGTGCGAGCGCTCCGGCAAGGCGCCGGAGGCGGTCTTCGAGTACCTGCTGGAGTGCGGGCTCGGCTCGACCCCGGGCACCGCGGCCGAGGTGCTCGACGACGGGGTCCGGCAGCGGATCTCGCCGAACAAGCTGCCGGTCGAGCGCTGGGTCGAGATCGTCGAGGCCGCCCACCGGGCTGGCCTGCGCTCGACCTCGACTGTGATGTTCGGGCACATCGAGGAGCCGCGCGAGCTGGCCCGCCACATGCGGGTGATTCGCGCCCTGCAGGAGCGCACCGGCGGCATCACCGAGTTCGTCCCGCTCAGCTTCATCCCCTTCAACACGATGCTCGGCCGCACCCACGGGATCGAGGAGATCTCGGCCGGGGAGAACCTCAAGCACACCGCCGCCTTCCGGCTGGCGCTCGGCAGGACGATCCCCAATCTGCAGGCGAGCTGGGTGAAGATGGGCCTCGACGCCGCCACCGAGGCGCTGCGCTGGGGGGTCAACGACCTCGGCGGCACCCTGATGGAGGAGAGCATCTCGCGGATGGCCGGCTCCCAGCACGGAGTGCGGCTGGAGCCCGAGCAGCTGATCGAGGCGGCGCGGGCCGGCGGCCGCGTCCCCGCCCAGCGCACGACTCTCTACGAGATCGTCGAGACTTATGGCGTCAGGCCGCCGAGGCGGGCATCATGGGGCGATGCGCGCGATGGTTCTGGAGCGGCAGCGCCAGCCCCTGCGGCCCGCTGAGCCGCCCGACCCGCGTCCGGCCTCCGGCCAGGTGCTGGTCTCGGTCGCTACCTGCGGCGTCTGTCGCACCGACCTCCACATCGTCGACGGCGACCTCACCGAGCCGAAGCTGCCGCTCGTTCCCGGCCACCAGATCGTCGGCTCGGTGGTCGGCCGGGGGGAGAGGGCGGAGCGCTTCGCGCTCGGCGACCGGGTCGGCGTCCCCTGGCTGGGCTGGACCTGCGGCGAGTGCCGCTACTGCACGAGCGGCCGCGAGAACCTCTGCGACCGCGGCCGCTTCACCGGCTACGACATCGACGGCGGCTACGCCGAGCTGGCGGTCGCCGACGAGCGCTTCTGCTTCCCGATCCCGGCGGGCTACCCCGACGAGCAGGCGGCGCCGCTGCTCTGCGCGGGGCTGATCGGCTACCGGGCGCTGCGCCTGGTCGGCGACGCCGAGCGGATCGGCTTCTACGGCTTCGGCGCCTCCGCCCACATCCTCTGCCAGATCGCTGTCCACCAAGGGCGGCGCGTCTTCGCCTTCACCCGGGAGGGCGACGAGGCGGGCCAGGAGTTCGCGCGCAGCCTCGGCGCCGAGTGGGCCGGCTCCTCCGACGGCCCCGCCCCGGAGCAGCTCGACGGGGCGATCGTCTTCGCCCCGGTCGGCGCCCTGATGCCGGCGGCGCTGCGGGCCAGCGCCAAGGGGGCGAGGATCATCAGCGCCGGCATCCACATGAGCGAGATCCCCGCCTTCCCCTACCAGATCCTCTGGGGCGAGCGGATGCTCGGCTCGGTCGCCAACCTGACCCGGCGCGACGCCGAGGAGTTCCTGAGGCTGGCGCCGCAGGTCCCGGTCCGCACCGAGGTCGAGGTCTACCCGCTGGCGGAGGCGAACCGGGCGCTCGACGATCTGCGCGCCAGCCGCTTCCGCGCCGCCGCCGTGCTCGACATCTAACGCGCCACTAGCGGAAGAGGTCCTCGTCGCGGGGGCGGCGCAGCGCCGCGGCGCCGGGGCCATGCTCCTCGCTCACGAAGCGGTCGAGGCCGCGGACGATCGCCGCCGGCACGCCGCTCGCCTTGTCGCGCACCAGGTCGGCGGCGGCGGCCGCCTCGTCGGCGATCGCGATCAGGGTCGCCCTCAGCTCGCGCCCGCTCGCGTCGCGGCGGCCGCGCCAATCGTCGAGCGGGGCGATCCCGGCGCAGCCGATCGCCACCTCGGCCTGTCCCAGCCGCCAGGCGCGGCCGAAGCTGTCGGAGACGATCGCCGCGACCGTGGCCCCGGCGGCGGAGCGGATCTCCTCGCGGATCCGCCGCGCCGAGGCGTCGGGGTCCTCGGGCAGCAGGCTGACCGTGCCGGGGTCGGGCAGGTTGGAGCTGTCGATGCCGGCGTTGGCGCAGACGAAGCCGTGCCCGGTCTCCACGATCAGCACGCCGCGCTCCGCCCGCAGCACCTCGCGGCTCTCGGCGAGGATCAGCTCGACCAGGGCCGGCCCCTTGCCGAGCACCGCGGCAAGCCGGCGCGCCTCGCCGCCCGGCAGCACCGAGGAGAGGCGTCGCACCCTTCCCTCCGCCTTGGAGACGATCTTCTGGGCGACGACGACGAGATCGCCGTCGCGCAGCTCGGCGTGGGCGGCGAGCTGTTCGCCGACCCGCATCCCCGCGGCGATCTCGGGCAGGCCGGCGACGGGCAGGACGCGCAGCTCCCCCTCGATGCTCACAGCCCCAGCGCCTTCGCGGTTCGCTTGCCGCGGCGCGGACGGGACTCCAGCTCGCGGGCCAGCGCGACGACGTCGGCCGGGGTGTCGAGGTCGAGCGCCAGCGAGGCCAGCTCCTCGACCGCGAAGGGCACGCCGGCCCGGCGGGCGGCGGCGACGTGGCGGTCGCGGCTGCCCTCGCCGAAGGCTGGGCGGATCGCGTCCGGCGGCGACAGCAACAGGGCGTTGGTGCCGGCGCCGTGGCGGTCGGGGACGACGGCGACGTAGCGCTCGGGGACGCCGGTCAGCAGCCGGTCCAGCTCGCGAGGATCGAGCAGGGGGCAGTCGCCGGGGAGCAGGACGACGCAGCCCGCGCCGTGCTGCTCGGCGCGGGCGATCCCGGTCAGCGCCGCCTCCAGGTGCCCCCCCTCGACCGGGTCCGGCACGACCTCGGCCCCGGCCGCCGCGGCGATCTCGGCGGCGCGCGGCTCCGAGGTGACGACGATCGTCTGCCCGACCGCGCGGGACTCGGCGATCGCCTCCAGCACGTCTCCCAGCATCGCCGCGACCAGAGCCTCACGGCGCTCGCCGTCGATGCCCGCGGCGAGGCGCCGCTTCGCCGCGCCGAAGCGCTTCACGGGGAGTACCGCCGCCGCCTTCAACCCTTGGCGACGCTCTGGGGCCGTCATCTACGGTGAGACGCTGTGAGACGGGCCGCATAGTCGAGCACGGTTCGCGCCACCCTGGCCCGGCCGGCGGCGCCCTCCATCAGGGTCGGCGCGTCCAGGGTCGGGATCTCGGCCGGCGGCGGGTCCGGGTCGCCGTCGTCGACCACCATCGCGTCGATCAGCCCCTCGTACAGCGAGGCGACGCCGACCGCGGTGGAGGGCCGTCCGACCGCCGCCATGAAGCGCTCGGTCGGCCCTTTGACGACCTTGCCGGCGACGAAGGGGCTGACCGCGACGACGGGGGCGCCGGTCGCCGCGATCGACTCCCGCATCCCGGGCACGGCGAGGATCGGGCCGATGCTGATCACCGGGTTCGAGGGGCCGATCACGATCGCGTCGGCGACGCGCAGCGCCTCGAGGACCTCCGGGGTCGGCTCGGCTTTGCCGATCCCCTCCAGCTCGACCCCCCGCACCTCCGGCTCGCCGCGGTCGCCGATCAGGTACTCCTGCAGCTCGCGCCGCCCGGCCGCGGTCAGAACCCGGGTGCGGACCGGCGCCTCGCACATCGGCAGCACCCGCGCGGCGACGCCGAGCGCGCGGGCGATCTGCGCCTGGGCGTCGGTCTGCCGCCCGCCCTCGTCGAGGAACTCGCGGCGGTAGAGGCAGGCGGCGAGGTCGCGGTCGGAGAGGGAGAACCAGCCGGGCGCGCCGAGCTTCGCAAGCCGCTCGAAGACGGTGAAGGAGTCGTCGCGGATCCCCCAGCCGCGCTCGGCGTCGATTTCGCCGCTCAGCCAGTAGGTGACGAGGTCCGGGTCGGGGGAGACGTGGACGCCGAGCAGCTCGATGTCGTCGGCGGTGTTGGCGATCACCGCGAGGTCGGCGCCGACCTCCTCCTGCATCCCGGCGCCGAGCTTGGCGCCGCCGGTGCCGCCGGCGAGCAGCGCGACCTTCATGCCCAGTGGTCGCCCTCGGGGAGCCCGGTGAGGCGGATCCCGGCGTGTGCCTTATAACGACTGTTGACCGAGATCAGGAGAGGGGTGAGCTGCTCGACGATCCTCGCCGTCTCCAGCGGCCCGGCGTTGACCGCGCGCAGGCCGGGGATCAGCTCGATCAGGCGGGCGACCCGCGCCTTGTCGGCCTTGCGGTCGCCGCAGACGAGGACGTCCTCGTCCAGCTCCAGGTCGGCGTCGGCCAGGGTCGGCGCTCCAACCGTGTGCAGCGCGGCGACCACGGTCACTCCCTCCGGAACCATCTCCTGCGCCTGCTGCGCCGCCGAGCCCTGCCAGACGCCGAGCGAGCGGGTCGCCCTGCCGCTCACCGCGGCGGCGAGGGGGACGGTGCAGTCGACCAGGATCTGCCCGGGCCGCAGCGCCTCCCGCAGGTTGTTGAGGTTCTCCGACTGGGCGCGGAAGGGGACGGTGAGGAAGACGATCTCGGCTCGCCTCGCGGCGTCCTCGTTGACCAGGCCCTCGACCGCGGCGCCGGGGGCGGCCTCGCGGATCCTCGCCGCCGCCTCCTCGGCGCGCTCCGTCGAGCGCGAGCCGATCGCGATCGCCGCCCCGGCCCGCGCCCAGCGCAGCGCCAGGCCGGCGCCGAGCGCCCCGGTTCCACCGACGATCGGTATCGGTTGGTCGGGTGCCACGGCGGCGCCAGTCTATGCTCCCGCCCGATGCGACTGGAGGGACGGAGGGCCCTGGTCACCGGCGCCGCCGGCGGGATCGGTGCCGCGATCGCCGCGCGGCTCGCCGCCGAGGGGGCCGAGGTCTGGGTCGGCGACATCGACGTCGAGGGGGCCGAGCGGGTCGCGGGCGAGGTCGCCGGCCAGGCGCTGGAGCTCGACGTGACCGAGCTGGAGTCCGCCCGGGCGGCGGTCGAGGCGGCGGGCACGCTGGACATCCTCGTCAACAACGCCGGCACCGACGAGTTCGGCTTCTTCACCTGCACCGTGCCGGAGCAGTGGCAGCGGGTGCTGGCGGTCAACCTCGGGGGCGTCCTCAACTGCACCCATGCCGCGCTGCCCGCGATGCAGCAGGCCAAGTACGGGCGGATCGTCAGCATCTCCTCGGAGGCGGGACGGGTCGGCTCGAAGGGCTCCGCCGTCTACTCGGCCGCGAAGGGTGGGATCGTCGCCTTCATGAAGGCGATCGCCCGCGAGAACGCTCGCTACGAGATCACCGCCAACTCGATCGCCCCCGGCCCGATCGAGACGCCGCTGCTGATGGGCGCCAAGGAGTTCGGCGAGATCGGCGAGAAGCTGATCGAGACGATGCGCGCCGCGACCCAGCTCGGTCGCCTCGGCCAGCCGGAGGAGGTCGCCGCCGCGGCCGCCTTCCTCGCCTCCGACGACGCCACCTACGTGACCGGCGAGACCCTCGGCGTCAGCGGCGGGCTCGGGATGGTCTGAGATCCGGCGCCCTTGCGTCGGCGGACCGCGCCAGTCGGCAATCGG
>VRUE01000021.1:0-9556 GCA_019456285.1 Solirubrobacterales bacterium | reverse complement strand
GATCAACGAGGCCGACAGGCTCGAGCTGACCGATCCCGAAACGCTGTTCGCGGCGCTGGACGCGTATCCCGGACAGCCTGGTGTCGGGAGATTGCGCGACATTCTCGGCCGGCACACCTTCAGGCTCACCGAATCGGAGCTCGAGCGTCGGTTCCTGCCGCTGGCGGCTGACGCGGGCCTCTCACCGCCGCTCACGGGGCAGCACCTCAACGGGTTCAAGGTTGACTTCTTCTGGCCTCACCTCGCCCTCGTGGTGGAGACCGATGGCCTTCGGTATCACCGAACGCCGGCGCGGCAGGCACGCGATCGGTTGCGTGATCAGGCACATACGGCAGCCGGCATGACGCCGCTCCGCTTCACTCACGCCCAGGTGCGTTTCGAGGCCGGCCACGTCCGCGCGACCCTGGCCGCTGTCGCGCGGCGGCTCGAAGGCACGGCTGGGCCTAAGGACGAAGCATCCGCGACGCCATCCAGGCCGCAGCCAGGGGTGCGGGCCCTACCGGGATAGGTCCTAAGCTTGCCGCGCGATGAACCCGATGCCGAGCACCGTGCGGATCCGCGAGGTCGGCCCCCGCGACGGCTTCCAGAACGAGCCGGAGACGATCGCCACCGCCGACAAGGTGCGGCTGATCGACATGCTCTCGGCGAGCGGCCTGGGGCGGATCGAGGTCACCTCCTTCGTGCGGCCCGAGGTGATCCCGCAGCTCGCCGACGCGGAGCAGGTGCTGGCCGGGGTGCAGCGTCGCGAGAGCGTCGCCTTCTCGGTGCTGATCCCGAACGAGCGTGGGCTGGAGCGGGCGCTGGGGATGCGCGAGCGCTTCGACGGGGTGAGCGTCTTCCTCTCCGCCTCGGAGACCCATAACCGGCGCAACGTCAACCGCTCGATCGAGGAGTCGCTGGGCGGGCTGGAGCGGACGCTGGCCACCGCGCGCCAGGCGGGGCTGCGCTGCGAGGGCGTGATCTCGGTCTCCTTCGGCTGCCCCTACGAGGGCCAGGTGCCGCCCGAGCGCGTCTTCGAGATCGCCGCGCGGCTCGCCGCCGCCGGCTGCGCCGAGGTCGGCTTCGGCGACACCACCGGGATGGCGAATCCGCGCCAGGTCCACGAACTCTTCGCCGCCGCCCGCGAGCGCCTCGGCGGGGTTGAGCTGACCGCCCACTTCCACAACACCCGCGGCCAGGGGCTGGCCAACGTGCTGGCCGCGCTGGAGGAGGGGGTCGACTCCTTCGAGTCGAGCTTCGGCGAGCTGGGCGGCTGCCCGGTGCCGCCGGGCTCGACCGGCAACGTCGCCAGCGAGGACGTGGTCTCGATGCTGCACGAGATGGGAATCGAGACCGGGGTCGACCTGCCGCGGCTGATCGAGGCCTCGGGCGCCGCCCAGGAGGTGCTCGGCCGCCCGCTCGGCGCCCAGGTGCTGCGCGCCGGGCCGGTGGACTGGCACGGTGGCCGGGGCGGTTAGGCTCCGCCACCGTGACCGACTTCGCCAAGGCTCTGGAGGCCGCCCTCGGCGGCGGCCCGCAGCGCCACCACGAGAAGACCGCCGGGCAGGGCAAGCTGCCGGTCCGCGAGCGGGTCGAGCGGCTGGTCGACCCCGGCTCCTTCGCCGAGGAGGGGCTGCTCGCCAACTGGGAGAAGGAGGGGCTGGGCGCCGACGGCGTCCTCACCGGCCTGGCGACGATCGACGGCCGCCGCGTCGCGCTGATGGCCAACGACCCGACCGTGAAGGCAGGCTCCTGGGGGCCGAAGACGGTCGAGAAGATCCTCCGTGTCCAGGAGCGGGCCCTGAAGCTCCAGGTCCCGATGGTCTACCTGGTCGACTCGGCCGGGGCGCGGATCACCGACCAGGTGCAGATGTTCCCCGGCCGCCGCGGCGCCGGGCGGATCTTCCACAACGAGGTGCGCCTCTCCGGCCAGGTTCCCCAGGTCTGCCTGCTGTTCGGCCCCAGCGCCGCCGGCGGCGCCTACATCCCGGCCTTCTGCGACGTGGTGATCATGCGCGAGGGCAACGCCTCTATGTACCTGGGGTCGCCGCGGATGGCCGAGATGGTGATCGGCGAGCAGGTGACGCTGGAGGAGATGGGCGGGGCGAAGATGCACACCGGCGTCTCCGGCTGCGGCCACTTCCTGGGCAAGAGCGACGAGGAGGCGATCGACCTGGCGAAGCGCTACCTCTCCTTCATGCCCGGCAGCTGGCGTGAGCAGCCGCCCGCCGCGCCGGCCGCGGCGCCCGCCTCCGAGGCGCCGATCGGCGAGATCGTCCCCGCCGACGAGAACCAGCCCTTCGAGATGCGCGAGCTGCTCGACTCGCTGCTCGATGCCGGCTCCCTCCTCGAGGTCCAGAGGCGCTGGGCGAAGGAGCTGATCGTCGGCTACGCGCGGCTCGACGGCCGCGCCGTCGGCGTCGTCGCCAGCCAGCCACGGCAGAAGGGCGGCGTGCTGTTCGTCGACTCGGCCGACAAGGCGGCGCGCTTCATCCAGACCTGCAACGCCTTCAACCTGCCGCTGCTCTTCCTCGCCGACGTGCCGGGCTTCATGATCGGCGCCGCGGTCGAGCGCCAGGGGATCATCCGCCACGGCGCGAAGATGATCAGCGCCGTCTCGGAGGCGACGGTGCCGAAGCTCTCGGTGATCGTCCGCAAGGCCTACGGGGCCGGCCTCTACGCGATGGCGGGGCCGGCCTTCGAGCCCGACTGCTGCATCGCCCTGCCCAGCGCCTCGATCGCGGTGATGGGCCCGCAGGCGGCGATCAACGCCGTCTTCTACAACCAGATCCAGGCGATCGAGGACGAGGCCGAGCGGCAGGCCTTCATCGCGCGGAAGCGCCAGGAGTACACGGCCGACATCGACATCCTCCACCTCGCCTCCGAGCTGGTCGTCGACGCCGTGGTCCAGCCCGAGGACCTGCGCGCCGAGCTGATCCGCCGCTTCGCCTTGGCGGCGGGCAAGGACCGCTCCTTCGCCGAGCGCCGCAACCCGATCACGCCGGCCTGAGCCGCCCGGGATGAGCGCCAGCCCCTCGATCGCCGTCGAGTCGCTGATCGTCAGGCGCGGGGGCAAGGAGGTGCTGCACGGGCTCAGCTTCTCGATCTCGCGAGGCAGGGTGACCGGGCTGCTCGGGCCGAGCGGCTGCGGCAAGACGACGCTGATGCGAGCGATCGTCGGGGTCCAGATCGTCGAGTCGGGAGGTGTCGAGGTGCTCGGCGAGCCGGGCGGCTCGCCGCCGCTGCGGGCCCGGGTCGGCTACGTGACCCAGGCGCCGTCGGTCTACGGCGATCTCAGCACCCGGGAGAACCTGCGCTACTTCGCGCGGGTGCTCGGCGTTCGCCCCGGGCGGATCGACGAGACGATCGCGACGGTGGCGCTCGGCGAGCAGGCCGGCCAGGTCGTCTCCAGCCTCTCCGGCGGGCAGAGAGCCCGCGTCTCACTCGCCACCGCGCTGCTCGGCGAGCCCGAGGTGCTGGTCCTCGACGAGCCGACCGTCGGCCTCGACCCGGTGCTGCGCCGCGACCTCTGGGGGACCTTCCGCTCGTTGGCCGCCGCTGGGACGACGCTGCTCGTCTCCAGCCACGTGATGGAGGAGGCCGAGCACTGCGACGAGCTGCTGCTGATGCGCGACGGCGAGCTGCTCGCCGCCGAGTCGCCGGAAGAGCTGCGGGAGCGGACCGGTCGCCAGCGGCTCGACGAGGCCTTCCTGGCGCTGATCGAGGAGCGGCAGGCGCGGTGAGCGCGCGGATCACCTGGGCGACTGCGCTGCGGGTGCTCACCCAGCTGCGCCGTGACTCGCGCACCATCGCGCTGCTGATGGTGGTGCCGCCGTTCCTGCTCGCCCTGCTCAAGGGGGCGTTCCACCAGGATCCCGAGTCCTTCCAGCGGATCGGCGGGCCGCTGGTCGGGCTGTTCCCGTTCAGCATGATGTTCGTCGTCACCTCGATCACGATGCTGCGCGAGCGGACCACGGGGACCCTGGAGCGGCTGATGTCGCTGCCGCTGGCGAAGCTGGACCTTCTGTTCGGCTACGGGGTCGCCTTCGCGCTCGTTGCGACGGTCCAGGCGGTGCTCACCTCCGCGGTCGCGTTCGGCCCGCTCGGCTCGCGCGGCGTGCTCGACGTGGCGGTCATCTCGGGGGCGACGCTGCTGTTGCTGGCGCTCGCCGCCGCCACCCTGCGGCGGCGGACGCCGTAGGGCCGGCGGCCTACGCGGCGTCGAGCGCCCCGGCCAGCTCGACGAAGTAGTCGAGCGCCGCCGGATTTGCGAGCGAGTCGCGGCTGGCCGCCTGCTCGGCGGGGGCGCCCATCAGGATCCGCTTCACCGGCACCTCGAGCGCCTTGCCGCTCAGGGTGCGGGGCACCGCGGCGATCTGGAAGACCTGGTCGGGGACGTGGCGGGGGGAGCACTGCTCGCGGACCCGGCGGGCGATCTCCCGCCGCAGCTCGCCGTCCAGCTCGGCGCCCTCGCGGAGGACCACGAAGAGCGGCATCCAGCCCTCCGTCCCGGGGCGGGGGATGTCGACGACGAGCGCCTCGAGGACCGCCTCGACGCCGAGCACGGCGCGGTAGATCTCGCTGGTGCCCATGCGGACGCCGGAGCGGTTGACGGTCGCGTCGGAGCGGCCGTAGATGATCGCGCTGCCGCGCGAGGTGATCTCGATCCAGTCGCCGTGGCGCCAGATGCCGGGGTAGCGCTCGAAGTAGCTGGCCCGGTAGCGGCTGCCGTCCGGGTCGTCCCAGAAGAAGACCGGCATCGAGGGCATCGGCTCGGTGACGACCAGCTCGCCGACCTCGTCGATCACCGGGTTTCCCTCCTCGTCCCAGGCCTCGATCGCGGCGCCGAGGGCGCGGCCCTGAAGCTCGCCCCGGTGGACCGGCAGCAGCGCCACCCCGCCGACGAAGGCGGTGCAGAGGTCGGTGCCGCCGCTGGTCGAGAAGAGCCAGGTGTCGGCGCCGAGCTGCTCGTAGACCCAGTCGAAGCCCTCCGGGGAGAGGGGGGAGCCGGTCGAGCCGACGGCGCCGAGGCGGCTGAGGTCGCGGCCGGCGGCCGGCTCGACCCCGGCCTTCATGCAGGCGGCTATGTAGGAGGCGCTGGTGCCGAACATCGTCACCCCGGCCCGCTCGGCCAGGTCCCAGAGCACGTTCATGTCGGGGTGGCCCGGGCTGCCGTCGTAGAGGACGATCGCGGCGCGGGTCAGCAGCCCGGAGACGAGGAAGTTCCACATCATCCAGCCGGTCGTGGTGAACCAGAAGAGGCGGTC
Organism: Solirubrobacterales bacterium; assembly: GCA_019456285.1. Classification (GTDB taxonomy): domain Bacteria; phylum Actinomycetota; class Thermoleophilia; order Solirubrobacterales; family 70-9; genus VRUE01. The sequence continues at coordinate 4,310 of VRUE01000021.1, read as the reverse complement.
GCCGGGGTGGGCGTCGACGTGGAGGTGGAGCTTCTTCAGGTGCTCGAGCAGGATGCCGCCCTGGCCCTGCACGATCGCCTTCGGCAGGCCGGTGGTGCCGGAGGAGTAGAGGACCCAGAGCGGGTGGTCGAAGGGGACGCGCTCGAAGCTCAGCTCGGCGCCCCTGCCGGCGGCGAGCAGCTCCGCCCAGCGGATCGCGTCGCGCAGGGGGGAGAGGTCGGGGTCGGGGTCGAGGTAGGGGAGGACGACGGTGCGCTCCAGGCTCGGCATCTCGGCCTGGAGGCGGGCCAGCGTCTCGCGGCGGTCGAAGTCCTTGCCGCCGTAGCGGTAGCCGTCGACCGCGAGGAGGACCTTGGGCTCGATCTGGGCGAAGCGGTCGACGGCGCTGGCCGGGCCGAAGTCGGGCGAGCAGCTGGACCAGATCGCGCCGAGGCTGGCGGTGGCGAGGAAGGCGACGATCGCCTCGGGGACGTTCGGCATGTAGGCGACGACCCGGTCACCGCGCTCGACCCCGAGGTCGCGCAGGCCCGTCGCGGCCGCGGCGACCCGGGCGCGCAGCTCGCCCCAGCTCAGCCCGCTCAGGTCGCGCAGCTCGGAGGCGTGCAGGATCGCCGTCTCGGCGTCGTCTTTGCCGGCGAAGACGTGCTCGGCGTAGTTGAGCCGCGCTCCCGCGAACCACTCCGCCCCCGGCATCTCGCGGCTGCCCAGCACCCGCTCGTAGCCGCCGTCGGCCCGCACCTCGAAGAAGTCCCAGATCGAGGACCAGAAAGCCTCGAGGTCATCGACCGACCAGCGCCACAGCTCCTCGTAGGAGTCGAACCGCAGCCCGCGCTCGGCCTCCAGCCAGCGCATGTACTCGGTCAGGCGCGAGCGCTCGACCAGCTCCGCGGACGGCTCCCAGAGCAGCTCTCCCCTCGGTGAGGATGCGGACTCCACGGCCTGATTATCGCGGCGGAGCGGAGTCAGCGCTTCGGGCCGACGTGGCGGTCCATAATCGCCACGGCCTCGCGGCGGGCGACGGAGATGTTCCAGGGGCCGTCCTGCCGCCAGGCGATTCCGAGCCGGTCGCAGGCGTCGCAGAAGATGCCCTGGATGTCGAGGGAGCGGTTGGAGAAGAAGTAACGGGGATATGCATAGGTCTTCTTCGGGTGCCGGATTGTGTTCGTGATTCGGCAGCCGTCCGAGTGGATCAGGCCGCGTAGCAGGCGGCCCTGATAGCGCTCGACGACCCGCTCCTGCCAAGGCTCGAGGGCTATCTTGCGCTTGTGCTTCAACCCGGGACCGTGCTGGGGGAACAGATGCGGCCAATGCTGCGAGTAGGAGACAACGTGCAGCATTCGGCAATGTGGATCCCGTCTGCTGCCGGCGCGGCTTGCCGGCATGACGATTCCCATTGCGGCCTGACACTCGGCTGCTATGACCGGGTGGGCGGCGTCGAGCGTGACGTGCAGTCTGTAGACGCCGCGTGCATGTCTGAGGAGACAGCCATCACCGAGATACAGGCCTAAGAGATAAGCGTACGCGTGGATGACAAGCCCAGGCATCGGATGTTGCAGATCCCCGCATCGCGCACATGCGCCTCCACGAGTGCGGCCGGAGCCAAACTTCGGTTCCCGGCCATTGAGCCAGCCGCTGATCGTGCTACGTGGTATCCCAGTTGTCCGGGAAATCGCGCAGTTGTTGAGCCCCTCGGCTGACAGGGTCTTGACCCGCTTGGTTTCGCCCGCGGATCTCATCCGAGGGCCTCGGTAGTGCGGCGGGTGGGATTCGAACCCACACGCCCTTTCGGGCAGGACCTTTTGAGAGTCCAGAGTCTGCCAATTCCTCCACCGCCGCAGCTCATCAGCATTGTAAGGCCGACGCTACTGCCCCGGCCAGTCGCAACAGCCCGAGATCAGGCCATCCGCGACGCCATCCAGGCCGCAGCCAGGGGTGCGCTCCCTACCGGATAGGTCCTTATCCACAGGCCCGGCGCGGACTTCCTGCAAACGGCGGTCGATTCGGCTACGCCGGCTGCGGTGCGCCCGGGTCGGGCGGGGCGCCGGCGCCGTAGTCCTCGCCGGAGCCGATCGGGCGCTCCTCCTCGACGTGCCACCCCTGGTTGAAGCCGTGGAGCGCGACCGCGACCAGGATGAGCTGGATGACGACCAGCAGCACGACCAGCAGCCCGATCAGCGGCACCGGGATCAGCGCCTCCTCGAAGCCTGCCTTGTTGCGGGCGAACCAGCTGTCGGCGGCGACCGCGCAGAAGATCGCCAGGATCATCGAGAGGGCGGCGGCGACCGGGAGGATGCCGCGGCTCCAGCGGGCGACGAGGAAGGCGAAGAACGCGTAGAGCGCGGCGTAGATCAGGCAGACGGCCCCCATGCCGCCGCCGCCGTCGAGCAGCGAGAAGCCGGTGATCGCCACCAGCGCCGCGATCGCCGAGGTGGCGAGCAGCAGGAAGACGATCACGAACTTGGTCGCGATCGACTCGGCCTTTTCCTGGTTGGGCCGCCAGAGCTCGTAGCCCGGCCTCACCTCTCCCACGGTCACGGCGTCGATCATAGAATCTATGAGCGACGCTGCGGCATTGGTCGCGCGTTAAGGTTGCACGTTGAGGCCGCGCGGGCGTGGTGAAATGGCAAACACGCTGGCTTTAGGTGCCGGTGCTCGAAAGAGCTTGGGGGTTCAAGTCCCTCCGCCCGCATCGTGGCTCGCAGTCGCGAGCCCAGCCGCGATCCGGGATTTCGCCGGCTAGCATGGCTTCCCTCGGGGCAGTGGCCCAACCGGCTAAGGCACCGGTCTCCAAAACCGGCGATTCCAGGTTCGAGTCCTGGCTGCCCCGCTCTCGCCTCTCCGCTTGAGAAGCGGGATTGCGGCCTCTCAGGCGGCCATTTACCGACAGGTCAACGCGAGTCAGCGAAAGTCAGCAAAAGGCTCTTTTTGACCCCTTTCGTTCCCCCCACGTTCCCCCGAGGGGCTCGATCTGGAGCTATTGAGGAGAGGTATTGAGTTAGCGGGTCCCCCCGCTTCGGCGATCAGCGGCCAGCGCCGCTGAGGGCGAGCTCCGCCTCGATCTCGTCCGCATCGAGCCCGCCGGCATCGAACGCAGAGGCGTCGCCCAGGCCCAGCCAGTCGAGCATCTCCTGGTGCTGATCGTGGGCGGGATCGGCGAGGATCTCCTTCAGCTCCGCGTATCCCCACGGGCCGCCGCAGTCCTCCGGTGGGCAGGCCCCCTTCGCGGCCAGCAGGACCGGGTAGTGGACCTCGGGATCGGCGTCGAGCAATTCCTCGACCACGATCTCGTGCTCCCAGCTGTCGCCGAAGTCATAGGTGTAGCGAAGCCGATCGCCGACGCCGCCGATCAACTGACCGAGGCTCACCCGGCGCTCGTCGATGAATCCGAGCTGCGGATCGGGCACCCCGAACTCGTCGGGACCGCTGGCGAAGACGTGCATGTGATAGCCCTGCCAGCCGAACGCGGCCACGATCGCCTCGTGCAGGCGATCCAGACAAGTGTCGCTGTGGACCAGAAGCCGCCGCCAGACCGGCGGCTTCGAGACCCCCCGCAGCTTGACCTTGATCTGCACGACGACGTCGGTGCCGACGCCCCGATCCCGCGCCGTCGCATCGGCATCTTGCAGCTCGCTCACTGGCATCTCCTCGCCGCCTCGTTGACGATCCGACCAGGGCAACGGTAGGTCGATCGCCGGATGGAGCGTCGCTTCGAGGCAGCACCCGATCAGGTCGGGCGTGGCTTGCGAGTTGCGCGTAGACCCTCGAAACCGGGCGTCTTGAGACAGCGGGTCCCGCCCGCTCCGACGTTCAGCGAGCGGCGAGCTGATCGAGCGCTACCGGCGCTGGCTTTGGGCGGAGATCGAGGCGGGGCGGATCGACCCCGGCGAGCTGGCGGCGCTGCACGGCAAGCTGGAGCGTGCCCGCGAGGCGCTCGATGTGCTTGCTGACCTTGACGACGACGCATTCATCGAGGTGCAGATCAAACGGCCGCGCAAGACGGCGGCGCTGTTCCCCGTCGGGTTCCTGCGCCGCTATCTGGCAGCGCAGTCGGTACCCGGCCGCCAGGTGCTCGTCTTCGACTCCGACGAGGAGGTTTCCTCGCAGGTGGCCGCCGGCATGCTCGGCGTCTCGCGTCCGCATCTGAACGAGTTGCTGGAGGTCGAGGCGATCCCGTATCGCCGCGTCGGCAACCAGCGCCGCATCCGCGTCCTCGACCTCCACGAGTTCGCCCAGCGCCGGACCGGCCGCGCGGCCGCGCTTGGGGAGATGGCCGACGTGGTCGACGAGTCCGCCGGCGGCTGGAGCCACTG
>VRUE01000115.1 GCA_019456285.1 Solirubrobacterales bacterium | reverse complement strand
GCGTCGAGGAGGACGCCGGTGCCGATCACGTGGGTGCGGGCGAAGGCGTCCTGGTCGTCGATCGAGCGATCGACGTGGGACTCGGCAGCGAAGTTGACGACGGCGTCGCAGCCCTCCATCGCCTCGCGGACGATCGCCGGGTCCTCGATCGCGCCGACCACCAGCTCGACGCCCTCGGGCAGGTTCTCGCGCCGTCCCGCGTAGGTCAGCTTGTCGAGGACGACGACCTCGTGGTCGTCCTGCACGAGGCGAACGTAGGTGGAGCCGATGAAGCCGGCGGCGCCGGTGACCAGCAGCTTCACGCCGCCTCCCTCTCCGCCGAGCGCTGGGCGAGGTAGCCGGCCAGCCCGTCCTGCCAGGAGGGCAGCTCGATGACGTGCTCGCGCTGGCTGACCAGGGCTGAGTAGGCGGGGCGGGGGGCCGGGCGCCCCAGCATCTCGGTCGTCGCCGAGAGCACCTTGCACTCGACCTTGGCCTGGTCGAAGATCTCCCGCGCAAACTCGTACCAGGAGCAGGCGCCGGCGGCGGCCATGTGGTGGATGCCGAACTCGACCCCCTCGATCAGGCGGACGATCCCGTGGGCGAGGTGCCAGGTGTAGGTCGGCGAGCCGACCTGGTCGCGGACGACCAGGACCTCGCCGTGGTCGGCGGCCAGCCGCAGCATCGTCTCGACGAAGTTGCCGCCGCCGATCCCGAACAGCCAGGAGGAGCGGACGGTGAAGTGGCGCTTGTTGGCGGCGGCGGTCGCCTCCTCGCCGGCCAGCTTGGTGCGGCCGTAGGCGGAGAGCGGCGCCGGCTGGTCGGTCTCGACGTAGGGCGCGCCCTTGGCGCCGTCGAAGACGTAGTCGCTGGAGACGTAGACGACGCTGGCGCCGACCGCCGCGGCGGCGGCGGCGACGTTGCCCGCGCCGGCGCCGTTGACGGCCATCGCCGCCTCCTCGGCCCCCTCGGCCCCGTCGACGTCGGTCCAGGCGGCGCAGTGGATGACCACGTCGGGGCGCTCCTGCCCCAGCTTCGCGGTGACCGCCGCGGCGTCGGTCACGTCGAGCGCGTTGTGGCCGAAGCCGACCACGTCGTGGCCGGCGTTGGCGGCCGCCTGCACGACGTCCCGTCCCAGCATTCCCCCGGCGCCCGCGACCAGGATCTTCATCGCCGGGCACCCATCAGATGATCTTGATCTCCGACTTGTCGCCGACCAGCATCCGCAGCGTCTTCGGCATCCCGTCGCTGCGGGTCAGCTTCACTTCGCGGCCGAGCAGGCTCGCCTCGATCCGCGTGCCGAGATCCTCGACCACCGAGCCGCAGAGGACGATCGAGTGCTCGATTTCGGAGCGGCAGATCCGCACCTCCTCGCCGATCGAGGTGTAGGGGCCGACGTAGGCGTCCTCGATGTGGGCGCCGGCGCCGATCACGGCCGGGCCGCGCACGACCGAGCCCTTCACGGTCGCGCCCGGCTCGACCACGACCCGGCCCTCGACCCGCGAGTCCGCGTCGATCTCGCCGTCCAGCCGGGTCTCGATCTCCTCCAGCACCAGCCGGTTGGCCTCCAGCATGTCGGCGAGCCGGCCGGTGTCCTTCCACCAGCCGCTGACCACCTCCGACTGCACCCGGTGGCCGTCCTCGAGCAGCTTCTGGATCGCCTCGGTGATCTCCAGCTCGCCCCGCCAGGAGGGCTCCAGGGCGCGGGCGGCGTCGAAGATCGAGGGGCCGAAGAGGTAGACGCCGACCAGGGCGAGGTTGGAGGGCGGGTCCTTGGGCTTCTCGACTAGCCGCACGACCCGCTCCCCGTCCAGCTCCGCGACCCCGTAGGAGCCGGGGTCATCGACCGGGGTGAGGAGGATCAGCGCATCGGGCTCGGCCTCGCGGAAGGCAGCGACGAGGCCGCGCAGGCCGTCGGCCAGGAGGTTGTCGCCGAGGTACATAACGAAGGGCGAGCCGGCGATGAACTCCTCGGCGGTCAGCACGGCGTGGGCGAGCCCCTTCGGCTCGTCCTGGACGATGTAGGTGATCTTCGCCCCGAAGGCCGAGCCGTCACCCGCCGCCTCGCGGATCTCGTCGCCGGTCTCCGGGGCGATGATGATCCCGATCTCGCCCACCCCGGCGTCGACCAGCGCCTCGATCCCGTAGAAGAGCACGGGCTTGTTGGCGACGGGCACCAGCTGCTTCGCCGAGGTGTGGGTGATCGGGCGCAGCC